>JBEQAD010000027.1:0-18074 GCA_041640515.1 Saprospiraceae bacterium | reverse complement strand
GCGCACACCTAACAGCCCATTTTCTGCCCAAGGGACAGCAATGGATGCTACTCATCTGCCGGGTGTGGGACGCTATTTTGGTTTTTACTGTTTATACACGGTCACCCGACGAGATAGGTTTTTCTTCGACAATCTTTTTATCTTGCCCGACGTGCCCGATACAACACCACCGGTGCTGCTTTCGGCCAGTGCCGACGCGGATGGAAGAGCGGTGCTGCTTAGGTTTGACGAGGAACTCGATACGATATCGGCCCTCGAGCCGGCACATTACACGGTGATAGGTCAGCCGCCTGTAGTTGAAGCGCAACTAGATAGTGGCGATACTACAGTGCGGTTGCTACTGGCTCAACCTCTCGCTACGGGTACTTATCAAGTGCAAAGCCAACAAGTGGCTGATAAAGCGGGCAACGTCAGCGGCCTGCAGAGTGCTTCTTTTAGTTTTCTACGAACGGAATCTGCCGGAGAGTTTGACGTACTCATCAACGAAATAATGGCTGACCCGACGCCCTCGGTTGGATTACCTGATGTAGAGTGGTTGGAGTTGTACAACCGCAGTGCGCGGATTATTGACCTAAATGGCCTTTTTATTTCAGATGGTGGAGCGCCACGTCGCTTGCCGGCTTACGTGCTCTACCCGGATTCGTTTGTGGTGCTCACCACTGCAGCAGGGGCAACGGCATTAGCTCCTTTCACCAACAAGGCGCTGGCCGTGCCTGGTTTTCCATCTCTAAACAATACCAGCGACACGCTCATTTTGACCGATACTGCCGGGCGTATCATTGATCGTGTCTATTATGCAAGCAACTGGCATGAGAACAGCGCTAAACGCGATGGCGGTTGGTCGTTAGAGCGCATCAATCCCAATCTTCCCTGTCTGGAAAGAGAAAACTGGGCTTCTTGTCCGGTGTTGCCAGGAGGTACTCCAGGGTTCCGCAATGCTGTCTTTCAGTCGACGCCCGACACGACAGCGCCTCGCCTTCAAGGGGCCTTTCCTTTGGATAACCGTCGCATTGAGGTAACCTTTTCCGAAGGCTTAGACCGTAATACGGTCGCGGATGTAATGGCTTACCGCTTAGATCCACCTATATTTGTAAGCACCGCAGCGCTTTCAAACGACAGCCGGCGCCTCGTCCTGCTCAATCTGCAACAGCCGCTCCAAGCAGGCACAGTGTATCGCCTGTGGGCCACAGCAACCCTCCGCGATTGCAGTGGCAATGCCCTTGCGCGCACCGATACGGTTTTGCTGGGCCTGCCACAAGCGCCTGAGCCGGCGGATATTGTCGTCAACGAGGTGCTCTTCAACCCGGAGCCTTTCGGCGCCGATTATGTAGAGTTGTACAACCGCAGCAATAAGATTTTTGACCTACGCACCTTCTTTCTGGCAAACTTTTACGACGGCAGCAATACGCGTAACCTTAACCTGCGTCGTCTAATGCTACCAGGCGAGTACTTGGTCTTTACACCTAACCCTGAAGACATCCGAAAACGATTTCCTGTGGCACAACCAGAGCGCCTGTTCTCTTTGGCATTACCTACCCTACCTGACAACGCAGGCAACGTCACGCTGTTTTGGTCGGAAGATGGCCAACAGGTCACGGTAGACTCTTTCGTCTATTTTGATACCTACCACAACGCCTTGCTCACTTCCTCGCAGCGGGAAGGTGTGGCCTTAGAGCGCATCCGCCCAGATGGCCCTTCAAACGACCCTTCGAATTGGACATCGGCGGCGCGCAGGCCTGGCGGCAATGGCACACCTACTTTGCCCAACAGCCAACGCGTAGGACTGCCGCCTTCTGGAGCGAGCGTGCTTCGACTAACCGCTCCACGTCTGTCGCCCGACGGCGATGGGTACGAGGATTTCTTAGATATTCGACTTTATCCACCTGCCCCTGATTATGCCGCCACCGTGGTCGTATATGATTCCGATGGTATTCCAATACGCTATTTAATACGCCAGCAACTAATAGGCACAGAGGGAGTGCTGCGCTGGGACGGCGATATGGACGACGGCACCCCCGCCCGTCCAGGCATTTACATCTTACTGGCCGAATTATTTGCCCCCACTGGCCACGTCGTGCGCGAACGCCTGACATTTGCCCTAGTGCGTCGATTTTAAGTCGGATGCTATCAATTTAGCAGGGAGCCGCCACCTGTATTACGACTTTGCCCACAGTTTTTCCGCTCTGAAACAGCAAAATAGCCTCGCGCAGTTGCTCAAAAGAGAAAGAGTGACCCACGTGTGGTGGGGTCAACTGCATCTGCTCAAGATGCGCCAGTATAGGCGGGAGCATCTCAATGCGCTCGTACAGGTAGATGAGGTTGAACCCCAGCAAACCGCGGTTTTGCTCGGGCAATGCCTGAGGGTCAATCTTAGGCCTGGTTAGGTAGTGCCACAACAGGCGAAGGAAGCTCGGCCGGTTGCCTACGCTGGCATAACGCGAAGAGCCCGCAACAATCATGCGCCCCATAGGAGCCAGCATTTTCCAAGGTATGCGGAAGTAGCGCCCGCCAATGGTATCAAAAACCAAGTGCAAGGGTCGGTGGCCTAAAGCGTGACGAAGTTCTTGCTCAAATTTTGGCCCGCGTACCAGAACACAGTCACAACCGTGAGCGCGCGCTAAGTCCACCTTCTGGGCGCTTCCCACCGTACCCACAACGAAACAGCGCTGTGCCTTAGCAATTTTGAGGGCTTGCAGACCTACACCGCCGGCTACGCTGTGTAAGAGTATGTTTTGCTCAGGCTGTAGGGCGCCCAAATGAAAAAGACCGTAATAGGCCGTTATTGTCTGCACTAAGTAGGCGGCAGCCGTGGAGCAGTTCCATTCGGGCGGTATGGGTGCGAGGTATTTTTCTGAGATGTTGATACCCGTAGTGTAGGCGCCAAAGCGGGTGATGCCCATGACTCTATCGCCAGCGCGAAAGCGCGTCACTTCTGGACCGACAGCCATGACCACGCCGGCAAATTCCAAGCCTGGAGTGAAAGGCTCTTTAGGCGCTGCTTTGTAAAGGCCCCAAATGGAGAAAATATCCGCAAAGTTTAGCCCAATGGCGCGAACGGCTACCTGTACTTCGTCCTTCTGAGGCGGCAGAAGCGCATCATCTTGTAAGGTCAAGTGCTTTAACGATCCCGGCCGAACTACATATCGCTGAATCTCCATGGGCGCAAAATTAGTCATCGGCTTTGCTTGCCGTACAATAAGGTTTTGATATAGCGTAAGGTCTACTTGTAAAAATCACGGAATAATCAAGAAATGTTCATCCTGAAGTAATGAACATTTAAATTTGTCGCTCTTTCACTAAATTTTATTCGTTATGCTCCACAAACTACTTCTCACGGGTTTTTATCTCCTGCTGAGCACTGCTCTCATGGCCCAAGGTACTGTCATATGGTCGGAGAATTTTGACAGCGCACCTTCTTTGCCTGCCGGTTGGACACAACAAACCTCGGCTTCCGATGGTGGTTGGAAAGTGGCTTCTACTACTGCCCACTCTTCCCAGTATTTCACAGTGCCTTCACGCACGGGCTTTGTGTTAGGCACCAACGACGACAAATGCAACTGTAACAAGTCGAATGAGATTATCCAACTGGCACCTTTGGACCTCTATAGCTATGCCGGCCAACCGTTACGTCTTCTGTTTGATTTGTTTTTTATCAGGGGCTCCTATCAAGGTAAAGTAGAGTCCTTAAAATTGTTAGCCTCCACCGACAACGGGACCACGTGGAAAGAACTGCAGAATTTCGATGGCAGCACTACCTGGCGATTGGTTATGGTAGACCTTACCGATTACTCAGGTGAATCTAACGTGCTGCTGGCGTTCCGTTACGACGACGCGGGCGATTGGCTCTATGGTGCTATGCTGGACAATATGCGCGTAGTTATTCCAGACGATATCATACGCGCGCGTCTTACCGGTGTAGGAGCCGGCAAATACATCCCTGCCGTTCCAACCATCATCACCAATTACGACAAAGCGCTGGTTGGTCACAAGGTGGCATTGCGCGCCTCGATTCGGAACGAGGGCTTCCCACCTATCACATCTTTCGATGTAGAGGTGACGTTGCCGGATAGTTCTAAGGAGTTCTATCGTTATGAAAACCTAAACATCACCCTGTCCCAGGTGCACACCTTCTACATTCCCTACACCATTAAGCCGGGACTGAATACTTTTAAATTCCAAGTGCGTGTGTTCAACGTGAACGATGTTGGAGACGACGACCCCAGTGACAACACCGGCACGGCCTCTTACAGTATCAGTGGCATAGAACCACAGCCCAACCGCAAAGTTGTTGTAGAGGAAGGTACAGGCACCTGGTGCATGTGGTGCCCACGTGGAGCCGTCATGATGGATTATATTGCGCAGGAGTACAGAAACGTGGCTATTCCTATTGCTGTGCACAACGGGTCATCTAATCCAATGCGCCTGTCGGCATATGACAGCGAGTTCTCTAAATTACTAGATGGCTATCCGGGCGGATTAGTAGAGCGAGAGCAGGACATTGACCCTTTGCTGGGCAACCCGAATTTTGAGAAAAGTCTGATAGAGCACCTGACTTGGCCAGCCAAAGTGATTATTAAACAAAATGTAGAGTGGGCCCCTTCGCTGCGTCGCGTCAGCATCACCAGTTGGGTGCAATTCCTAGAAGAGATGAACGGCGACTTCCGCTTAGCCGTAGTGCTTACTGAGGATGGCGTTCGAGGCACAACAAGCGGCTATAACCAAGTAAATGCTTATTCAGGTGGCGGGCGCGGTCCTATGGGTGGCTATGAGTATCTACCTGATCCCGTGCCGGCCAGTCAGATGGTTTACCACCACGTTGCCCGTGCTTTGATTGGTGGATTTAAAGGCGCTGCAGGCAGTGTGCCTCCTGAAAACCCCGCTGGTTCGGTTATCTCCTACCAGACTTCAGTTGCAGTGCCCACTAGTCAAAACATAGAAAACATGCATGCTATTACCATGCTCATTGACCAAGCTACAGGCCGTATCATTAATGCTGAGGCCACTCCTATCCCGTTTGTTTACGTCTCAGCCTCCGAAGTGCCTCAAGAGCCATTCCGCGTTTCCATGGCTCCCAACCCACTGGTAGATGAGGGGCTGATCACGGTACGGGTAGACGGCATGGCAGACGTACACCTCCGCGTGTTCAACGCCCTGGGCGTACAGGTAGCAGAGCGTATCTATAATAACATCTCAAATCGCCAGTTCCTGCCTTTCTCGGCGGGCGATCTGCCTAATGGTATGTATACGCTAGTGGCTAGTGCAAAAGACCAGGTTGTGTCTTATCCCTTTATCATCCAGCGGTAATAGTAGACAGCAATACCAGTATTAGCCAAGCGGCGGCAAGGCTGTCCTTGCCGCCGCTTTTTTATAGTGGCTTAGCTTAAACTTCTTCTTCCAACATGACTACCTCCGACGGGTCGGAGCACTCCATGTAAAGTTGGTCCATAGGCTTTTTGAGCACCGGATGCTCCAGGTCGGGAGCGAGCTCAAGCATAGGCACTAAAATAAAGGCGCGTTTGTGTAACTCGGGATGGGGAATTTCAAGCCCCTTGTCGCGAATAATCCGGCGACCGTAGAACAGGATATCAATGTCAATGGTACGCGGCCCCCACTTTTTCTCTTGACTTTGACGCTGGCGGCCCAGTTGGCGCTCAATCTTAGCAATGGCCTCTAATACCTCCCGCGGGGAGAGGGTCGTATTGACCATGATTACCCGGTTGAGGAAGTGGTCTTGCTGCGCATTTCCCCAAGGCTCTGTTTCATACAGATGGCTGCGTCGAGCAATTTTGCCGACGTATTGCTGGATGAGGTCTTGGGCAGTTTGGAGATAGGCCGCTCGATCACCTACGTTACTGCCGAGTGCCAAGTAAACATTGATATATTTGACGTCAGATCGGGTGGGCATCGTGGAGAAGTGTTTGGGTCATAAGATAGAAAGGATCAGGCATCTTGCAATGCTACTGCAGCGATGCAGTCTATCTCAACAGCGCAGCCATAGTGAAGCGCTCCGCAAGGGATAACCGTTCGCGCAGGTCGATGCTCACCCATGAAGGCAGCATAGGCAGCATTGACGCGTGGCCATAGGGCTATATCGCTGATATAGATGTTTACCTTTAGGATTTCGCGGATACTACTGCCAGCGGCTGCCAATAGGGTGGCTATGTTGTGAAGACATAGCTGTGTCTGTGCCTCAATGCTGCCTAGCTGCACCGCACCAGAGGCGTCCATAGGCAGTTGACCAGAGACAAAGACGAACCCGCCGTGTACCACAGCGGGCGAATAATGACCTTTAGGCGCCGCTAAGGCATCGGGCTGCACGTATTTCATAGCTTAGTATTTTGTGGCAAAAGTACTTCGATACGATGGGTTGCGTGTAGCAGACGTACGCCAGAGCAAAGGAGGTACTAAAATCGCTGTTTTGTCCTAAAAAAACTTAAAAAAAGCCAACACCCCCTGGGTGGACATGCTTCATCTTTGTACAAAATAAAAAAACAGGAGTTATGAAACAACATTATCAAATTTTGATTGTCGGCGGTGGAAACGCCGGTATTTCACTAGCTGCTCAACTTTTCCGAAAGGATAAAAGGTTGGACATTGCCATCATGGACCCAGCGGAAAAGCACTATTACCAACCAGCCTGGACATTGGTGGGTGGCGGCGATTTTGATATTCGCGATACGGTGCGCTCGGAAGCTGAGGTAATGCCGCGTCAGGCCACATGGATAAAAGAAGCTGCGGCCAAATTCGAACCTGATCAAAATACCGTGGTCAGTAGTGCGGGTACGCGGTATACCTACGACTACCTCGTAGTATGCCCAGGTATACAGCTAGATTGGCACAAAATCAAAGGCATCGAAGGACAGTTGGGTAAAAATGGCATTACCACTAATTACCTTTTCGATTACGCGCCTTACACATTTGAGTGCATCAAAAACCTAAAACAAGGAAAGGCGCTTTTCACCAACCCTAACACTCCCATAAAGTGCGGTGGTGCGCCGCAGAAAATTATGTATTTGGCCTCCGATTATTGGCGCAGGCATGGTGTTCTTAAAAACATCGAGGTGCATTTTTACTCTGGTGGCGGTGTCATTTTTGGTGTGAAAAAGTACGCTGAGACGCTGCAAAAGGTGCTCAATCGGTACAACATAAAAACCCACTATTTGCATAATCTGGTAGAAATAGACGCAGCAAAAAAGCAAGCCACCTTCGACGTATACAAAGATGGACAGGTAGTAGACCGCGTGACGGATACTTACGACATCATTCACGTAACGCCGCCACAAAGCGCACCAGATGTGGTTAAAAACAGCCCACTGGCCGTTCCAGGCAACCCGCTGGGCTGGGTAGATGTGGATAAGCACACCTTCCAACATGTGCGCTACCCGAACGTCTATTCTATTGGTGACGCCTCCAGCACGCCTAACGCCAAAACAGGGGCTGCTATTCGCAAACAAGTACCGGTGCTGGTAGATCAATTAATGAGCCAAATCCGGAGTGGAAAGCCAGCTATGGCGCAGTATAATGGTTATGGCTCCTGTCCTCTCGTCACAGGCTATGGCAAATTAGTGCTGGCTGAGTTTGACTATGACAACCAACCCATAGAAACTTTCCCGTTTGACCAATCAAAGGAGCGGTGGACGATGTATCAGCTAAAGCGCCACATTCTACCTTGGCTATATTGGAATAAAATATTAAAAGGTACCGCCTAAAAAGAAAGAATAGTTTATTTATACGTTTAAAAACTAGCGCTGTCGAACTTTTCGAGCAGCGCTAGTTTTCATTGCCGGTTCCACCCATACACACAAGTGCACTCTGAGAGATTACGCGCTCCTTTCCCGGCAGTTGCTTTATCCCTTCTTATGCTGTCGTTAAAACTTGCGCCCACTGCGTACCCTATTGACAAAGGCATCAGCAAGAGCTGGATTTGCTGCTACAATTTCGTACACCTCGCCGTTGGGCATTTTCAGCTGGGTGTCTTTGGGCTTCAGTGCTAAGAGCGCATCGTTGAAACGCGTACTACTGGATATCACATTGAGTGCTCCGGCTTGATAACCAAAGAAATACCACAAGTCTGCAGATGCCTTGATATACAGATAAAAACGGTCATCCCGGTTAGCAGGCATTTTGTACTCGACGTACCCAGTGAGCATTTTCTGAATTGGCTCGCCAGCGATAGAAACCAAAGGCAGGCGGTCTTCCAGGCTGAGGAAAGATTGGTACTCCGGGTTCCAGATAACCGGGTGTCGCCCTAAGACAAAGGTGTACTTGTTATCTTTTCGAGGTAAATTAAGAAAGTTGCTGTTCAGGTTGTTGAGGGCTTCAGCTAAATCGACAGAATCACTTACAAATTCACTCAATGCCGGACGGTAAAAAGCCTGTTGCGAATTGAAGGGAGGCACAGGCGCATCGAAACTAGAGGCTCTAATATCGTTGAGCATAAGATCTATCAAAACCTTAGGTACAGTAACCTCAATGCCGGTCATCAGTTCCCCCGTGATGGTGTAAGTAACAGTGTCCGGAATATTAAATTCTGTTTTTAGGCGACCCGCTCCTTTGATTTTCATAAATTCCAGCCCTTGCCCCAGCTGAATGGGGCCTTCAGCGGAGAAGGTACCGGTGCGGTTGTCGTAGGTCAGCTTAGCTCCGCGCAGTTGCGACGCCGAAAACACACGCGCAGAATCGCCAAATAGGAAGCGGTCGGTTTGTTGTTCATAGCGGAAGAAGCCCTCGCCGTTAAAGAGGACGCGATCGAGCACCGATGTAGGCGGTTGGAGCAGCGACGGATAGAGCTGACCAGTTTCGCGCGACTGGAAGAAGCCAACGAAAAGCGGCTCACCGTTACCATCTTTTACTTTGGTTACCCGAATGATGGGGTTGTTCTTGTCCACATCCGAGTAAATCGAGAACCAAGGTACTTCTGTGTAGTTGGTCTGGATTTTAGCTAATCCCTCAAAACGCAAGTTCTGCTGGTTAGCCTTAAGGATGACCGTGCCGGCGAATAGGGTTTTAGTGTCAATATAGAAGCTGTCGCTGGCGCGTACATCCCCACTGGCCGTAGTGAGCACCTTTTTGGTCGCCGGCGTACCTGCTCCGTAGCGCTCTCCTACAATGTTGTTAAAGAACACTTCTTGCTGACGCCCAGGCAAGCTGTACTCGTAGTAGCCGGAGGCTTTGTATTCTTTCCGCCCTAAAATGGTGACCGTAGCGCGGTTGATGGTATGGTACTTGTTGGAAGTGTCGGCTACAATACGCGCCTCCGATAGGGGGCGCATGACGCCGCCAGGGTCAACGTCCACGTTCCCATCAGAAGGATAGATGAAGGCGTCGGCCGACTTGATTACTTCTACACCACCGACTTTTAGCCGGCTATTGCGCATGTCGTACAGCGCCGTCTTTCCTCGAAAGTTGAGGGTATCCTGCTTTGGGTCGGTGGACACGAAATAGCCCGGCTCGCGTTCGTCACTTTTGAATGTCACGGTCTGGGCTTTCATGTCCCAGGTGAATTCATTCATGGAGGTGCGATAGCGGTTGAGCGGCAAGTCTGTACTAGCGTCGGCTGTGTTGGCTTTGAATTCGCCCAATTGCCGGTCGAAGTCCAGCTCGCCGCGCACATTACGCGAGTCAAAGACGATGCCTTGCCCGTCAAGCGCCTTAATCTGCAGGTCAGCGGTGTCGGAACTGGCTTGGAAGGGGCCATACGAAATCACGCGGGCTGTTAAGCGTCCACCGAACCAATCGAACTCGCCACGCCCCTTCAGACCAGAAGGTGTCAGCACCAGCACACCTTTGTGGTAGTAGCCGGGCTGGCGGAACAACTCAAAGGCCTTAGCGCGGCTCTCCACATACATAGAATCGCGGTAGGGCAACCAGTTCACCTTAACATCTTCGCCCTTGGCCTGCGGTACTTTCACCTCGCTTTTGCGGTCCTCTTCCATAAAGAAGCGCCGTGCAGTACATGTCATCTGACGCGGACGAAAGACTATGTCCTCTGATTCAATGTCAGCAGTGAGATATTCTACCGTTCCAATTCCTAAAAAGCCACTGTTGCTCAAGTCAATCTTGCCCGTATAGTTACCGCGACGTTGATAGACGGGGTAGCCCTTAGGCGGGGTTTGGTGGATGAAGCCAAAGGAGCGGTCGTGATCGCGCACGACAATGGTTTCCCGAAACGGCTCAAAGATTTCTGCAGAGGTCATTTCTCCTTTAAAACGCAAGCGGTCTCGTGTGTAGCTATCCAAACCATTGAACGTGAAAGGGTCCAGACGGAAATAAAAGGAATCCCTCTTGTAAACGCCCTCCAAGATGGTAGGAGCATCGTAGAACACGAAGGAGTGTTTCTTAGACTCCAGAGAAGGGAAAATATCTATATCCACCTTGCCCGACTTGTTGTTGGGCGCATCTACTAACAAGACGCCCGACACCTTTTCAATAACCGAATTCATGGACTCGGCAATGGGCTTACCTTTGTCGTTGATGGCACCCGTGGGTAAATAGAAATGCAGGCTCCGCACGGAGTCGAACTCTACGTGAAACTTTTCATAACTGAAGTACATACTATCGCCCTCAAAGACCCCAAACCCGGCAAATAAGCGCCCGTTCATGCGCATATCGCGGTTTTGCAGCAAGGTAAGACCTCCTCTTGGAACAATACCTACGCGTTGACGCTCGCTGAGTTCCACGCTGCTCACACCATTAAGGCTGGTCTCTTTGGTTTTCAAGTCCAGGACAGCACCCGCATTTAGGCTATCCTTGGCCACTATTTTGATGGCGTCGTAGTCACGTTTGCCCTGGCTGGCCAAGGCATAAAGAGTGAGCTTGGGGCGCGGCTCTATTTCATGGCGTTTAAAATGATAGTTAATGAACCCCTGAGCTACCATTTCAGCCAGCAGCGTCTGAATGTTGGAATAGTCGAACTTAGGGTCAAGCGCCCGAGCGAAAGCATCGTCGGAAATAATCTTGCTCATGCGTGTACTATCCCAGGGCGTTTCTTCAGCTAAGCGATGCAAAACAGCAATTGGGTTGACGCTCGTGATGTTCTGCATACGGAGATATTCGCCAGGGTCGAATCGGTTGCTGCTTTCAAACTCCACCTTGTTTGCTGCGCTCTTGATGCCAGCGACGCTCGAGGACACCTCCAGGGAGTCTTTCAATATGTGCCAGGCGATTTTCTCCGCATTGAGGTTCATGTTGTAAAACGAAGAGAAGAACGGATTGCGCTCTGGTCCTTTTTGCCCGCGCGTCAGATGAATGACCTGGCTGGGAATATCCAGGCGGAAGTTGACGGCTGGATGATAGATGCTGTCCTTATCCATGAACAACCGAGCACTGATGCCCTCTGCCAACACGACTTCTTCACGGCGAATGATGAACAGCTCGCCCACACCGTAGAAAATCTTTTGGCGCTTGTTGTTGTACACTGTCAAACGCGCGGGCTGCTGGTTAGTACCATAGCCATACACCGATTTACCTTCCATGCGGAATCCCCCTTCGTACTCGACCCCTTGACCGATACGGGTGATTTTCAGGGTGCGCTCGAATGACTCAAATTTGGGGTATTCAATGGTGCTCGCCTTGGTCAGGATGACTACGTTTTCCTCCACTTTGCCCCAGAGGCTGCGGTTAGGAAAAAGCAGCGGGTAAAAAAACTCTGCCGAGTCGCAAGCAAACAGCGGTTTTTTAGCCTCCACGGTGTAATTAGTCAAACGCGCATAAACGGAGCTATCCAATCCCGCGCGCGCCCAGGTGATTTTTCCTCCTGAGCCTCGCCACGTTTCTTCATAAGGAAAATAAAAGCCCGAGGTGTTTTGGATGACCGTAGAGTCGTTCTTACGCAAGCCTACCAAGTCAATGTTTTGGCAGTGCAGCGCAGGCATTTGGTTTTCAAAGACAAAATTCACCTTTCCGCCGCGCACAGTCCAGACGATAAGCCCTGCCTCCCGCGCCCAAAAGGCCCGCTGGCCGAAAAAGTCGGCAGAAAAATCGAGCAGTTGACCAATGGGTTTGGTGCGTCCTTTCTCCACGGCGGCAATAGCGGTTTCCAGATACGAGTGCCACTGCTGAAAGAGGGTACTATCGCCTTGGGCTTTAGCCGCGGTCAACGCGTTAATGTAGCTCTTGTAGTAAGGGAAGGCACCTAAGCGCTGTTCAGCCAACAAGTTACACACGCGCACAACGGCGGCCATCTCATCGGCAGCATACATTCCGCTGCGGTATTGCCTCCGGAAAACCGCGAATGCCTCTGCCATATCGGGACGCTTAGAGGCATTCATAAACTGGTCTAACTTATCTACAAACTCGTTGGGATTTTCGGGAAAGAAGTTTACCTGCGCATTTAAGCGCCAGCCGACCAATACCAACAGCAGCAGCGTAGTCAGTACAGATTTTTTCATAGCGGAGAGCAAATTAAACATGAGTGAAAGCGGCATGTGAAACGGAAACAATCGCCTGAAAAGTACGCGCGCAAGCGCTATCAGGCCAGAGAAAGCCGGCTCTACCCTTTTTCAAAAACCAAGCAAAGCCATTGCCCGCGCTCATAGCGATGCAGCCAGTTAAGCCCTACGCCTTCAGCCGCTGCGACAACGGTTTCCTCGTCCGATAAGAGGATGCCAGAGACAAGCAACCACCCGCCACGGTTCAGGCGGGCGAACAGCTCAGGCAGGGCAGCCAAAATAACGTTGCGATTGATGTTGGCGAGGATGCCATCAAATGTCCCTGCAGGTACCGCCTCTAAGCGACCGCAGTAAGCGTGTACCTGATCAGATACGCCGTTGGCAGCGCTATTCTCTATGGTGCTGCGGAACGACTCTTCCTCCACATCCACGGCTATCACCTCTGCCGCGCCCAGCCGGGCAGCTAAGATAGCTAACACTCCGGTGCCACAGCCAAAATCTAATAGCCGTCTGCGGCTGCAAGGAACTTCGCGCAGGGCGCGCAGGCACATCCATGTCGTCTCGTGATGGCCTGTACCAAAAGCCATCTTTGGCTCAATAACCAACTCGTGCATTACGCTTGAGATAGGTGAGTGAAACGGCGCGCGCACTGCACAAAAGTCCTCTATCACCACCGGAGGGAAGTTGGCTTCCCAAATAGCATTCCAGTTTTGAGCGGGTAAGAAATGTTTTTCCCATTGAAATGAGAAGCGCTCCTGGAGGTCGCCCAGCAGGTCCTCCGCTGCAGCGATATTAGACGGCGTGGCAGGTAGGTAGGCGTCCACCCCTCCCGGTGGCTCCTCAAATGAATCAAACGGCGCTTCGCTCAAGTAGGCCAACAGCACCTCTGCTGTGGTGCTGTCTTCTGTGCGAATACAGTATTTCCAATAGTCCATCCGCGCCTCAGAGCAGCTTGAGCACCTCTTCTTCTAAGTTAGCGCGCGGGTTGATGGCAGCAATATTGCCGTTGCGGTCCACCAGGAATGTGGCCGGAATGGCGTTCACTCCGTAGAGCCGAGCGGGCGCGGAATTCCAGAATTGCAGATCACTAACGTGGTTATCCCACTCCAAACCATCCTGCTTGATGGCTGCTACCCAGGCGTCCTTTTGGCCTGGGCGATCGAGGGAGACGCTAAAGACATCGAAGCCCTTGTCCTTATATTTCTTGTAAATTTCTACGACGTGAGGGTTAGCCATGCGGCAGGGGCGGCACCAACTGGCCCAGAAATCGATAAGGACTACTTTGCCGCGCAACGACGACAGCGAGCGCACTTTGCCATCAGGGCCGGGCAGGCTGATTTCGGGGGCTGGTTGTCCTACGCGAATTTGAGCAGCGGCCTGTGCCTGTTGCATTTGCATCTCGATGCTGCTGGTCAGCTGGGCGAATTGCTCCGCATACGGAGTGCCTGGCATGGCCGCTGAGAGCGCTTCGTTAGCGGCTTTGAATTCGGCCAAGTGCGCGTCAGCATTGCGTCCCATCAGCTGCAGTGTGAAAAAGGCCTGCATGAGCGGCGTACAAGCGCGCTGGACGAAGCCCTTAGCCATTTCAGGAGACAGCTGCCCCGCATGCATCATCTCTTGTATTAGGCGAGCGTAGCACGCCAACGTCTCAGAGCCTTTCACCTCAATCTGCAGGCGGTCAATGGTTTCTAAATCACCCTTGAAAGACACTTGTTTCTCCGTGCCGTTTAGGATGAAAAACATCCGCTTGGCACCCACCGTGAGGCGATAGATTCCCGGAGAGAAGGCTTGTTTTTGCTCAATGGCAAAATGACCATTGGCATCGCACGCCACACGTCCTAAGGCAATGGGTGGCATATTTTGGTTAAAAAAGACCTGCTCCAACAGCACTTGCAGGTTGCCCGCCCGTGCAATAGTGCCCTCAAACTTGTAGGTATCGTCCCCGGAGCACCGAGTGAGCAACAATGCTGGAAGGAAAACCCATCCGATGGTCTTTAAAAGCGCTTTCATCATTCTTTCCCCAAATTTTAAACCTATTAACTTTTCGCAGATGAGACTTTCTTAGACAACGCTATGCGCTGCACTAAACGATCCATTGGCCATCGTTACCGTTTTGGCGTCATGCGACGGCAACGAGTTAGGGATATTAGGAAAGCCCTCTCTGCTCATGACGCGGCAAAGTTACACCCCTTTCCCACCTTCCACAGGCAGAAATTAGGTAGCAGCAGGGAGGGCGTCTTTCCACTTTTACATGCGGAGGGCCAGGCTGGCGAAGTAGTTGATGCCTGGCGCATACATGACCTGCGTCGTGTATAGGCGCGGGTCGGTGGTATCGTTCCGGTAGGCGTTCCGGTAAGCATCGCGCCCGGAAATGATGATGTTCGTGTTATTGAGCAGATTATTAATACCGATATTGAAATAGAGGAAATATCTGCGCTGCACGCGCCACGATTTGCCGCCAAAGAAGTCAAGTGTAAAGGCTGCGGGTGCCTTTTGCTGGTGTAAGATAAGATTCCACACCTCTGAGCCTCGTTCGAAAGGTTCGACAAAGCCCGCCGTGCGACGCGTTTGGTCGAAGAGGAACCAAGAGTTGTCCGCCCAGTTAGCGGTTAGCGAGGCAAACCAGAAGCGTTTACCCTCGTAGCGAACACTGGCATAGGCCGTGGTCTGTGGCGTGCGAGGCACGTAGAAGTTTTTCTGGTAAACCGTCACGCCATCGAGAATAACGTCGGCGGTGTTGTCTTGCGTGAGATAGAGCGTCGGGCGGTTGGTGTAAATGTATTCGCCCAGATTGGTCGCTGCTGTGAGCGTCAATGCTGTTACAGGGCGCACCTCCACAGCAACTTCAATGCCAGCGTGGCGGCGGTTAATATTGGTTAACAAGGTGGAGCCAAAAACACCGGTAGTAGCGGCATAGAAGAGGAAATTGTCGTATTCACCCTCAAATGTGGTGTAATAGCCAGTGACACGAGCACGCGCTAACGGGGCCCGCCAAAGATAACCACCTTCCACGCTATTGATTACGTAAGGGTTGGCGTCAATGGATTGGTTGCGGATGCGTGGCGACAGAAAAACGTCGCGAAACAGCGGCGCGCGCGTGCCATGGAAACCATTGGCATAGAGATAATGGCGCCCGCTAATTTTGTAAGTCAAGCCTGCCTTCAGGCCGTAGGTAAGAAAAGTATGCTTCTTCGACTCGCCCAGCGATTCCTCAGGGAAGCGTCCGTTTTGCATACGGCCCGTTCGCCAAAAGGTGGTGAAGAGGTTTTCGGCAGCGGCAAAGACGAACAGGCGCTTAAGGTTGCCCTGCACCTGCACCCAAGTCATGGCTCGCTGAATGGTTTCGTCGTAGTCGAAGCCATAGATTTCACCTTGCCGCACGATGCGGTTGGGAGTACGCAAATCGTTATCTTGGGCAGAGGGATTGTCAGGTACGTCCTGTTGGGCAAAGCGGTCCCAGTCTACGATAAAGTCTCCACCCAGCAGGTCGTCTACGGTCTTGAAGTTACGGCCTAAATAGTAGTGGTAAGAGGCACCGCCGTTGAGCGCAAAGCGCGCACTGAGCGATTGACGCAAGACCGCGTTGAAGCCCATCTCGCGCGCGTCGCTGCGAAAGTCAGCGATAACTACTTGCGAGCGCTTGCCGGTGATGCTGTTACCGGCTATGCCGTTAGCGTTGGCAATGGTCTCTGTCGAGAGGGTATTGGCTTGCCAGATACCCGCCCAGTCAATCTGTCTGAGGTTTTCGTTTTGACGCAGCATTTCGGCCCATGCTGCCGCTTGTGTTGGGTCGGTCAGGGCAGAGGGCAGTCGCCGGTTGAAGTCAGGCTCAGGGTTCAATGCGTTAAACCAGTCCAGCCGCGTTGAGCCGCTCTTTCCCGTTTGTAAAAAGCCCACGACCATGAGGCTGGTTTGGTTAGAGGGCTTGTAGTCATAGCGAAGCAGGGCAATGGGCTGGTGGTTGTGGTTAACGTATCCGTTTCGCTTTTCCCCATTCCAATAGCCCCAGAAAGGGTTGTAGCGGGTGGTGCCGGCTAAGTCAAACATTTCCTGGAAAGTGTCCCCTACCCTACCTCGGACGGTAGGCGAGCCGAGAATAGTTAGGTTAATCGCATGCCGGGAGTTAAATTGCTTGTCTACCGATAAAAAGTAGGCATATCCGTCGAAGAAGGTACCTTCATACCAGCCTTCTTGCGCCCAACGGCGGCTGGCAGAGAAGGATAAAGCCCAACCTTTAGGCATTAGCCCAGTATTGGCAGTTAGCATAATGCGGTGCCGGTAGGTTCGGTTGCTTACCGCATAGGAAAGTCTGGTTTGTTTGCGCTGAACGCTAGCACGCGTGTCAATGTAGGAGGCACCGCCAATTTCAGAAAAGGCAAATTCGGCCGGCTCTAGGCCAATGACGCTCTGACGCGCACGCAATACGTCATTTAAACCACCCAGCTCGCCAAAGAAAGTGATGCCAGACTCTGGGTCGTTAATATTAAAGCCATTTAGGTAGAGCGGAAAGTTCTCAGAGTCATATCCGCGCTCGCGAAAGCGAAAAGTGCTCCATCCAAAGTTGGCTACCGTTTGGAACACGTCGCGTGAGGCATGTAATAAGTTAGCTATTTCCCCAGCACCATCGCTCTGTTCCGCCTCTTCTATGAGGATAGTAGGGATATCTGTAGCGTTGGCCTGAAAGGCTTTGGGGTCGCGTTGCAGTTCGATAATCACTTGTTGCTCTGGTTCACCTACAACAGTCAGCGTCATTTCCAGCGGCAAGTAACCTGCCCGGTTGACGACCATAGTGTACGTGCCTGGGGGTACCTGAAGGATGACAAAGCGTCCGCGGGCATCGCTGGCCCCAAAGAGACCGGTCTGCGACAGCACCACAGGAGCATCAGCTATGGGAAGGTTGTTGTCAGCATCAGTTACGATGCCGCGTAGTGTGGTCGTTTGAGCAACGACTGCGCACGTCCACAAAGAGAAAAAAAGTAGAAGGGCAAAACAGCGAGTCATGCAGGCGTGAAATAAATAGATAAGGTGTAGCATCAAGGCTTCCGGATGGACGAGCAAAGGTAGAAAGCCATCACGGCCTGCACAGAGGCATGCTATAATTTAATACACGACCGCCCACGCCTGTTGGAGGAGTAACAAGCTGCCCTGGGTAGTCTACCTTTGCCTAAGCTATTATCACTACTACTATGCCTATGCGAACCTTTACACTCAGGCTACTTATTTTTTTAGGGAGCTTTCAAGGCGCCGTGGAGCTAAAAGCGCAATGCCCGATCACTGTCAATGCCGGCGACGACATCTGGCTCTGTCAAGTGCCGGCCAGCGTCCAATTGAACGGCTCTATCTCGGGCAACTATTTGAATTTCTCCTGGTCGCCTACCGCAGGCATGCAGGGAGCCAATACGCTGAGTCCGACCGTTAACGTGAACGGGCCGGCCACTTTCGTGCTCACCGGGCGGGCTGTTGACTTGAACAATAACCTGATTGTCAACGGCGACTTTGAAGGTGGCAACTATGGATTTACCAGCGACTACATCTACAGCCCAACCAACCTGGTTCCAGAAGGCACGTATGCCATCCTGTCGAACCCGCAAAGCGCGCACCCGGGCTTTGCCCCTTGCACCGACCACACCTCTGGCGGCGGCAACATGATGGTGGTCAATGGCGCGGGTACTCCCGGGTAGATCG
>JBEQAD010000026.1:10485-18306 GCA_041640515.1 Saprospiraceae bacterium | reverse complement strand
TTTAGAAAATTGCCGACGTAGATATTTAGGAAAATACTGTGGGTCATAGCCGCTGAATTCTTCGCCTAGAAACATATCTAACCCAATCATGACGAGGCTGTCGTTGACGGCGTAAGCATCGCCGACAAACTCCGTAATGGCTACAACAAAGCGGAGCGGTGGATACTGAGGGAAATACTCGGCATAGCGCTTTGCCAGACGGCCCAGAGCGCGCTCTTCCTCTTCAAGACTGGGAAAGACAGCGCGGCACGAGTCGTAAAGACGGCGAATGGGAGGCGCATAGGCAAAGCCCACCACGGCTTCTACTGGCGTCTCTTTGGGGTTTTCAGGGTCTCGAGCAATCTCTGAAGCGAAGAAGGGTAGAAAGTCGGGGTACTTTTGCAATAATTTCTCGAAGGACTGCTGCGCATTAGCCGAGTCGAGCGCCATCAAGTCCTCATCAAAACGGAACAAAGGCACAGGTGATGGGTCTTCCTGGCAAGCTGGTATTAGCAGCCCGAAGAAGAGAAACAGGACTAATGTGCTGAAAATCCTTGAGGTCATATTCAGAGGATAAAAAATCTGCGATTTTCGCGCCAGGCTACGTATTGCCCACGCGTTTTACGGCACAAAAAAACTGCACACGATGAAAAAAATTTTGTCTTTACTTCTCCTGCTGCTTGGCCTTTCTGCTGCCTACGCCCAAAATCGATGGCCACAGCGCAATCCTTTCCGTTTTGGCATACATGCTAGCCCGACGTGGTCTTGGATGCGCACCGACGATAAGTTGCTCGAAGGCACTCGGGTTAACTGGGGGGCGAAAATAGGCGTGCAAGGCGAGTACTATTTTGCCAACAATTATGCCCTCACCGCAGGCCTTGGCTGGGCTCTAGGGCATGGGGGTGAATTGCTGAACGGCTATCCGCGTGCCGTTCTATTACCTAGGGCGGAACTGAGCGATCCGCGGTTGGATACGCTGAGTAAGGATGCCCGGCTGCACTACAGCCTTACCTATGTGGAAATTCCCTTTAGTCTTCGCTTTCGAGGGGGCAGTGGCGAAGACTCTCCGCTGCGTTTTTATGCCGAAGCGCCAGTCTTCACCCTCGGCTTCCTAACGCGAGCCAATGGCAACATCCGCGGCAACGTGCCCGTGCGCGGGGAAGATGAGAACATTAAGCGCGATGTTACCGCTCTGGCCCTTTCGTGGGGGTTTGGCTTAGGAGCAGAGTACGAAATCTCTCAAAGTCTTACTGCAGTAGGAGGATTGCAATTTCAGCAGATGTTTACGGACATGACCACCAATAGAGGTTCGGTACTGCCACCTAATGCCACCGAATGGCGACGCGAGGATGCGAAAGCGACTTCTTCGGCCATCACGCTGCGCTTGGGCATCTTCTTCTAAGAAATTCGCCCACCTGCGCACATTGGCAGGCAGGCGAGTGACTCACCTTAACGGGGCACTGCGGCTATCTTGCCGGAGTGCCTCTTCTTTTTCTCGTAGGAACCTTGCCATTGGGGCCGCTATCTTCGCTGACGCGGATACGGCGTCCGTTGACGTCGAAGCCTTCGAGCCCGCGACGCACCTCGCGCACGAAGGCAGCGTCGATGTCTACCAGCGTATGGGTGCGCTTGACCTCTATTTTCCCAATGGCGTACTTGGGCACGCGGAACTCGCTGATGAGTAAGGAAAGCAAGTCCTTTTTTTCAACACCGTCCATATGCCCAACGTTGATAAACAAGCGCTGCGAGGTGGCGCTGCCGGGCATGTGGGTGCTGTCGGGGTGATTTTTGCGGTCGTTGCGCTGGCGATCGCCCACGTTAATATCCGCTGCGTTGCGATAATACGATAGAAAGCGGTTGAACTCCACACTGGCGAAGCGCTCAATGAGCTCCTCTTTGCTCAGGTCGCGGAACGCCTCGTAGATTTGAGACAAGAAGGGCGCTATTTGTTCGCGTTGCACCTCTTGCTCGCGGATGCTCTGAATGATGTGGAACAGCTGGCGCTCGCATACATCGGTGCCTGTGGGAATGGGGCGGCGCGCAAAGGTGATGCGAGCGCGGCGCTCGATGAGGCGAATGCGCTCCTCCATTTTTGGGGTGATGACGCTGATGGAAACGCCTTTGCGACCGGCACGCCCTGTACGGCCGGCGCGGTGAATGTACACCTCGGGCTCGTCGGGCAATCCGTAGTTGATAACGTGGGAGATGTCGCTGACATCAATGCCACGAGCGGCCACATCCGTCGCCACGAGCAATTGCAAATGACGTTCGCGAAAGCGCTGCATCACCCGGTCTCGGTCGCTTTGAGCCAAGTCGCCGTGCAAAGCATCGGCATTGTAGCCGTCGCGAATCATTTGCTCGGCTATCTCCTTAGTTTCCGCACGGGTACGGCAAAAAACAAGGCCATAGATCCCGGGGTGCGCATCCACCACTCGCTTGAGAGCGTCGTAGCGGTGTTCGGGCCGGCACAAATAGTACACATGTTCGATGTCGGTGTTTGCTTGACGACGAGAAGAAGCCCCAATTTCGATGGGCCTTTTCATATACGTGTCGGCGATAGCGCGCACTTCGTCGGGCATGGTTGCCGAGAAAAGCCATAGCGACTGGCGGTTTTCGGCGGCCTCCAGGATGATGTCCACGGCGTCGCGGAAGCCCATATTGAGCATCTCGTCGGCCTCGTCCAGCACAAAGCGGGATACCTTATCCAGCGCCACCACTTGGCGTACCAGCAGGTCAACCAGTCGGCCGGGTGTCGCTACGATGATGTGAGCGCCTGCTTTCAATTGGCGTATTTGGGTCTCAATGTTTGCACCGCCGTAAACCGCTACGATCCTGTATTGGTCAGCAAAGCGCGCGTAATTAGCTAAGTCGCTAGCCACTTGCACACACAACTCGCGCGTCGGACAAAGCACCACAGCCTGCACATGTTGTGCGTCGAGGCGTATGCGCTGCAACAACGGTAGGCCAAAGGCTGCGGTCTTGCCCGTACCGGTCTGCGCTAACGCTACAATGTCGGAATCCGATTGCAACGCCACCGGAATAACCTGCTGCTGGATGGGTGTAGGGGTTTCAAAGCCTAAGGCAGTAATGCCTTTAAGCAGGGCCTCCGAAAGGCCCATTTCTTTAAAATCTGTCATGAAGTTTAAAATAAAGTAAGTAGTCGAAATGGGGGCTTAGCCACACAGAGGGAGGAAGAGCACGAAGTGCGCCAGCGATTCCCAACGACATAGCGGGTTGTTTGAACAAAGCGCTGAGCGCTTATCACCCACGACGGAGCAAAATGGCCGTAGCCCGAAATAACTAGGAAACTTTCTAACTAAAAAAACGCGACAGCTTTTGCAGGAGCCATCGCGTTTACGTCTATCGCGGTCTGGACGGGACTCGAACCCGCGGCCTCCGCCGTGACAGGGCGGCATTCTAACCGACTGAACTACCAGACCTCCTTTCAAAAGTGGTGCAAAGGTACACGCGCAATTTTCACCTCTGCAATACCCTATGCAAAAAATCTTTTCAGCATTTTTCCCTAATCTCGCATGTACCTTTGCGGTTCCAATCATGCCTTCAGGTCTTCCGTAAAATACTGATAATTAATTGTGTAAGATGCCTGCGCTATGACTTTTATGGACTTTGAGAAGCCGCTCGAGGCGCTCTATGAGCAATTACAAAAATTGCGCGAGGTAGGCGAACAGGGCGAAATTGATGTCACCGATATGATTCGCGAACTGGAAGCCAAGATCCAACAGAAGCGGCAAGAAATCTACGCCAACCTTTCAGGTTGGCAAAAGGTGCAACTCTCGCGGCATCCCGAACGCCCCTACACCCTCTTCTATACCAGCCGCATGTGCCGCCAGTTTGTTGAGTTACATGGTGACCGCTGCTGCGGCGACGACCATGCCATCGTAGGCGGCATGGCGGATCTGGAGGGGCAGACCGTTGTCATTATTGGCCATCAGAAGGGCTCCACGACTAAAATGCGCCAGTATCGCAACTTTGGTATGGCTAATCCGGAGGGCTATCGCAAGGCGTTGCGCCTGATGAAACTGGCTGAACGCTTCGGCTTTCCTGTGATTACGCTCATTGACACGCCTGGCGCCTTTCCGGGGCTGGAAGCCGAAGAGCGCGGGCAGGCAGAGGCTATTGCGCGCAACCTTTTTGAGATGGCCCAGCTGCGCGTGCCTATCTTGTGTTATATCATCGGAGAGGGGGCCTCGGGCGGAGCGCTGGGCATTGGCTTAGGGGATCGGGTTTTCATGTTAGAGTACACCTGGTACTCCGTGATTTCGCCGGAGTCATGCTCCTCTATCCTTTGGCATTCTTGGGATTACAAAGAGCAAGCCGCTGAAGCCTTGAAGTTGGACGCGGATAGCATGCTCCGCTTTGGCCTGATCGATGGCGTGCTAAAAGAGCCTTTCGGCGGTGCTCACAACGACCCGGAGGATATGGCGCGGCGACTTAAGGCCCACATCTTAGAGCAGTTGGCTGAATTAACGCCGATGGATGCCGACGAGCGTATTGCAGCCCGCATTGCTAAATACAGCCAGATGGGGCACTACCGCGTCCTGAATGCTGCGCCGAATACGGCCTAACCAATCTTTAAAGTATCTTACTTGAATGCATTTACGCATGCTCAACCAAGTGCGCGCTGTTCTGCTTCGCCGTTCGCTCCACCGCCTGGTAGAGTCGCCCAGGCGTAGGCGCCGCCCTCACACGCTGGAGACGGCGCGCTCTGTAGGGTTGTTGTTCGATGCCTCCGAAGAGGAGACGCGAAAAGTTATCGCTCTATGGGCAGAGGGTTTTATCGAACGCGAGCCTCGCAAGCGCCTGCAGGTATTGGGCTTCGTGGACGACGAACACAGGGTAGGTCAAACGCGTTTTCCGCAATTCACGGCCAAAGACGTGCGCTGGCACGGCCAAATCGGAGGGCCTGCCGTAGAGCGCTTTTTGGAGCAAACTCCAGACCTTCTCCTGTGCTTCAACCCGCTCCAATGCCTCCCCATCCAATGGGTAGCGGCAGCGTCAAAGGCGGGGATGAAAATTGGCAGCACTGCCTTGGAGCCGCACGACTTTGATTTCATCGTAGAAACTCCACCGGAGAAAGGTGCCCAGTTTTTTCTGCGCGAACTGGATTTCTATTTGAGTAAAATCGTCCCTGCCAGTATATGACTAACTTGCATGAGCAATTGCGAGGCACAGGTGTCGCTTTAGTAACGCCTTTCCGAAATGGGCGGATAGACTGGGAAGGGCTGGAGAAGATTATTGAGCACGTCCTGGCTGGTGGCGTTGAGTTTTTAGTCAGCCTGGGCACCACTGGCGAGTCCGTAACTATCTCGGAAGCAGAGCAGCGGGAGCTGATTGATTTCACAATCCGCGTTAACCGCAGGCGCGTACCTTTAGTTGTCGGCATCTTTGGTGGCAACAATACGGGCGAGCTCGTGCGTCGCATGCAAGGCTTCCATTTCGATGGCATTGACGCGCTTCTAGCCAGCAACCCTGCCTACAACAAGCCTGCACAAGAGGGAATTTTTCGGCACTACATGGCGCTAGCCGAAGCATCCCCTCGGCCTATCATCATTTACAATGTGCCGAGTAGGACGGCATCTAACATAACCGCAGAGACGACCCTGCGCCTGGCTCATGCCAGCGAGCGCTTTATCGGCATCAAAGAGGCCAGCGATGACATTTACCAGGTCTGTAAAATCCTCCAAGGCCGCCCTGATCACTTTCTCGTGCTCAGTGGCGATGACTTTATTACGCTCCCTCTCATCACCTGTGGCGGTGACGGAGTTATTTCTGTAATTGCCAACACTACGCCGCGCCCATTTACCGATATGGTGCGGGCTGCGCTGCACGGCCAGTTGCAACAAGCTCAACAGCTCAATTTTCAGCTGCTCGACCTCTACCGCTTGCTCTTTTTGGAAGGTAACCCCTCCGGGGTGAAGGCTGCGCTTGAGCTACAAGGGTTGTGTTCCCGCGAGGTTCGGCTGCCCTTAGTGCCCATGTCGGACGCCGGCCAGGCGCTCATTCGGAAGGAACTGGAGCGGCTGGGCGCGCTCTAAAACAATGCTGTAGCTGCCGCGTGGGCAGATTAGAAGTTGTCTTCTTCGCTGCCTAATTCGTCCAGGGGTATCATAGGCGCTGTGGCTGGGCGAGGAGAGGTCTGGCCAGAGGCTACTTTTTCTTTGATTTTTCTCTCTATTTCCGCGGCCACCTCTGGGTTATCCTGCAGGAACTGCTTAGCCGCGTCGCGCCCTTGAGCGATTTTCACGCCCTCGTAGCTGTACCACGCTCCGCTCTTCTGGATAATATCTAACTCAGTGCCCAGGTCAATCATTTCTCCAACTTTAGAAATGCCCTGCCCGAATACAATGTCGAACGTAGCTACGCGGAACGGCGGCGCCAGCTTGTTTTTCACCACTTTTACCTTGACTTGGTTGCCCAGTACGTTGCCGTCTTTATCCTTGATAGCGGCTCCACTCTTGCGGATGTCTAAGCGAACAGAAGCGTAAAACTTAAGGGCATTGCCTCCCGTGGTGGTTTCGGGATTGCCAAACATGACTCCAATTTTTTCCCGCAGCTGATTAATGAAGATGCAGCAGCAGCCCGTTCGCCCTATGGCTGCAGCTAATTTGCGCATGGCCTGGCTCATCAGGCGCGCCTGTAGGCCCACTTTAGAGTCGCCCATTTCACCTTCAATTTCGGAGCGGGGGACAAGGGCCGCTACGGAGTCTACTACTACAATATCCACCGCACCGGAGCGGATGAGGTTTTCGGCAATTTCCAATGCTTGCTCGCCATTGTCGGGCTGGCTGATGAGCAGGTTATTTACATCTACTCCTAAACTTTCGGCATAAAAGCGGTCAAAAGCATGCTCCGCATCTATGATGGCACCAATACCGCCCTTTTTCTGGCATTCGGCTATGGCGTGGATGGCCAACGTCGTTTTACCCGAGGACTCCGGGCCGTAGATTTCAATGATGCGCCCCCGGGGATAGCCGCCGCAACCTAACGCGATATCCAGACTCAGGGAGCCCGTGGGAATAACTTCCACTTCTACGGCTTGCTTGTCGCCTAGGCGCATGACAGTGCCTTTGCCGTACGCTTTGTCCAATCGCTCGATGGTTGCCTGGAGGGTTTTCAGTCTGTCATCTTTATCTTTTGACATAAAAAGTGTGTTTTTGGTGTGGTCCTGTAAAAATTCGGCACAAAGGTAAAACAAAATGTTTTTCTGCAAAGAGAGCCGCTATTTTTCTCTTTCCAGTCAAATGTACAGCGTATCGGGCAGGTGATGGTCAGTAGGGGCCGTGCAGAAATAAAAAAAGCGGTGCTCATTTGCACCGCTTCTGCTTTGTCGTCGCAATTGTGATCTCACGAGTAGGAGACTCGTTATGGCTCAAAGGTGAAGATAGGGCGGAGAAGAAGACAGGAACGAAAAGCTAGGTTTTGTTACCTCAACTTTTGATTGTTTAAGGCGAGGGAATCCAATCTAAGTTATTGATTTTCAGTGGATCTATTTGCTATTTAACAAGGGAAGTGTTACATAGTACCTAAAGACAAGCCTTATTTCACAGGTTCCAGATACGTTTCCTCAGCATAAATGGGTGTTTCAGTGACGGCTTCGATGTCCACCTGCAGGGTGATATCGTCCACCCAGTTGTTATTGCGGAAGGCGAAGTACCAGGTGCCTTCTAATGGTGTAGTGCGGCGTTGGATATCGATGCTGACGTTTTCCTGAAAGAGATAAGCCTGATATTTTTCCCCTCTCAAAAACTTCTCGGCGTTTTCGCGTGAGAGGAGGGCGTAGTCCACGGCGTCGCCGGTAGTGGGCACAGTGAGGTCCACGGC
>JBEQAD010000026.1:0-10475 GCA_041640515.1 Saprospiraceae bacterium | reverse complement strand
GGCGGTCTGTGGGGCAACGATCAATGCCTTGGTAGCACCCGATTGCAGCAGCTTTTTGAGGGCATCAGCGTCCTTTTGCCGGGCTTCAGCGGTGGCCTGCCCTACAGTGATGCGGTAGGCCCAGCGCACGGTGTGTGGTGGTAGGGTGAATTGATAAGTACCCATAGGCTTCTGTGTCCACATCTTACTGGCGCGCACATTGACCTGGCCGCCCAAGGAGATGACTTCTGTTTGCTTGCTCACTAAAACGAGGCGCTTTTGCAGCCGGAAGTGAGGGTATTGCCGGACATCCCAGGAAATGCGGGTGTCGAAATGCTCCGTGAACGGCGAAGCTGGTATACGATGCAAGGCCACGCGGCACACTTTTTTCCCTAAGCCTCGCTCGCGCACGGTGAGTTGATAGATGCCAGTCTCCGGAATGCGGATGCGGTGCTGCAGAGACGTATCCAGGGCGTAGGTGCTGAACAGCGAGGGTCCGTTGACCTGGGCAAATTCTACCTGCCGTACTTGCCGCCCGACGAGCACTTCCATGCGCAGCAGCACCTCATCGCCTTTAGCGAAGGCATAGGTAAACACGTGGTCGCCATCCATTTTGAAGGTGTGGTCAGCCACAGGGATGGGGTCGAAGGGCTGCGATAACACCTGGAAAGGCAGCAAAAAAAAGAGGAAGGCAGCGGGCTTTTTCATAAGATAAACAACAATGGTTGACGTGAGACAAATAACACTTAATACCGGAAGCGCTTAGGGTCGAAGGCGTCGAGCGGTACGGTAACAGGTTTGCCAGAGGCCAGTTCCGCTACTACTCTGCCCGTGCCCGCAGCCAAACTTACGCCGAGCATGGCGTGCCCAGTGGCGAGGATTAGGTTGCGGTTTTTTCGGCCAAAGCCAATATACGGCAAGCCGTCGGCCGACAGAGGACGATAGCCAAACCAAGTGCGTTGCTGCAGCACCTCCGGGTCGCTCAGGGTGCGTATGCCGGGGTCTTCGGCTAAACCGGGCAGGTATTGCTGTACAGCCTTCAGAATGCCCTGCACGCGCCGCAAGCGAACACGGTCGTCCATAGTGCCAACTTCCATTGTGCTGCCAATGCGGAGGCGGCTTTTCCAAGGCGTCAGGGCTACGCGGGCCTCCTTCAGAATGCAAGGGTGATGCAATACTCGCTGTGGGCGTTCTATCGTGACGGAATAGCCTTTACCTGGCATCAGCGGCAGATACTCTCCGCTCCAGCGCGCCAGCTGCGGCGACCAAGCCCCTGCAGCTAACACGACCATATCGGCAGCAAAGCGCTCTTCAACAGGCCCCGACGTCTCGTCCGAACGACAGCGCACCGCTGCAATGGCGCCGTTGCGGCGCTCAAGACCCACGACTTCTGTCCTCCGCCGTAGGCGTACCCCGCGGCTCTCCAGCAAGCGCGGCAATTGCTCCATGAGAGCATTCGGGTACAGGTGTGCGTCGTCGTGGTATAGCACACCGCCCCGCACGTCGAGCTGGGCATCAGGCTCTAAGGCGCGCGCCTGTTCGCGCTGGAGGACAGTGGCTTGCAAGCCTAAGGCTTCGGCCTGGCGCGCTGTGGCCAATTCTTCCTGCTCGCCTTTCGAAGTGTTGTAGTACATCACACAGCCTCGCTCAGTGTATTCCATGTCGAACAACCCCGATGTTGCCCAGCGCTTTGTTTCTTCTTTTGAGAGCAAGAGCAGGTCAACCAGGGGACGTACCGAACGCTCCACGTGTGTACGCGTGCAAGCGCGCACGAACTTTGCCCCCCAGTCTATCAGCTGCCAACGGAGGCTGGGTCGAACGTAAAACGGACTGTCGGCGCGAAGCAGCCACAGCAGTCCCTGCTCCACCACACCTGGCGACGCCAGCGGGATAAAATGCGAGGGGGACAGGTAGCCCATGTTGCCAAATGAACAGCTGTTGGTCAGGTCGCCCTTCTCGAGAATAACGACCTCCCAGCCGTCTTCTTGCAAAAAATAGGCGGCGCTCAGTCCGATGACGCCGCCTCCAATGACGATGGCTCGCATATAGAATACAAGTGAATAAAACGCTCTGCGCACACGAAGCTCAGGGCCTCAAATTGTTCGCCATCCCACTCGCCAAATACCGTTATCGGTCGGCCCTCACTGCCGGCCAGCAAGACCCAGCCCACCGCCTCCGCATTGCGCAAAGGCACCCAGTAACCCTCCTTGTCGGCTAAGCCAAAGCCTTTGGCGCAGCGCCAAGGTCTGACTTCTTGCAGCACGGCAGGCAGTGCGGCCAACCACGGCTGGTGCGTTAGCGCTCGGGCGAAGGTGTGCGCCATTTCCGAGAAAGTTGACCAACCCGGAAGCTTTCTCACTTGGCGTCCGGGTACGGTGCTCAGCGCTTCCACAGGCAACGCTCGCAACGGCCAGGCGGAAAGGTAAAACGCCAGCTCGCCCTGTACCAAGGCGCCAGCCGCGAGCGCTGGAGGGAAGCCTTCAGCGCCGAAAGCATAATCGAGTAACAAGGCAAAGCGGCCACTTTGGGCGCCCAGTAGCCATGTGCGGCGTTCGCGCAGCGAGGCTTCCAACCATTCCACGGCCATGCCCACAATGGCCCAGGTGTCCTGAAGACGCTCGCCATGGAGGCGTACGGTCTCCTTTTTTTGGGTAAAACCCAGGAAGGTCTCCCAATCGCTCCGCTGGGCTTTGCTCAGGTGCTCGCGCCGCCGGAAGGCCTGAATGGCTATAGCGGCGTCGGCCAAAGTGGCCAATAACGACGCCGGTTGGTCGGGGTGCTCCACAAAAGCCTTCCCTGCTGTGCGCAGGCGCCGACTCAGGTTGCGCATCGAAGCATCGGCCAAGCGCGTTGCTGCCGTCAAGTAAAAGTGCTGGTCTTCGCTGGCAGCAGTGGCTAAGCCGCGCCGCAGCCCGTCGTCGAGCCAGGCTTCTAAGTCCTCCAGCCCGCGTTGGGCGCGGTTGATGCGCTCGTCTTCAGACGTCGGCACGGCAAGGGGAGCGCTCGTTCGCCGCGTAGGCTTTGCGCCCGAAGCCATGGCCAACCAAGCCGGCAGTTCGTCGCAAGGCGCAAAGACCTCCGCTGCTACTGCCTGTGACACTAAAGCAAACGCCTGCGCATGCACGCAGGGGCGAGGCCGAAAGGGACAAGTGCAATACGTGGCCCCTGTAGCCGTGTCTAAGGCCACGCCGTGCGTTTGTTCCTGCGATACGGGCATTTCGGCCCAACGCCAGTTGCCCTGGCGGCCATATTGCCGAAAGAAACGGCTTTCTGCAAGCACTTGTGGTCGCATACCGAACACCAGGCAAAGGTAGTTCACAGGACTCTGCCCCACCTTTGGCTAATTCGCGGCGGATGCTGTGCTGAAAGTCCGCTAATGGCATGCATATGTTATTCCCCCCCTCAATCCACACAGGCAGGTGTGTTGGACAGAAGTGAATGTTTCTCTTTTGAGCTGTTTGCCCATCCGCTGGCAGCGCTTAGCCTACTTCTGGGCTACCGACCACCTCACCCCCACCACCAACCGCTGACGCTGAACGGGCGCGTAGCCATAGGCGGTGTCGAAGGTGTATTGGTTGGGGTTGTCTACATCCACATAGCGGTCAAAAGGATCGAAGGCTCGCAGCAACACATCTTCGCGCGGGTAAAAGCCAAAGAGATTTTTCACTGCCGCGTACACCTGAAGGTCCTGGGACAAAGTTCGCGTGACTTGTACGTTGTGTATTGCAAACCACGGCGACTGCGCGGGGCGATAATCGTTGGGCACTACGGGCAGGTGCATGGGGCTATTGAAGAACCCAGTGTAGTCTATCGTCAGCCTCCAACGTGTGATCGGATAGGTAATAGCCCAAGTCCCTGAGAGTGGCGGGGCAAACAGCTGTGGTAGACGCCTTCCGTTTTCTACGCGGTAAACGCGCATGGCTGTTAAGCCGGCTGTTGCCTTTAAGCCGTTAAGCAGGTTGACGTCGGCGTTCAGCGAGGCTCCCGACGACACAGCATGGCCATCGAGATTTTGGTAAATGATTTGGTCGGGGTTGGTATCGTAATCAGGTAGAATACGGTTGGTAAAGTAGGTATAGAAGAGGGAGGCGTCTATCCCGATGAAGCCGGCTTTCGCGGGGAAAAACTTGCGCGTATAGTTCAGGTTGACGTTCCAGGAACGCTCTGGCCGGAGGTCTTCAGCAATGACCACCTGGCGGGCCCCCGTAAGGGCGGCGTGTTCTTCGGTAAAGATGTTGGCCACCCGGTAGCCTGAACCGCCTGTAAAGCGGAATGTGTGGTGGGCATCCTCGGCCCATTTCCAGCTGAGGCGCGGCGTTAGGATACTCCCGTGGATCGAGTTGTAGTCGTAACGCAAGCCGAGCAACAGGCGCTGGCGCGCGTGGAGCGTCAGCTCATCTTGAATAAATACGCCGGGTAACCATGTACGCACAGGACGATTCTGCCCAGAGCCGTCGCTTGCTTCGGTCGCGGGCGTGTTATCATCGTAGGAGGTATAGCGCAGAGCTACCCCCCAGAGGATGTCATGTTTTGGCCCAAGAGTAGCGTCGCCAGTCAGTTGTGCGAAGGCTACCTGTTGGCGTCCAAGGTAAGGCATGACACCGTAGGCGGCATCTTGGTCGTGCAGGTTCCACGAAACATCGAGTACCACGCGCTGGGCCTCTATGGGCAGCTGGTATTTGCCAATGACCTCAGCGCGGTGTGTGTAGATGCTCTCGCCATAGAGGCTATCGGAGCCTCGCCAGCGGGGTGTCCAGGCCAGCTGACCGCCCCAGCGATCCTCGTACACATATCGGGCAGCAAGCGTAGCCAAGCGGGAGAAGCGCCGTTCGAAACGCCATTTATTAAAAAGCGATAAGCGATTTTGCAGGGCTACATCCGTAAAGCCGTCGTGGTTGATGTCGAATCGCCGCTGAAAGTTGAAATAATTGACCCCTACCAGCGTCTGCGCCCGTTGGCATTGCATGACCACCGACCCGTCTAAGTTGACTTCGCCCATGCTGGAACTAAACACATCCACTGCCACTCGGGGGGCTGTGAGTACGTTGCGCGTGATGACATTGATAAGCCCTCCAACAGCCTCCGAGCCATACAGCGCTCCAGCAGGGCCCTTTACTACTTCCACGCGCTCTATCAGACTGTTGGGAATGCCGCTTAAGCCGTACACTGTAGAAAGTCCACTGACGATAGGCATGCCGTCTATAGTTACCATGGTGTACGGACCTTCCAGGCCGTTGATGTGGATATCGCCGGCATGGCATACCCCGCAGTTGAGTTGTGGCTGGACACCATTAACCAGCACTAACGCTTCGTACAAGTTGGGGGTGGGGTTTTTCTGAAAAAATTTGGGCGTGTAGATCTCAACAGGAATGGGCGAAGCATCCTTCGAGACTTCCTTCATCGAGGCCGATACGACTACCGTGCCCAATGTCTGTTCTGTGGGCGTCAGCATGATGAGGTGCTCTTCGGAGGGATCGCTCAGATCACCCGTCCAGGGTGCGTATCCAATAGAGCGAACCTGCACGACTACTCCGCGGCTGGCGTAAGGCGCTGAAACCACAAATCGCCCTAATGAATCGGTGTAAAGTCCTCCTGCCACGCCTTCCACGACTACAGTGGCAGCAACTACAGGTTCACGGGTAAGGGCATCTACGACGCGTCCGCGGCGCACGCCAATCGCTTGGCTCGATGCTTCGATGGCACTCAGCAATATTGCAGCTACCCACACGCTCTGGAAAAAGCTTCTCAACGCTCTATTCATAGTGGCCTATTTAATTTACCTGATCAATATGTTCCTGCTGCGCGAAGTATTCAAATGATTTTGATAGGCGCGCTTTTTTGCAACGGCTCTTTTTAGGCGTGCAAAATAAAATAAAAAGGCCTTGTTCTGTTAAAAATTTAGACAAAACTAAAAAGCATGGGTCGTCTACTTGTTGTATACTTCACCTATCGGCCAGTGTCCGACCGATAAGGCTGTTCTTTCAAAGTAAGCTCTGATGGTGCCGCGTGTTAGGGTTTTGCTAAAGTGTTTCTCTTCTAACGCAATACCTGAAAAGTGTACTGTACTTTTATCAATAAAAACTCAGCGTATGTTTAAATGGATACTTCCTTTGCTAATGATATTGGGAGGAGAGGCTTGTAGTTCGTACTATTACGCACCCAATACGCTGCACACTCCGCATTTGAGGGATCGCCACGATGCCCAAGTTTCCTTAGGTGGACTGACGGGGCCGGAATTTTCAGGATTTGAGCTTCACGGCAGCTATGCGGTATCCCATCGTTGGGCTCTGATGGCCAACTACATGGACTTGGCAGGAGGCTCTACTTCCGGCGAGAGCCGAGGCAGAGGCCGCCTCGGAGAGGGCGCCCTTGGGCTTTACTTTCCCCTTGGGGAGGAGACCTCAACAGGTCTGTTTTTAGGATGGGGAGCAGGCAATGTGTTGCATCAGCATGAACGTGGGGTAAGGTCAAGATTAAACTTTCATCGGTACTTTGGCCAATACTACGTTTCCGTGGAGCGAGGAGCCTTTCGCTTGGGCACAGCTCTTCGGTTGAATTATTTGCAATACCGCAAGGGCTGGATTGACTACCGCATTGGCGAGCCTCATGTCTCCAAGATTGGATTGATAGAGGAACGCTCACCATTTCTCTTTCCAGAGATAGGCGTGTCGGCGGGTGTGGGTAGCCGCCCGATATGGGTGAATCTCTTTTTCAACATTATGGAATATCAACCGGCCGAAGAGCTGGGCCTGGCCGAATACACGGCGGGCGTTTCAATGGCTCTTCAGGTAGACTATTTTTGGCGGAGGAAAAAATCAGAAAAATAGCTGCCTATGATACCAACTCTATTCAAACGGCTATCGTCCTTAACAATAACTTCTAGTTCTTCTACCAAACGTTATCTTGCCATGAAAAAGATCTTTCACTTTGGTTTACTCCTTTCAGCTTTCCTGTTTGTATTGGCCGCCTGTAATCAGAAAGCTGACTTCGACTATTATTATTATGAGCCAGAGGACTATGCTTTGCTGTCGCAGTACCTGAATCTACCCTCTAAACCGGATAACTACGCTACTCGATTGCCTCAACACATTGTTGCGTTGGGGCTTTCTGCTCGCCCTGTGGATAATAACAAAGCCATCTTAGGGCGCGTCTTGTTCTATGACAAAAAACTGTCTAAGGACGGCAAAGTGAGCTGCGCCAGCTGTCACAAGCAAGAGCTGGCTTTTTCGGATGACAAGCCTGTGAGTCGCGGGGTGTTTGACCGCGTAGGTACGCGCAACTCTATAGCTCTGGGCTCGGTGCTCAACTTTTCGGCGTATTACGGCACGGATCTCTTCGGTCCCAGTGGTATTCCCTTCTTCTGGGACAATCGCGCTCCCACTGCTTCTGAACAGAATTTGGCCACCATGGCCAACCCCGTAGAAATGGCCATGAGCCACGCCGATATTGTCAGTGCTGTGAGCGCGCAGCCGTATTATGCTCCGCTATTTCGTATGGCCTATGGCGATGAGCGAGTAACCATAGAGCGTGTGTCTGAATCTATTGCGAACTTTGTCAATGCTATCGGCTCCTACCGCAGTAAGTTTGACCGCGAAGCCGAGCGAACGATTGGCAGCAACGTTTGGAGTAATTTGGAAGCGGCTAATTTCAGTGGTTTTACTGCTGCAGAGAACCGCGGGAAAGCCCTCTACTTGCAACACTGTGCCTCTTGCCACAGCCGGGTGCAAGAGCGCCCAGTCAGCCTGCTGGCCAACAATGGCTTAGATCCCACTACCGATGATCCTGGTGTGGGTGGTATTACTAAAAAGCAGAGCGAAATGGGTACGTTTAAAGTGCCCCTGTTGCGCAATATTGCCTTGACCGCTCCCTACATGCACGATGGGCGTTTCGCTACCCTGGAGGAGGTCATTGATCACTATAGCACCGGGATTAAGGCACATCCTAACCTTAGTCCTCAGCTTAAGAGTGGTAATCAACCTCGGCGTTTCAACTTTACAGACCAGCAGAAGAGCGACCTGATCGCTTTTCTCCATACGCTGACCGACGAGACAGTGCTGACGGACAGACGCTTTTCGAATCCATTCAAGTAACCCCTGTTCTCGTGGAAGTAGAGTAGGGGAGCGAGAACGCCGTCTCTGTGCTCCCCTATTTTTTATTCCTTCCAGAAGCTGGATTTGCTGGATTATTTCATCGCTGCCTATATGTCGTATTTCCACACATATGTCCTCTGGGCCGTACTGGTCTGCGGGTTAGCTTCCTGTACCACTAGCCGCTACTATTCGCCAAATACTGTACACCTACCTACTATAGGCCAAAAAGGAGAAGCGTCGGTGGGCGGAGCCCTTTTTTCCTCGCTATTCTCACCGACCAACCAGGGATGGGAGGCTCAGGCGTCGTATAGCCCTGTCTCTCACCTAGGTATTACAGCCAGTTATTTTAGCAATAACTATGCAGTTTTTTCAGAGGACCGCATGCCTTTTCCAAGCCCTAGTACTACACTTCATGTTTATGGCCAGACGCAATTCGGAGAGGTAGGACTGGGGTTGTATGGATACTTCGGCAAGAGTCAAGACTTCTTACTCAGTCTATACGCCGCAGCTGGCATGGGACGAACCAAGAACCAGTACTCATCATTTGATAATCAGATTACTCTCCACACCGCCTCTTGGTCTTTTCAACGCTATTCGCTTCAACCAGGCGTCCGAGGTGAGCACAAAAAGTTGCGGTATGGCATGGCGTTCCGGCTCTCCACGGTATCGTATGGTGGTGGCCATATAGATGCTCGAATTTCTTATGAAGAATTAGAACGCATCGAATTGTTGGAGGCCACGTCCCCGCTTTATCTGGGAGAAATTTACTGGACAATAGGTTACAGGTTCAAACCGCTTACCCTTAGCCTGCACTCAACAAGTGTAGCTTTAGGCCAGTGGGCTGTGCGCGACTTAGGCTTGGCCTCTCATCACGGTAGTTTGATGCTTAGCTTAGACTTGCATGAGCTCCGTTCGAAGAAGAAGCGCAAAAATTAGCCCTGTGAGCGATCTCACTCGGCTTCCCCCTTGCTTCCGTAGGCCAAGTCTCCGGCGTCGCCCAGGCCAGGTACGATAAAAGCCTTGGCCGTCAGTTCGTGGTCTACTGCGCCCACCCAAAGATGGACTTCAGCAAAGCGGCGTTGAATTGCTTCTATACCCTCTGTGCTGGCAATGACGGCGACGACATGTATAGCTTTGGGCTTGCCAAAGCGCTCTAAGTGTTGTAAAGCCAGACAAACGGAAGCACCCGTAGCTAACATTGGGTCGGCCAAAATAAGCACGGCGTCGTCCAAGGATGGGCAGCTAACGTAGTCCAGCTGGATGTCGAAACGCCCATCGGGGCGAGGGTTGCGGTATGCACTAATGAAAGCATTATCGGCTTTATCGAAGAAGTTGAGCAACCCTTGGTGGAGCGGTAATCCTGCCCGCAGAATGGTGCCCAAGACAATGCGATCCGTTGGTAGATGCAGCATGGCCGTACCTAACGGTGTCTCGACGGTTTTAGGTTCGTAGCGCAGGGTTTTGGAAATTTCATAAGCCATCACCTCGCCGATACGTTCTAGGTTGCGGCGAAAGCGCAAGCGGTCTTTTTGCACGGAAACGTCGCGCAACTCAGCAATGAAGGACTGCGCGACGGTGTGAAGTTTAGACAGGTTAGTAACCATAATCTTAAATGCGAGATGCTGTTTGGCGGTGGTGAATAGCTTCTTCAATGAGCAGGCTAAAGAAATACTCCAGCGTCCAGCCATAGGCCTGCACCTGCTGAGGTACAATACTGGCAGGCGACAACCCTGGTATGGTGTTGACTTCGAGCAGATGGAACGTTTCGCCCACCAGGATGTAGTCGCATCGTACAATGCCGCTGCAGCCGAGGGCTTCGTAAAGCCGCCGCGACCATTCCTGGCATTGCTCCGCTAGAGCCGGAGGTAGATGGGCGGGCGTGACCTCCTGCGATTTTCCCTCGTACTTGGCTGCAAAATCAAAAAATTCCGTTTCCGGGATAATCTCTGTCACTGGCAGTGCTATTATCTGCCCGCCTGTCCGGAAGACACCGTTGGAAAACTCTCGCCCAGACAAGAAGGCTTCCACCAGAGCTTCTCGATCATATGGCCAAACTGCCTCCAAGGCAGGCTCTAGCGCTTCTGGCGTCTTCACTTTTGTCACTCCAAAACTCGAACCGTGTGTATTGGGCTTGACAAATATTGGCAGTCCCAATTGGTGCACTAACGCGTCCGTATCCACAGGGTTGTTGCGACGCACTAAGATAGAAGGAGCTAGCGGTATCCCGATGGCTTTTGCCATCTGCTTGGTAGCATGTTTGTTCATAGTTAGGGCGCTCGTGAAGCCATCGCAGCAGGTATAGGGTAGCCCCAAGAGGTCAAAGTAGCCCTGCATCTTCCCATCCTCCAGGGGGCTGCCATGAATAGCGCCGAATATCGCGTCGAAGTGAAGGGGCCCTTCCTCTGT
>JBEQAD010000025.1:0-18397 GCA_041640515.1 Saprospiraceae bacterium | reverse complement strand
CCACACCAGGGACATCCGTATAAGCGATCACTAAGTTGAGCCACACGCCTGGTATGGAAGAGGGGTAATAAATAAGCGTGCGGTCGCACGTCGAGCAGTTCGGGTAGTGAAAGAGAAAGGGTCTGAATTTGAGCATATTATTTTCGAAATAGCCCTGGAAAACCTGCATCTCTTGAGAGACAGGTGCCAGCCCATAGCAAAAAATGTCGGCAGCACCGTCGCCGTTGAAATCGCGCAGCAGCGCATACTCGCGCAGGGCAGGAAAGTGGCAGGCGTATTCGGGCGCATATCGATAGGCGATGGTATTGGGCTTGCCTTCATTCAGGAAAGTCAGGAAAACATCGCCTGCGCGGTCGAAGATGACCAGGTCGAGAAGGCCGTCCTCGTTAAGGTCGGCAGCCGAAAATTGTGGGGCATTCAGCCCTCCGGCAAAGGCATGCGGCAGGAGGCGCCCATTTTGCAACGCCGGGAAATTCACCGCCGCAAACCGCTGCTGGGCATTGACCATCGAGGCCAAGCTAAATGCCATTCCGAAAAAAAAACACAGGAGATGCCGATAGTACATAGTTGAGCAGGAGTTTTTTATTTAGCAGGAAAGACTTTTGCCGTGCAAACTTATCACATGAGCATAGGGTGCTGCCTCTGGAGAGGAGGTTTGCCCAAAACCCGCTTTTTTGCGGCACTTTTTACTTGTTTTTACCTATGATTTACGAATTTCAGGGTTTCCGACCGGTGGTGCACGAGAGCGCATTCATCCATCCGCAGGCCGTCGTAGTCGGACGGGTGATCGTTGGCTCTAATGTGTACGTAGGGCCAGGCGCAGTGCTTCGCGGCGACTGGGGCAGCATCGAAATTGCTGACGGCTGCAATGTACAGGAGAATTGTGTCATTCACATGTTCCCGGGAGTAACGGTAGTGTTGCACGAGGAGGCACACATTGGGCATGGAGCCATCATTCACGGCGCTGTTGTTGGGCGAAACAGCCTCATCGGCATGAATGCCGTGATTATGGATGAAGCCGAAATTGGCCCCGAGTGCATTATTGGAGCGCTGAGCTTCATCAAAAGCGGCGAAAAGATACCGGCGCGAAGTTTAGTGGCAGGCAATCCGGCACGTATTCTGCGCGAGGTAAGCGATGACATGCTGGCCTGGAAAACCGAAGGCACGCGGTTGTACCAGCAACTACCAGACCAGTGCCGCCAGAGCTTGCGCCCCTGTGAGCCGCTGCGCGAGCATCCCGAAGACTGGGCTGACCAGGTGGCGACGTACCGCCCTTGGAAGCGTCCTCCTCAGTAAGCGCGGGCAAAGAGCACACGCTGCTGGCTGGGTTTGCCGGTTAGGATGCATGCGCCGGCTTCTGCGTTAGCATCCAGAGGGATACAGCGTATGGTGGCTTTCGTACGCTCCTTGATTTCCAACTCCGTTTCTGTGGTGCCATCCCAGTGGGCCAAGATGAAGCCGCCTTTATCTTCCAACACGGCTTCAAAGTCGGCCCATTGGTCTACTGGGGTAATATGCGCGTCGCGGAAGGCTTTGGCGCGCTGAAAGAGATTCTGCTGGATGTCGGCCAGCAATTGCTCCACGTATTCTTCTATGTTAGCCAATGGCGCGTTGCTCTTCTCTTTCGTGTCGCGGCGCGCCACTTCCACCTGGTTGGCGTCGAGGTCGCGCTGGCCTAATCCTAAGCGGACAGGCACCCCAATCATCTCATACTCGGCGAACTTGAAGCCAGGGCGGTTTTGGTCGTCGTTATCCACTTTTACGGAGATGCCTCTGGCGCGCAGGCGTTTAGCGATTTGGTCAGCGGCTTCCATGAGCGCAGGCGCGGGCTTGGGAATGGGCACAATAACTACCTGAATGGGCGCCAGGCGCGGAGGCAACACCAGACCATCGTCGTCGGAGTGCGTCATGACCAGGCCGCCGATGAGGCGCGTCGAGACACCCCACGACGTGGCCCACACATACTCTTGCTGGTTATCTTTGTTCAGGAAAAGGACGTCGAAGGCTTTGGCGAAGTTTTGACCTAAGAAATGCGACGTACCGGCCTGCAAAGCTTTGCCGTCCTGCATGAGGGCCTCGATGCAAAAGGTTTCATCAGCACCGGCAAAACGCTCGTTAGGCGTTTTTACGCCCTTGATGACGGGCATAGCCATGTAATCTTCGGCAAAGCGGCGATAGATTTCCAATATCTGGAGCGTCTCTTCCATGGCTTCTTCTCGTGTAGCATGGGCGGTGTGCCCCTCTTGCCAAAGGAACTCTGCCGTGCGCAGGAAAGCGCGCGTGCGCATTTCCCAGCGCACCACGTTGGCCCATTGGTTGATGAGCAGCGGTAGGTCGCGGTAGCTCTGAATCCAATCTCGGTAGGTGTTCCAGATAATCGTCTCCGAGGTTGGGCGGACGATGAGCTCCTCTTCCAGTTTAGCTTCAGGGTCAACGATGACGCCCTCGCCATTGGGGTCATTTTTCAGGCGGTAGTGTGTCACTACAGCACATTCTTTGGCAAAGCCTTCTACGTGTGCCGCCTCACGACTTAGAAAGCTTTTAGGAATGAATAAAGGAAAATAGGCGTTGACGTGCCCAGTTGCTTTGAACATGGCGTCTAGGGCATCGCGCATTTTTTCCCAAATAGCAAAGCCATGAGGTCGTATAACCATGCAGCCGCGGACAGGCGAATTATCGGCCAAGCCAGCCTTGCGTACAATGTCCAGATACCACTGGGAGTAATCTTCGGAGCGAGGTGTGATTTCTTTTGCCATGAATCCAGGGCGGAGTAACTTTACTTTGTTAAATTGAGGTGAAAGGGAGTATCTGTAAGGGAAAAAAGAAGTCTAAACAAAGAATGTGGTTAGGTATATGCTTTGAAAGTTCTGGTCAACTTTAACTACTTAGATGTGTTGATATTAAATAGACCTTAACAGCACGAGGCCGGCAAAGGTAAGTACATTTGACCCTGTAAAAGGACGAGAGTCCGATCATTAAAAAATGCCAATACGCAACGCCATGAGAAATATCCGTTTGTTTTTTGCCTTTTTAGTGTGGGTCGTTCTTAGCACGAGCGCACAAGCGCAAGATGACCTTTATTACGACCCCACTAGCGACCGACGCGCCTTAGCGTCGAGACAGCGCGAGCAGAACAACGTTACTCAGCGCTATTACGACGACGACTATTACGAGGACGCCTACGATTACGAGTATTCCTCGCGCATTCGACGTTTTCACCGCCCCATGCGCATCATAGACTACTACGATCCCTTTTACGTGGATATGTGGATGTACGACCCCTTCTTTGCGCCGGGGGTGAGCATCTACGTGGGTGGCTTTGCCGATTACTGGATGTGGCGTCGCTGGATGCGCTGGCGTGCGCGGTCGTGGTACGACCCCTTTTGGGGTTGGGGCTGGAGCTTCAGCTCCTGGGGCTGGGGTTGGAGCCCGTGGAGTCGCCCTTGGGGCTGGGGTTGGAGCCCGTGGGTATGCAACAACTACTTTTACGACCCTTATTGGGTGTGGAACGGTTTCAACCCTTATTTTGCACCCAACGCGTGGGTAGTGAACAATAACTATTATTGGTGGTATGGCAACACGCCCTCTAATACGCCAGGCTTCACACCGCGCACGTACACTGGCCCGCGTCGAGGTGGTACGGAGGTCAGTACCGGCTATGCGCGCATCGTCAGCAATACGGCGCCATCAGACCGTATTGCCGCGCCGCGTGCAGGGGCCGAGATCATCGAATTAAAACCTCAACGCCCGGGAGGCCGAGTGGAAACCGCTCCAGCAGAGAAACTGCCCTCAGATAGAACGGGAGTCGAACGACCCATCACGCCACCGCGTACGGGCGACGATAACCGCCGTCCAGCAGCACCTGCCGAGCCCTATCGCCCCGGGCGCGAAGCAACTCCCGAGCGTCCGCCTCGCGAGGCGACGCCTGCCCGCCCAGAACGCACAGACCGAGAGCTGCGCCCTGAACGCCCCACCATGCCCTCGCGTCCTGAGCGCTCACCACACCCGGAGCCACAGCGCCCCCCGCGCCGCGACGATACGCCCAGCCGTGAGTACTCACCCCAGCGCTACGAGAGCCCGCGTTCCAACGATAGCCGGCCCGAGCGCCCCAGCCGAGGCAATGAAAGCTCCCAAGATCGTCCGTCGCGCTCGTATGACCCTCCGAGCCGCTCCTACGACCGGCCTTCAAGAGATAATGGCTTTGAGCGCTCTGGTGGTGGCTCCAACAATAGAGGTGGCGGCCGCGTAGCCCCTCCGCCATCCAGCGGTGGCGGAAGCCCGCGCGGACGCCAATAAGGCCTTCTTGAAGAGTTCACAGACCCCTTTTGATTAGTTGTACTATAGAAGAAAAAGAGGCAGCAGGGTAGAAGGGTGGAAACAGGTTCAACTTCCTTTTCCACCCTTCCTCTTTCTAAAGATGTTCTGCTATGAATGCCAAGGTTTGCGGCGGCCTGCCATCCTGAGCCTCTTTTTTCTCCATTCACTAATAACTTAACCCATATAGCGGCGATGAGACCCTTCATTTCGGCGATGTTCGCCTTTTTCACGCTCTCTGTCAGTGCTCAAACAGCAGCTGATGCCGTGCGCTATACCTACCTCAACCCCGCAGGTACTGGTCGGTTTCTCGGAGTTAGTGGTGCTTTTGGCGCTTTAGGTGCTGAGTTTACAGCAACGAGCCTCAACCCGGCCGGCCTAGCTATGTATCGCACCAATGAACTCATATTCTCGCCGGCATTGCGCTTTGCTAATACTGAAGCGGCACTATCCAATGCGGGCTTGCCCTTACGTGAAACCAGCTCCACCTTCCGCTTTGACAACGTAGGTATTGTCTTTTACTCTGCTCCGCGCCGCAGCCGCTGGAAGACGTTCAACGTGGGCATTGGGATGAACCAGCTGGCCAATTTCAACCGCGATATTTACTACACCGGATTTGCGGAAGGCTCCCTGTTAAACAACTGGTTCGAAGAGTCCCGTCGTCTCCTCCAGAGCCAACCCGACGGCAGCACTCTCGACCCTTTCACCGGTGGGCTAGCGTTCGAAACCAACGCCTTTTATTTTATGAATGGTCAACCCACCTACGACTTCGAAGGTAATGAGGCCGCAGATATCCGCCGCACTCACACTATCGCCCAAAGCGGCCGTGTGAGCGAGGTGGTCATTTCGATGGCCGGCAACTACGACGAGCGCCTTTTCGTCGGTGCTACCTTCGGCCTCCCACTGGCGCGTTATCGCTTCGAGGGGGATTATCAAGAGAAAGACGCCGACGATAAAGTAACCTATTTTGACGAATTGATCTTTACAGAGTATTTGGAGACAAGTGGTTTTGGATTAAACGGTAAATTCGGCATCATCTATCGCGCCTCTCAGCCGTTGCGCATCGGCGTGTATTTCCATACACCTACTTGGTGGCGCCTGACGGATAATTTCAACAATGGTTTTCTTTATCAATACACTGACATGAGAGGCACGGCCCGCAACCGGGCCAACTCACCCGACGGCAATTTTGAATATCGCTTGCTGACGCCTTGGCGCGCGGGTATGAGCGCAGCCTTACTCTTTAATAAAAATGGCTTTCTCAGCGCCGACGTAGAATGGGTAGACTATAGCGCTGCGCGCTACAACTTTACCCCGCGTACGGCCAACACTGCCCTCAAAGAGCAGGAGCGCCAGGTGAACGCTAACATTCGCCGGCAATACGAAGGCGCTATGAACCTCCGCTTGGGGGGCGAGTGGGCGCTGTCTATCTTCCGCCTGCGCGCCGGAATGGCTCTTTTGGGCAAGCCGCAGGCCAATCAAGGCGGCTTCAACGTTAGCTATTCGGGCGGTTTGGGTGTGAAGGCGCAGGGCTTTTTCCTCGACCTCGGCGTGCGAACCACGGGTGGTAGCGGCACGGTGCTCGTCTACAGCGGCGGCCCAGTGGCAAGCACGCAGCACCGCACCACCGATATCCTGCTGTCTATCGGATTCAAATTTTAAGATTAGAAAAGCACAGGACAACCGACGGGTACTTTGAAGTATAGGCTGCTGGAAGGTTTTCCGGTAGCCTATACTTTATCTGGGAGGCAAGCCAAGAAGCATTTTCTGCGAAGCACCCCGGCAGTTGTCAGGAAAATAAAACCTTTGCGGCATGAACTACGCCGAGACGCTCCAATACCTGTACGCCCATCTGCCCATGTTTCAGCGTATTGGGCCAGCGGCCTACAAAAAAGACCTAGCCAACATTCGAGCGTTATGTGCGCATTTGGACCAGCCACATACGCGCTTTGCCAGTCTGCACGTAGGCGGTACGAATGGTAAGGGCTCAGTAAGCCATTTTTTGGCCGCTCTTTGCCAGATGGTTGGCTTAAAAACAGGCCTGTACATCAGCCCACACTACAAGGACTTCCGCGAGCGCATCAAAGTAAACGGCCGCTATATTTCCCCCAAACGGGTAGTAGAATTTGTGAAGCAACACCGCGCTATCATTGAAGAAATTCAACCGTCTTTTTTTGAGTTGTGTGTAGCGATGGCGTTTGACCACTTTGCCCGCGAACGGGTGGATGTTGCTGTGATAGAAGTAGGGCTGGGTGGCCGGCTGGACAGTACCAATATTATTACTCCGTTAGTCAGTGTGATTACGAACATCGGCTATGACCACCAGGATATGCTGGGGCATACGCTGGAGCTCATCGCTGGCGAGAAGGCGGGCATTATTAAGTCGGGTGTGCCAGCGGTTATTGGCGAGACGCATCCCGAGTCGGCTCCAGTATTCAAGCGAAAAGCGGAGGAGACCGGTTCGCCGCTCCTCTTTGCAGACCAACACTATCGAGTGGAAGAGCGCTCGTCGGATGGAGAGAACACAGTGTACGATATCTATCGCCAAGGCGAGTTGTTTTTGAAGGGGCTACAGGTGGATGTCGCCGGCCCGTTTCAAGAACGCAACTTAGCTACCGCGCTGCAGGCCTGGGAGGTGTTCTGCGAGCGGGCCGCCGCACGCTGGAGCGTCAGTGCTGAGACCTGGGCAGTGCAGAAAGTGTGCCAGCGGAAGTCAGGAGAAGGCTATCTCTTTCCCGCTCGGGCGCTAACGCGCCTCATAGGGCGATGGCAGATAATTGGCCGTGAGCCTACGATCTTGTGTGACAGTGCGCATAATGAGCCGGCCCTACAGCTGCTATGGGAACGGCTCTCCGATGTTCCGCCGGAGCGCGTGCATGTAGTGATGGGCCTGGTGCGCGACAAGGATCCTATGCCACTGTTGAGATGTTTTCCGCCCACGGCGCGCTACTATTTTGCCAAGGCAAACATCCCGCGTGGTCTGGAGGCTGCCGTATTGCGTGAGCGCGCGGCAGCCTATGGCTTGCAAGGACGGGCGTATCGGTCGGTGCGGGCAGCGTTTCGGGCAGCGCAACGGGCGGCGCATCCAGAGGACCTGATCGTCATCACGGGCAGCATTTTCGTAGTGGCGGAAGTGCTTTAGCTAGGCAATGTAGCCTACTTTTTTTGCTGGCGCTTCTTGCGGGCCTCCTCCGCAGCACGGGCTGCAGCGGCCTGCTCGAGCCATGGTTTTGCTGCCTCGGGCTGGCCCATGTCGTTATGTGCAGAGCCGATATATTGAAGCAAGGTAGGATTTTGCGGCTCGTATTTCAGTCCTTCTTTCCACTGTTCAATGGCTTCTGGAAAGCGTCGCTGCATAGCCAGTACAGCGCCTAAGTTGCGCCGCGCGTCTACAAAGCGCGGGTTAAGCGCTACGGATTTGCGGTAGACTATTTCCGCAGAGTCAAGCTGCTGGCGCAAAAAGTAAATGAAGCCCAGATTAGAGAGCACTTTTTCATCGTTGGGCCGATAACGCAGGGCATTCATGTAGTCGTGGTAGGCGCTATCGTATTGGCCTAAGCGGAAGTAAGCTATGCCGCGGCTGCCGTAAGCGTCGTGGTACTGCGGGTACAGTTCGATGGCCCGTGTGTGGTAACCAATGGCCTTTCTTACCCATGCCGAGTCCGTCACCTGGCCGGTTTCCTCTATCATGCCTTCCTTAATGGTTTCGATGCCCATGTGGAAGTTCAGCTTAGCGCAATTAGGCGAGTGCGGAATGTCGGCCTTGTAAAGGGTATAGCTAGTGTACCAGACGGGATTGCGCCGGAGAGTTTGGAAACTATACAATACCAAGATGGCGCCTGCTATGCTCCATACTATAACACCTTTTTTGCCTGGGTTAAGCACTTGCTGAGTAGGAGATTGACCAGGCAGAGGGCGCAGGCGTAGCAGCGTGGTGAATAACCCTGCTATGCCCAGCGCAAAGCCCCACGAAGGCGCATAAAGCAGGCGTTCGCCGTAAGAGGTGCCAATCAGCATGAATACGTTGCTGAACAGCGAAAAAGCAAGGAGATAGAATAAAATAGCATACGACAGGATATGCCGGCGGCGCCAATGGAACAGCGCCCAGAGGAACATACCTCCATAGAGGAAAAAGCCTGTCAGCGCGCGTATATCGGCAAAGGTGACCGGAGTTAACTGCGGATAACCGCGGTCGCTAATAAGCGGATGCGGGAAAACCAGCGTCTTCAGATAAAGGGCGCACATCATAAAGGCAGAAGCCAACCTCGTGGCAGAGTCCTTAGCGCCAACAATAAAGTTATCCAATACAGAGAACACCTCCGGGTAGGGTTGAGCGCTCAGTACCTGGTGGCGAATAAATAAAAAAAGCATCGCCGGCGCCAGAAACAGTGCGGACAACTGCAGGTTTTGCCGCAGAGGTTTATCGGTAAAAAACCAGATGGTTAGCGGAAAAATGGCCAGGAAAGTAATGGCACTCTCCTTAGAGAACAGCGCCAAAGCATAAAACAGCACCGCCAGTGCTACAAATCCCCGGTGCCCAGTGTCGAAATGACGCCACAAGCTCCAAAGCGCCGCTGTGCAGAAAAACAGAGCTAGGATTTCGTCCAAGCTCTTAATGTTGGCCACTACCTCTGTGTGCACCGGGTGCGCCATAAAAAACAATACGGCCAGCGCGGGTAAGATAGGAGAATAGGCCGCCAAAATCCGCCGCCACGTAATCCACAACAGCCAGCCCGTCCAGCCGTACATAACGGCGTTCATCACGTGACCAACCATGGGGTTGTCTGGCGACAATTGCCATTGTAAAGCGAAAATCAGTAGCGAAAGGGGGCGGTATAATGAGCCGGGGCTGTTCCACGCACCGTAGCGGTATTCGGTAGAGAAGATGAGACCAATGTTCTTAAGCCCACCTTGCGTTACCCAGTTTTCTTTGATGACAGAGTAATCGTCCAAACAGTATTGGTGACCAAAGGTGTTGGCATACAGCAAGAAGCCGAGCGCGGCGGCAGCGAGCCCTACCCAAGCGGGACCACCCGACAAAGCAGGCAGGGCGTGCGACTTAGAGGCAGAGGTGGTTAGGCGAGAAGCAGCACTTCGAGGTTTCTCCATCTGGGCCTTCTTTCGCTTGCTCATAGGTCATAGCGTTCGTGTTTCCTTACGTGCGGGCGAAAGTAGAGGAATTTTGAGCTCATCCCGGCGATTTGTTAAGATTTCTCAAAAAAGAAAAGAGACGCAGGCAATAACGCTTACTTTTGACCCGCTCTTATGCGCTTCATCTTTTCATCCAAAACAGCATCTCTTGTTATGAAAAAAACATTTTTCTTCTTCGCCTTCTTGTTCGTCTTTGGCTTAGGCGCCGCCCAGGCACAAAGCTGCCAGGGTGCTGCCGCAACGGCTTCTAAATCGTGCTGTGCTTCCAAGTCGGCTGCGGCCAAAGCGGCGGCCGCCGATCCTTCCATCGAAAAGCGCGTTGGTGAGGATGGTACGGTCTCCTATGTTCGCAAAGAGACCGATGCTCAGGGCAATGCCCGTTTTGTAAGCGTGCGCTTTGACGAGGAAACCAAGACGTTCATCAATGTAGCCCCTCAGACAGCCACGACGACTGAAGGCATGACCAAGAAATCCTGCACTGCCGAAGAAGTCAAAGCTTGCGCGGGCCACAGCGGAGCGAAGGCGTGTGCAGGCAAAGCTGATAGCAAAGCGTGCTGTGCTGCCAAAAAGTCGGTAGAGCAGAAGTAAACCTACTGCAGCTTAGGGCTGCCTTACATAGTAGCTAACCGGCTATTACCCTAAAGTAATAGCCGGTTTCTTTTTGGGTTTTGCCCGCAGCCCTTTGAAAGAGAAAAAGGGTGACCGTACACCTTGTATTTTTTAAAACATTTTTTGTTAACTTTGGGCCATTAAAGAGGCGTACCAAAAAAATTCCAACACTAAAAAGACAGAGAAACTTAACTGAAATTTCACGCCGACGCAATGCTGACTTAACCGACAGAGTGGCCTTTGAGTAGCCTCACTAACACCTAAAAGCCAGTCTTACTCATTGACGTATTGCTCGCCACTATCGGTTTATACGAGACCAAAGTGCTGCCATCTTCTTGTGAAAAACCAGCCCTTAATGTGGAAAAAAATGGGAAAAATTTCACTTTCTCACAGGTCTGCGCCCAGTTTTCCACAGGCTTAGCGCCTAACAGAATGTTTGGAGAGCTGCCTAAGAAAGACAAAGCCGATAAGTTTGTCCCCAACGAAAGAAGCGATCACACCACATGCTACAACGAGAGGACTCTTCAAATGAACGCTCACCGAAAGGTGGCGATGGACGCGCTCGCAAAGGCCTGCGCGGAGGCGACGCGTCACTCAACGATATGTTTGGGAAAATACAACCACAAGCCCTTGAATTAGAGGAAGCCGTGCTTGGTGCGCTCATGTTGGAGCGCGACGTCTTGCCGGTAGTCATGGATATCCTACGCCCAGAAAGCTTTTATCGTGAGAGCCATCAAGCTATTTACCGAGCGATTATCCGGCTCTTCGAACGCTCCTACCCCGTAGATCTGCTGACCGTCACCGAGGAACTGCGCAAAAGTGGTGAGCTGGAGCGCGTTGGCGGCAGCTATTACTTGGTTGAACTGACCAACCGGGTGGCCTCGGCGGCTAATGCCGAATACCACGCCCGCATCATCGCCCAAAAGCATATTTTACGCGAGCTCATTCGTCTGGGCACGCGCACCATCAAAGACGCTTTCGACGAGACGACCGACGTCTTTTCCCTGCTCGATGAGACTGAAAAAGGCTTGTTCGCCATCACACAGAACAACCTTAGCCGCAACTTCGAAAACTTGGGCGTCCTGAGCGGACGCGTCTTGCGACACCTGGAAATGCTGGCTCAAAAAAGCGATGGTTTGACGGGTGTGCCCTCAGGCTTTCCAGATCTAGACCGCATTACCTCAGGCTGGCAGCCCTCCGACCTCATTATCTTAGCCGCACGCCCAGGCATGGGTAAGACAGCCTGTGCGTTAACCATGGCGCTCAACGCAGCGCGCGATTTTAAAAAACCCGTAGCCATATTTTCGCTAGAAATGTCGAGTGCCCAGCTGGTCCAGCGCCTCATCTCTATGGTATCAGAAATACCCAGCAACAAAATGCGCAACGGCCGACTGGAAGACTACGAATGGGAAAGGCTACAGGCGGCCGTGGATATGCTGTCGCACGTGCCTATCTTCATTGACGACACGCCGGGCATTAACATCTTCGAACTACGTGCCAAATGTCGGCGGTTGAAAATTCAGCACAATATCCAGCTCGTCATTATTGACTACTTGCAGTTGATGAGTGGCTCGACTGAAAGCCTGCGCAACGCCAACCGCGAGCAGGAAATAGCCAGCATCTCGCGCGCACTCAAAAACATGGCTAAAGAACTCGAAGTGCCGGTCATTGCCCTGTCGCAGCTGAGCCGCGCCGTAGAAGTACGCGGTGGTAGCAAGCGCCCTCAACTGAGCGACTTGCGCGAGTCGGGCGCTATCGAGCAAGATGCCGATATCGTGTCCTTCCTCTATCGTCCGGAATATTACGGACTGGAAGATGAAAACGCCTCCGTCAAAGGGCAAGTCGAATTCATCATTGCTAAACACCGCCACGGCGCCCTTGCCACCGTTAACCTGCGGTTTGCGTCGCAATTTGCCCGCTTCGAGATCATTGAAGATGTGACATTTGCCAAGATGCGCGACCCCATAGTAGGTGAAAGGATAATTGCCGGCGAGGTGCTCGACTCAAAAGTAAATCACCCGCCCGACGATGTGCCCTTCTGATGACTCAGCCATTTACAACCCGTTCCCTGCTTTACTTTTGCACCGACCTCTCCCACCGCAAAAGGCGAGGATTTTCTTGTCATGAAAAAACACAACTTCTCTGCCGGTCCGTCCATTCTGCCGGCTCCTGTTCTCAAAGAAGCCGCAAGAGGTGTCCTCGATTACCAAGGCAGCGGGCTGAGTATCCTGGAAATGAGCCATCGTGGTTCAGCGTTTACTGCTGTCATCGAAGAAGCCACTGCCCTGGTGCACGAGTTGCTGTGTATTCCGCCCGATAGCGGTTACCACGTGTTGTGGCTGACCGGCGGTGCCAGCACCCAGTTTTTCATGGTGCCTATGAACCTGCTCGATAGTACCCAAATGGCGGCCTACGTGGACACCGGTACTTGGGCCAATAAAGCCATTAAAGAGGCGAAAGCCTTTGGACAGGTAGAAGTGTTGGCATCTTCTAAAGAGCAAAATTACACGTACATTCCAAAGGGCTGGAAAGTGCCCAAACAGGCGCGATATCTCCACCTGACCAGCAATAACACCATCTTTGGCACACAGTATCAGCGCTTCCCTAAGTCGCCAGTGCCCATTGTGTGTGACATGTCCTCAGACTTTCTGAGTCGTCCGATAGATGTCTCCGCTTTTGGCCTCATTTACGCCGGAGCACAAAAAAACCTTGGCCCCGCAGGCGTTACGGTGGTCATTGTGCGCGAAGACATGCTGGGGCACGTCCAGCGCCACCTGCCTACTATGCTCGACTATCGCACGTTTATCAAAGAGCGCTCGCTATACAATACGCCCCCCGTGTTTCCCATTTACGTGTCTATGCTGACCCTGCGCTGGCTCAAGAAATTAGGAGGGCCCTTGGCCATTCATCGGCGAAATAAGGCTAAAGCCAAGCTGCTCTACGAGGAGATCGACGCCAATCCACTCTTTGTAGGTACTGTGGCCAAAGAAGACCGGTCGCTCATGAATGCCTGTTTTGTTATGGCGCCGGGCTATGAGGCTCTGGAAAAGGAATTCCTCCGCGAAACAGAAAACAACGGTATCGTGGGCCTCAAAGGGCACCGCTCGGTGGGTGGTTTTCGCGCTTCCATGTACAATGCTTTGCCCAAGAGCAGCGTACAGGTATTAGTGGAACTCATGCGCGACTTTGCGTGCCGCAAAGGCTAGTTATTCATACGCCTGGAGCGAGTTATGGTGTTCAGAGAAGGTCTTTTTTCGGGTAAGACGGTGTTAGTCACGGGCGGTGGCAGCGGCATAGGTCTGGAGATCGCCCGTCAGTTTCTACTGCTGGGCGCACAGGTGTATATCGCCTCGCGCAAGGCCCAACGCTTGGAAGAAGGTATGCGCGTGCTCCATTCCTTAGGTGTCGTCCATAGCTATCAAATGGACATTCGCGAGATTGACCAGGTGGAAAAGCTCGCCGAATTCATTGCCGAGCGGAGCGGCCAGCTGGATATCTTAGTCAATAATGCCGGAGGGCAGTTCCCCAGCCGCGCCGAAGACATCACTCCCAAAGGCTGGCAGGCCGTCATCAATACCAACCTGAACGGCACCTGGTACGTGACGCAAACTATGGCGAAACGTTTCTTCTTTCCACAAACAGCAGGTGTGGTAGTCAACATTGTAGTCAACCACTATCGCGGCTTTCCAGGCATGGCACATACGGGTGCTGCTCGAGCGGGCGTGAGCAACCTCACCCAGTCGCTCGCCGTCGAATGGGCACAACGCGGCATCCGACTCAACTGCGTGGCTCCGGGCATTATCCAGAGCAGTGGCCTGGAAAATTACCCGCCCGAGCTGCTAAGCGGTATTGCTTCCCACATACCAGTGAAGCGCTTAGGCTCTACGCAGGAAGTGGCTGCACTGGTGCTCTTTTTGGCCAGCCCTGCTGCTTCTTATATCACAGGCGAAACTATCTACGTGGACGGTGGCGCCCATTTGTGGGGCGACATTTGGCAGTACAGCGAGTGATGCGACTATCTCCTTTCTTAGTGTTGCTGATGGCAATTTTCCCAGCATGGGCAATTGCGCAGCCCACCCTCGACACCTTGGTGCTGCATCGAGTGTTGCCCGTACAGGCGCGCTTTGCTACTACAGATAATTTGGGTAATATTTATATCATCACTCCAAAGAACGCTATTGAAAAATACAGCCCTGAGGGGCAATTGCTTACGCGCTATTCCACCAATCGCACTGGGATAGCGGCAGCCATAGATGCCACTAACCCGCTGAAAGTCATTGTCTGGTATGCCGACTTTCGCGTTGTCGCCTTCTTTGACCGCAGTCTGACGCCTTTGGGCGAAATAAATCTCATCCACGCCGGCTACCCGGAGGTGCGCACGGTGGCTGCCGCTGCCGATGGCAATCTGTGGCTTTACGACGAGGTGGTTTTTCAGCTTAAAAAAATCAGCCCGGAAGGAACAAAGCTGGCCGAGAGCCAGCGCCTTAATGCCCTATTTGCTGAGCGCCTCCCTATCGAGGCGTTGCGCGACGACGGCAGCCAAGTATACGCCTTCTCGCCGCCACAGGGATTGTTGTGTTTCGACACCTATGGCCAATTCCGCCACCGCCTGCCCATCCCTGGCGCTATTGCCTGCATCGCCGCTGACGAGCGGGTCACCTGCCTGACGGAGAGAACCGTGCTTGTGCTCGACCGACTGCGGCTGTCGGAGCGCTCTTTCCTTCTGCCCGCTGCCGAGCAGAAAGCGTACCGCTGGCTAGGCGCTGCCGAGTTGCTGGTGCAAAATGGCTCTCAATTGGAAGTGTGGAGGTGGGGCCATTAAGGCGCTAACCGCGCGATTGTCCATCCCTGCTCGCCGTGCTGATAGCGAATGCGGTCGTGTAACCGGCTGGGGCGCCCTTGCCAAAATTCAAAGTAGGCTGGCACCACCCGGTATCCTCCCCAAAAAGGCGGCAGTGGCAGCACCTCGTCGTGTTTAAACTGCTCGGCAAGTTCTTGATAGCGCAGCTCCACCACATCTCGGCCTGAGATGACTTGGCTCTGGGGGCTAGCCCAGGCGCCCAGTTGGCTTTCCTTAGGTCGGCTTTGAAAGTAGGTGAGCGACTCGTCGGAAGAGACGCGCTCTGTGCGGCCTTTTATGCGCACCTGGCGCTCTAATTCAGGCCAGAAAAAGAGGAGCGCTGCCTGCGGATTTTGTTCCAACTCGACACCTTTTCGGCTTTCGTAATTGGTATAAAAAACCAGCCCTCGGTGGTCAAAACCTTTGAGCAATACAACGCGTGCATTGGGCTGACCGTCGGCACTGACAGTGGCCAGCGTCATAGCGGTGGGCTCGGGAAGTTGGCTGTTGAGCGCCTCTTGCAGCCAACGTTCCAACTGGATGAAAGGGTCAGGGTTAACATCAGCCTCGGAGAGCGAGGCCATCGTATAGCTGCGCCGCAGAGCCGCCAGCTCGGCACTTAATGTTGTGAGAGCCATGTGGTTGCTAATTTTGAGGCAAAAGTACAGCATACCAGGTCGCTAGCCTCAACGGCGAGTAAAGGAGGAAAAGGAAGAAAGCGCGATGGATTGGAAAACAGCCCTTCAACAGTTCGACAGCTACCTAAGGCTGGAGCGTTCCATGAGCGAACACACGCTGGCTGCCTACGTGGCGGACGTACGCAAGTTTGTGCAGTATTTGCAGCTGCGCGATACGCCACTGTCGCCTCTGCACGTGCAAGCCGACGACATTAGCCACTTCGTTTACTGGCTCAACGACCTGGGCTTAGAGGCCAGCTCGCAAGCGCGTATCCTCTCAGGGTTGCGCGCGTTCTACCGTTTTCTGCTGCTCGAAGACTTGCGCGAAGACGACCCCACCGAGCGGCTCGAAATGCCCCGCTTGCGCTCTGCGCTGCCCGAAGTATTGTCGATTGACGAAGTGCAGCGCCTGCTTCAGAGCATCAGTACCGACACGCCTTTAGGGCTGCGCAATCGCGCCATCGTGGAAACGCTCTACGCTTGCGGGCTGCGCGTTAGCGAGTTAGTCCAGCTGCGCTGCCACGATCTATCGCTGCCTGCCGGCTTCCTTAAAGTGCGCGGCAAGGGCCGCAAAGAGCGTTTTGTGCCCATCGGCCCCGAACCAGCTCGCATGCTGCAGCACTATCTGGACGAGGTGCGCCCCTTGCTACCTATCCAGTCGGGTCATGAGGCATTTGTTTTTCTCAACCGCCGCGGCGCGCGCATAACGCGGGTCATGATCTTTCTTTTGGTGAAAAAACTGGCCTACCAGGCTGGCATAACTAAAAAAATTAGCCCCCACACCTTTCGCCACACCTTCGCCACGCACCTGGTAGAAGGCGGTGCCGACCTGAAAGCAGTGCAGGATATGCTGGGGCACGAAAGCATCACTACTACAGAGATTTATATGCATCTGGACGCCGAGTACCTCAAAGAGACCATTTACCTTTACCATCCGCGCCTCCGCTTTGGCGCGCCCTCTTAGCGGTTGCCTATGCCCCTTGCAACCGGCGGCGCCACATTAGATAACCTAAAATGGCCAGGATCAAGAAAACAAGGTGCTGAAACGAGGTGCAAACAAAGCCCTTGACGAAATAAAGTGGAATGGCTACCAGATTAGTAACTATCCACCACAGCCAGTTTTCCAACTTTTTGCGTGTCATAAGCCACATGCCGGTGTAGGCCGCTGCGGAAGCAAAGGCGTCGGCGGTAGGCACAGTGCTGTCGGTCCAAGTGGCCAGCACGCCGTAAAGCACTGCCCAACAGGCGCCAAAAAAGAGTAGCGCTGTGCTCCATTCGCGCGCATTGGAGCGCGAGATGCGCAGCTCAGGGCGGCCCTCGCGCTTTTTCGCCCATCGCACCCAGCCCACTATGCTCATGACAGTATAGTACAGATTAACGCCAGCCTCAGCATACAGACCAGCCACTGCGCTTAGGTAGATGTAGAGCGTAGTGTTGACCAGCCCCGTGGGGTACACCAGTATATTTTCCTTTCGGGAAAAGAGGACGCTGACAATGCCAAAAAGCACCGCTACGAACTCCAGAGCAGAGGTTTGACGCAGCCCGATGACCAACTGCTGAGCGATGTCTGACAACGACGACCACATGAAAGCGCAAAAAAACGGCGCTCACAGTTCTTGTCGAAGCACCTCCAACGGCGAGCGCTGTAAAGCGCTGCGGCTTCCCCACAACCCAATGGCCACCGTGGCTGCGACGACAGCACCAGCCATCCACAGCAGCGGGCTGGCCTGCGGATAAAAGGGCATCTGGAATACCCAATGGGCCAGCGCCCAGCTGCTCAACAAAGAAAGCCCTGCCCCTACGACGCACGCCAGAGTGCCTATCAAGGCGTATTCCACTGCGATAATGCGCAACACGACGCTGCGGCGCGCCCCCAACGTGCGCAGCAGCACGCTCTCGCGCAGACGCGCATAGCGGCTCTGGTAAATGGAGCTGAGCAACACCAAAAAGCCCGTCAGTAAACTGAAAAGCGCCATAAAGCGGACGATGAAAGACACCTTGCTTAAAATTTCGTCGGCCGCTTGCAATATCTGGGTCAGGTCAATGGCTGAGACATTGGGAAAGCGACGCACCAACTCCGACTGGAAGGCGGCGCTCTGGGCTGTGCTTTCCACGCGCGACACGACGACGTGGATCTGAGGAGCTGCCTCGAGCACGCCGGTGGGAAACACAATCATAAAATTGGTCTGCATGCGGTTGAAATCCACGCGACGCACGCTGCCCACCTCAGCCTCCAAGCGCAGCCCTTGCACGTTGAACGTGAGACGGCTGCCAATGCGAGCGCTCAGGGCTCGCTGTAGCCCTTCCGAGATGGAGATGCGCAGCGGCTGCCCGGGCTGATAGCGCCCTTCCCAGCGGCCGGCAATAATGCGCTCGCTGTCGGTCAAAGTGTCGCGGAACGTGATGCGGAACTCGCGGTCCCATACCCAGCGCGCGATGCTGTCTTCGCGCGCACCCCATCGCCAGATCGAAGCCGTAGCGCGTTCCGTCGGCGCCGGGGTTTGAGGGCCCTTGCCGTCCACGCGCTCTATGCGCACGGCCACGATGGGCACTTGCTGAAGGAGCGGCATGCCGTGGGTGCGTACAAACTCCGCCACGGCATCCTTCTGCTCCGGTTGGATGTCGAAGAGAATGAGGTTGGGTTGGTGTTCGCTGCCCGCCAATTCAAGCCTTCGGAGCAGTAGGTTTTGGGTCAAAAACAGCGTGCTCAGGAGCATCACCCCGGCCCCAATAGTCATCACCAGCAACGTGGTCTGGTTATCAGGTCGGAATAGATTGGCCAACCCCTGTCGCCATACGTACGACC
>JBEQAD010000024.1:0-19078 GCA_041640515.1 Saprospiraceae bacterium | reverse complement strand
CTATTACCAGTATGGGAAGTATGAGAAGATTGGCTTTGCCCTCAATAACATTACTGAAAAAACCCGCAATAGCTTCTTGCTACGGCGTTTCAGGGTTGTCTTTGATAACGCTGACACTAACCGGGTAAATAATAAAGTCAATGCTCTCGTCTATATGCGCGAGCTGCTTGCGGATGTGTACTACCGGGGATCTACCAGCACGCGGCGTGAGTATGTGCGGGCAGAGCGGCATGTCATCTTTGAGGATGCCTTTCACTTGATGGGGATCTCTAACTTTATTGATGCCTTATACACGGACGTCAATTTCTATGATGGAGCCATTGAATTGCTCAACACCCGCTTTGTAGGGCCGCTTAATCCACTGTCGCCCAACATCTACCGCTTCTATATCCAAGATACAACCCTCATCGAGGAGACGCCATGTGTGCGGGTATACTTTGCGCCGCGAGTGAAAACGGACGTTGCCTTCACGGGCAACCTTTGGATAGCTTTGGACTCTACCTATGCTCTCCGCCGGGTGGAGGTAGAGGTGCCTCCGGAGATCAACCTCAACTGGGTGAACGAACTGAAGCTAACCCAGGAGTATGCGTGGATTATGGCCGCCGACGGCAGCCGGGCGCTCATGCTCAGTCGCGACGAGGTTTCCATCGAGTTTGGCTGGTTAAACAGCCCTAAAGCCCGCTCGCTGTTGGGCAGCAAGGTGACCACCTTCCGGCATTATCGCCTCAACGAACCCATTGCTGATTCTCTTTTTGCACCGCTACAAGCGGTCGTGCGCGATACCGCTGCCTTGCTCCGGGATGAGCAATTTTGGGCAGAAAATCGCCACATTGCTCTAACGCGAAGCGAAGCAGGTCTAAAGCAAACAATGGATAGCCTCAACCGCGACCACGGTTTTAAGCGCTTAGTAAAAAGCGTGCGTTTCCTGTTTGAAGGCTACACAGCCATAGGCGGTATTGATATTGGGCCTGCCAACGTATTCTACAGTTTCAACCCTATTGAAGGGCTTCGCTTGCGTTTTGGTGGGCGCACCAACTACGCCTTGAGCACACGCCTGGCGTTGGAGGGTTACGGAGCCTATGGCTTCCGCGACCAACGTTGGAAGGGCATGGCTGCCCTGACGTATTCCTTTGGCCCGGAAAAAGTGCGCCTCTTTCCTATCCATCATGTTCGGCTATGGTATCAAGACGACATCGAAATCCCCGGCCAGGGGCTTCAATTCGTCAACGAAGACAACCTTTTCCTTTCGCTCAAGCGCGGCCCTAACAACCGCATGATTTACAAAAATACCTACGGTATCGAGTATCGGCGGGAGTTTCTGAGCGGTTTTTCATGGCGACTTACCCTTCGGAATACGCGCCAAAATCCGGCGGGTATTCTACTATTTGACTACACCGATCAAGGAGAGAGGCGCTACAAAACCGATTTGATGGCCAGCGAAATGGCTGTGCGGCTGCGCTACGCTCCCAATGAGAAATTTTACGATGGCCCGAACTACCGAACCCCCATTTTGACCAAACACCCTATTTTGGAGTTGGCTTACCAGGCAGGTATACGCGGTGTTTTGGGCAGTGAATATAATTATCATATTGTTCGCGGTACCGTGCGAAAGGCTTTCTTTTATCCTATTCTTGGACAGGGCTACGCCATTGCAGAAGGCGGTTGGACGTTTGGCCAGGCACCCTATCCTATGCTCATTATTCACCGGGCCAACCAGACCTACACCTACCAGCGCGAGGCATACAACCTGATGAATTTCTTAGAGTTTGTTAGCGATCGCTATGCGGCTATTAGCTATTACCACAACTTTGGCGGCTACTTTTTTGGACGCATCCCGCTGTTGCGGCGACTAAAGTGGCGCGAAGTGTTCACTCTCAAAGCGCTCTGGGGTGGTTTAAGCGAGCGAAATCGGCCCAACGGAAGCAATTATCTGCTCCACCTGCCAACCTATGAGGATGGCTCTCCTATGTCTTATTCATTGGACGACAAACCCTATGTAGAGGGTAGTGTCGGGATAGCTAATATCTTTGGCATTTTGCGCTTCGACCTACTGCGACGATTCACTTATACCGACCATCCATTTGTTACTCAATGGGGGGTGCGCATCCGGCTGTCTACCGAGTTCTGAGCTAGGGCACCAATTGGCTAAACCAACTTAAAGACAGTTTCTACACATGTTCACTACCTTCGCCCTTTGGGAAACAACGATAGCTAACTTTACCAATGAAACAAACGACCATTGAGCATCCGGTCACTGTCCGAGGTGTAGGGCTGCATACGGGAAAATCCGTTGTGCTTACTTTTAAACCGGCACCTGCTAACCACGGGTACCGATTTCAACGCATTGACTTGCCCGATCAGCCCATCTTGCCGGCCGATGTGAAATTGGTCGCTTCCACTAACCGCGGCACCACGTTGCGCCAGGGAGAAGCCATGGTGGCTACCGTTGAGCATGTGCTTTCGGCGCTGGTAGGCTTAGAAATAGACAATGTATTGATGGAGGTTGATGGCCCGGAAATGCCTATTTTGGACGGTACCTCGCTCCCCTTTGTTCAAGAACTCCAACGAGCCGGACGAACAGAACTGGAGGCCGAGCGGGAGTATTTCGTTATTACGGAGCCCATTGCCCATAAAGATGAAATGACGGGAACGGAGTTGTTGGCCTTGCCCTCAGAAAACTTCGAAGTAGCCGTCATGATTGACTTCAACTCCAAGGTGTTAGGGCCTCAATACGCCACCTTGCACCATTTGAGCGAATACCTATCGGAAATAGCGCCTTGCCGCACTTTTGTTTTTTTGCACGAGCTAGAAAAGCTAATGGACATGGGTCTAATCAAAGGCGGCGATTTGGACAATGCCATTGTGATTGCAGATCGAGTGATGGACCAAGCCGATCTCGACCGCTTGGCCCGCAAGATGGGTCGCCCCTCAGTTCGGGTGGAGTCAGAAGGCGTGCTCAATACCGTCAGCTTGCGCTTTCCTAATGAACCGGCGCGGCACAAATTGCTCGACGTCATCGGCGACCTGGCGCTAGTAGGCAAGCCAATCAAGGGCAAAATTGTAGCCACCAAACCTGGCCATACCGCTAACGTCGAGTTTGCCAAATTGCTGAAGAAAACCTTCGTGGAGCAGCGGCGTCTGTTAGGCATACCCAAGTACAACCCCGACAAAGAGCCGCTTATAGACGTGATTGGCATCAGCCGGCTTTTGCCGCACCGCTACCCGTTTTTATTAGTAGATAAAATCATCGAGCTCACCGAGACTTATGTCGTGGGCGTCAAAAACGTCACAGTAAACGAACCCTTCTTTCAAGGGCACTTTCCAGGGAATCCAATATTTCCCGGTGTCTTACAAATCGAGGCCATGGCCCAAACCGGTGGCATCCTGGCCTTAAACGCCGTGGACGATCCCTGCAACTGGGACACCTATTTTCTGAAAATCGAAAACACCAAGTTCAAAGCCAAGGTAGTACCTGGAGATACCCTTGTTTTGAAAATGGAATTACTCGAACCCATCCGGCGCGGAATTGTCCACATGCAAGGCACCGCTTATGTAGGGAGTAAAATCGTTTCGGAGGGCGAGCTCACTGCACAAATCGTGCGCCGGTCAAGAGAGGTGGGCAAATAGAGCCTCTCCAATGGCGCCGGTACTGCCGGATTTACTCATCATCTCAACTCATCTTCCCGTAAATGTCTTCTATGTCAAAACGCCGGCGTCACATACATCCTAAAGCGCAGATTGGCAAGAACGTCACCATTGGCCCATACACGGTAATTGAAGAAGACGTCGTCATCGGCGACGATTGCTGGATTGGTAACGGCGTTACTATCATGAATGGAACCCGTATGGGTCATGGTTGCAAAATCTTTCCCGGAGCCGTAGTGGGGGCTATTCCCCAGGATTTGAAATACAGAGGTGAAAATACTACACTAGAGATTGGTAATGAAGTCATTGTACGTGAATACTGCACGCTTAATCGCGGCACGGCAGATGCCTGGACAACCAAAATTGGCGACCGCTGCCTGCTAATGGCTTATGTGCACGTAGCTCATGATTGCTTTATCGGCAACTCTTGTATCTTGGCCAACAATACTACGCTAGCCGGACACATCCATATCGGCGATTTCGCCCGCCTGGGCGGTATGACGGCTGTGCATCAGTTCGTACGCATTGGAGGGCACGTCATGATTAGCGGTGGTTCTTTAGTACGTAAAGACGTACCTCCTTACGTAGTGGCAGCGCGCGAGCCGCTCTCCTACGCCGGCGTCAATCGCATCGGGCTGCACCGCATTGGGATCCCGCGACCAGTTATCCATCATATCGAGGATATTTACCGCCTCCTCTTCGTACGTGGCATGAGCACGAAGAGAGCCGTAGCGGCCATCGAGGACCAAATAGAACCTTCGCCTTATCGCGAAGAAATCCTGGCGTTCATTCGCGGCAGCAAACGGGGGTTAATGAAGGGTTTCCGTTCGCTGGCTCAGTTCACTATGGCCGAGGAAGACTGATTTTTTCCTATCCTTTGTCTCACAACGCAATGCAAAGTGATCATATCCCTGACAGATGCGGGTAAGCGTTTTGGCTATGAGTGGATTTTTCGAGGCCTGAGTTATCGTTTCGAAGCAGGCACGTGCTATGCCCTCACGGGGCCAAACGGCTCTGGTAAGTCCACGGTGATGAAAGTGCTTTCCGGCCACCTTTCTCTATCAAAGGGAGAAATCCGCTTTGAGGAAAACGGGCATGTGCTGGAAGCTGACCAGGTCTATCGCAAGGTGAGCATGGCTGCTCCATACATTGAGCTCATCGAGGAACTGACGCTGCAAGAGTTGGTGCACTTCCATGCACGCTTGCGGCCTTTTCGGGCGGGGTGGGCTCCCGAAGAAGTTTTCGAAGTGCTTCAACTAGGGCGGGCGCGCTACAAAGCGCTGCGTTTTTTCAGCTCCGGCATGAAGCAGCGCGTTCGCCTGGCGCTGGCTATTTGCACTGAGGCGCCAATACTGCTGCTGGACGAACCTACAACAAACCTGGATACCGCGGGTATGCGCTGGTTGGCTGAACTGTTAGAAGCACACAGCAACAACCGTATTATTGTAGTAGCCTCCAACGTTGCTGAAGACCTCCAGCAATGCACCCAAGCGCTGTCGGTGTTGGATTATAAGCCTTAAAGCGTCGGAGTTCCTGCGCTAGTATCGTCCTTATTAGGCGTATTTTCGCCGTATGAGAAAACTACCACTCTGGCTCCTTTATCTGGGCTGGGCAGTGTGGGCTTCTGCTCAAAAATTGCCACACCACGACTTGCTGCTCTTCTCACTCAATCAGCGACCCGATAGCCTATGGCATCCATTTGCTCCGCGCTTCCTAACGGCCTTCAATCCTACCGGCTACAACAACCAACCCCACTTCTTCTCTCCCTACGAGATTTACCTGACTGTACAGTTGCAGCCTGACACTGCGCAGACAGATATTTACGCCCTCGACCTATTGCTCAACACGCTAACCCGCGTAACGGCTACTACCACTCCAGAGTACTCACCTACACGCATGCCCGATGGACGGCATTTTTCGGTAGTACGCGTCGAAGCCGATGGCAGCCAACGCCTCTGGGCTTTGCCCGTAGACCGCAGCCACAGCGGTTATCCATTGCTGCCTCATTTGCTCAACGTAGGCTATCATTGCTGGCTACGCGATACTTTGCTGGCCCTTTTTTTAGTAGGTAAAGATAACCAACACACCCTGGCTGTGGTTGGCCTGTCCGGACAGTCGCCGCGTCGTGTGGCTACAACGATTGGTCGGTGTTTGCAAAAAACTGGCGATGGTCGCTTGAGCTTTGTCCAGAAAATCAATGGCTCGACGGCTTACCTAAAACTATATGATCCGGTGCGCAACACTGCCGAAACCCTTGCGCAACTGCCGCCCGGCGCGGAGGATTTCGCCCTTCTGCCTGATGGCACCTATCTAGTAGGTGATGGCAGCCGACTGCTGCAGTGGCAACCTCGGCGCCAGGATACGTGGGTAGAAATAGCCAATCTGGCGCTTTATGGAGTAGAGAAAATCACCCGCATCGCCGTCAGCCCCAACGGGCAGCACATGGTGGTGGTGGTGCAATGACCCGCCGCCTACTCGACGGCCTCTACGCGAAAGCCCTCTTTGCGCAGGAGGGCAATGACACCCTGCGAGCCGCCTAAATGGCCGGCCCCCACAGCAAAAAATGTAGGCTTTTCACGCATCATGCGCGCCATTAAGGGTATCCAATCTCGGTTACGCCGATAGATGAGTGTTTCCTGCACTAGAGGCTCGTCGCGCAGCGATTCCTGGGTCATGGCTTCCATGGCTTGTATGTCTTTTTGCCGATACAGCGCTACCATACGAGCAAATTCGTCTCCCATATTGCTCTGTTGTCGCAGCTGCTCTACCAGTATGCGCGCCTGAAGGGCATATGGGATAGTGTCGAAAAGGCTCAGTTGATACTCTATGGTTTCCAATCCATCAGAAGCCAAACGGCGCTTGCGGGCCAGCTGAAATAGCTCCACCTCCACGGAGGTCATGCGACCATTAGCGTTCAAGCCGGAGCCTTCGCCTTCCAACAACGAGCCGATGAACATAGGTTTCATGCGCTCAAGGGTAGCTATAGGTATAACCGTACGCTTTACTAACTGCTCGCGTACGAAGGCGTAATCCTCTTCGGAAAGCAGGTCGCGTAGGGTTTTACCGCCGCTCATGAAGGTTTTGGTCATTACCTTAAATAGCCCCGCCCCTCCCATTTCCTGGAGGTTAACTTCGAAGGCGATGCGTCTCACTTCGTCCAGCGCTTTGCTCGTACCCTCCGTTATTTGGAAGTCTTCTCTGGGTATCAGGTGAATGGTGCCAAACAAATAAGAGGGCTTCTTGAGCCCATTGCCACTAATTTTCCACAGGAGCGCCTTCTCCAGCGGAGCCGCGTTTTTCGAGGCATGTACTGCTTTAGGGGCGGAGGCACAGAACCACGCACTCCAGCCCAACATCAATAGGGCAACCGCGCGCCACCAACTCATAAGGTCTTGATACAGCTTTTTTTACGGATGTGCGTGAAACGTTAGAGTTCTGGAGGTTTTCTTTCCGTCGTGGTCTATTTGGGCGAACACTTCTAACACCAAGTCAGTGTGTTCGGTCAGATTATTTTTCCACGATCGCTCGATAGAAAATGTCTTTTTGTGGTCGTGGACGTCATCGGTGAACAACACTGTGCCGTCTGTCTTCTTGCGGATTTCTATGGCCCACCCGTGAAGCGTAGCCGTGCTGGTCAGAGTAGCTCGAATAGGCACCTCTTCGCCGTGGTGAAACTGTTGCCCTTCGCGAGGCGAACTAATCTCGATGCGCACCTCGCCTTCATCGGAACTGTCGTGCTTGTGGCAAGCGGCAACAGAGAAGAGCAAACCTCCAACAGCCACCAAAAGTAAAAGGAGAAAACAGAAGTTCTTCATAAAAAAAGCAAGTAAGGTGAATGATAGAACTCAGCAGGTAAGTTTTAAATGTAAGAACGTTTGCCTCAAAAAGTTCAGTGCTTTGGATGAGTTGAAGTGCTGAGGTAGTAAGTCGCCGATTTGAATGTTTGAAAGCTGCAGGCTATTCTGACTTTCTGGAATAGCCCACAGCTTTTGAAGAGGCACCCTAAGTATATTAGATATTGTGCTCAGTCAGCCGCAGTCTTCAAGCAAAACGCAAAAGAGACTTTTGCCGCAAGATTTGTACAATACAGCGCACTGTAACCCGTTGCCTTTAGCCTTTCAAAGAGCCATTGCCTTTGCACTGCCTGAGATCTCGGACAATGACAAGGAGGGCATTTTGCAAAAAATCTTGGGCTTTGGCCCGGTAGCACAGAGAGATAGCGAACAGGGTGGTCTTGTACTCTTTGTACAACAATCGTTGCGTGCTATCGCCCAGGCAGCGGTGAGTCCTTAATGGGGGTACATGTGGGCCGAGGGAGTTTTATGCTCTGAAGCCGGCTAGGGAGTGCAAAGCCAACGTTAGAGGAAAGGGGCAGTGCCGCATAAAATTGCTGCGCCAATAGGCTAGAATTGTTAAATAATACCCTGCGGCATGTCTTTTCACAAGGAAGCAAAAATCCATATCCTCTCCGATAGGAAGCGCAAAACGCCCTGCGGGTTATATTTGCTGTGGCAAACTCGGTTCAACGGTTGTAATGGAAGCCTTTGCCCGGGCCGTACCAAGGGCACCTTAGAGAAATGTAAACAGTAAATAACCCACCGCTTCGATACGTATGCGCCTCTTACTCACCGCTCTCTTTGCCACATGCTGGGCTTTATTGCCAGCGTACACTCAAACGGCTACCGTCACTGAAATGGAACGCGCCATGTCCTTTGGCACGCGCCCGGGTTTTGCTGTTTCTTTCATCGATACCGACGTTAGGCTGGTCAGCGACACATGGAACGAATTCGTAAAGACCAATTTTGGCAGCAAGCTCAAAAAAGGCAAGCGCAACGAGTTCGCCGCACCGCAAAGCCGGTCAACCAGCATCAGCACCGGTACCTTCACTGTCTACTCTGAGCTAGAAAAAATAGGCACGGGAGCTCAACTGAATGTTTGGTTTGACGTCGGCCCTTTTTTCCTCAATCGCCGCGATGACCCTCAACGCACCGAAGAAGCCATCCGATTACTAAAGCGCTTCCACTGGGAAGTGCGCAAAGCCGCGGCCGACGCTGAGGTGAAGGCGGAGGAAAACAAAATGAAGGAGCTGGAAAATAGGCTTAGAAAGCTGCGCCGCGACAACGACAACCTCAACAAGGACATTGCCAACTACGAGGCAAGGCTCAAAAAGGCTCGTGAAGACCTGGCACAAAACGAAAAAGACCAGGAAGCTACACTCATTGACATCGAACGCCAACGGGCTGCCGTAGAGGAGTCCATCCGTCGCCGTGCCAGCGTGCAAAGCGAGCAATAATTGCCGACTTAAACCTGCCGGTGCGCGCCGAAAAACGGCAGCATTCGATCTTTGTCCGACACGATGACACCCGACAGGTCGAAGCCCCAGTCGATAGAAAGGACAGGGTCGTCGTATCGGATGCCGCCCTCATGCTCACGTGAATAGTAGTTGTCGCACAAATAGACGAATTCTGCAGTGTCGCTCAAAACGATGTATCCATGCGCAAAGCCGCGCGGGATGTACAGCTGAAGGCGATTGTCGGCGCTCAAGCGCAGGCTAAACCACTGGCCATACGTAGCGGAGTCTTTGCGCAAATCCACGGCGACATCGAGCACTTCCCCCTCTACTACCCGCACTAGCTTAGCTTGTGCCATCTCGCCCACTTGATAATGCAGCCCGCGCAACACCCCGCGCCGACTGCGCGCTTGATTGATTTGCACAAACTCGGCTTGAACACCCACCTCTGCCCAGGAGCGCCGATTGTAACTTTCAAAAAAATAGCCTCGCTCGTCAGTGAAAACCGTCGGCTCGAAAATCCACACGTCAGAAATGGGCGTTGGGTGAAAAGGCATGACTAATGGCTGTGGTTTTAAAATTTAGACCAAAAGGCGGGCCACTGGGCTGCGCACTTTCACATACGGGCTCCCTCCTCTCCCTCCACGCGCAAGCTTCCCAGCTTTGCCGTGTCGCAAAACTATGATGGTATACTAAGAGAAAAGCCGCCTCTCTCTTGTAGCGCTTTCAAGGGCCTCATTCTGGCCAAAGCCACCGAATAAGCCGTAGCAAAGCACTAATGATCAAGCTCAGTAGGAGCATAGTAGTGATAGGAAAATAGAAGCGAAAATTTTCGCGCTCGATAGCAATATCTCCAGGCAGACGGCCAATCCACCCCAGGCGCCCTTGCAAGGCCCAGGCCAGTAAACCCAATACGACGAGAAACAGACCAGTGCCAATGAGAATCTTGGGCCAAGACAGCTGCTGCATTTCCATACGTCAAATCCGTTTTATGTGAGCGCCAATAGCGCTGAGGCGTTCATCTATGCGTTGATAGCCGCGATCAATTTGGTGCACGTTGTGAATGAGGCTTCGGCCCTGAGCAGAGAGGGCGGCGATGAGCAAGGCCTGGCCTGCCCGAATGTCGGGCGAAGTCATCTCGATGCCGCGCAGCTGCGACCGACGATCGAGGCCGATAACTGTGGCTCGATGTGGGTCACACAAAATAATCTGTGCGCCCATATCAATGAGTTTGTCCACAAAAAACAAGCGGCTCTCAAACATTTTCTGGTGAATGAGCACGCTACCGCGCGCCTGAGTTGCCACCACCAATGCAATGGACATCAGGTCGGGTGTGAAACCCGGCCATGGGGCATCGTAAATGGTCAGGATAGAGCCATCAATGAAAGTACTGATTTCGTAGTGCTCCTGCGCTGGAATGTGCAGGTCGTCGCCTTGCCGTTCGATGGCGACGCCGAGACGCTCAAAAACGCGCGGGATGATGCCAAGATGCGCTACACCAGCGTTCCGAATAGTGATGTCAGAAGCCGTCATGGCCGCTAAGCCAATGAAGCTACCTACCTCAATCATGTCAGGTAAGCATCGGTGTTCAGCACCACGCAGTCGCTCTACTCCCTCGATGCGCAGCAGATTGGAGCCGATGCCCTCGATGCGCGCACCCATGGAGACTAACAGGCGGCACAGCTGTTGCACATAGGGTTCGCAAGCCGCATTGTAGAGGGTCGTCTGCCCTTCAGCCAGTACGGCCGCCATGAGGACATTAGCCGTACCCGTTACGGAGATTTCATCCATGTGGATATAGGTGCCGCGCAACCCACCGATCGGCTGTTGTAGGTAGTAAATATCGCGTTCGTGGTCATACTTGAACTCTGCTCCCAATTGCTCAAAGCTGTGGAAATGCGTGTCCAGCCGGCGCCGGCCAATCTTGTCACCACCGGGTTTGGGCAGCGCAGCCCGGCCAAAGCGAGCCAGCAACGGACCAATGAGCATGACGGAACCGCGCAAGCGCTGGGCGTCTTTCATGAACTCATCGGAGCGCAAATAGTCTAAGTCAAGAAAACCAGCGCAAAAACGATACGTATCGGGTGCTAAGCGCTCTACTTGTACTCCTAAACCCAGCAGCAGGTCAATAAGTTTGTTGACATCCAGAATGTCTGGGACGTTCGAGATGGTCACCGGGTCGTCGGTAAGCAAGACGGCGCTGATAACCTGCAGCGCTTCGTTCTTGGCACCCTGTGGGTGCAGCTCGCCCTTTAAGGGAGTGCCGCCGATAACTTCAAAGGTGTCTAAGTACATGGTGTAGATGAATAGGTTCTAGGGAAAATAGGTTTAGACCTTAAAAGCTTATTTTCTGACGCACGCGGGCGACGATTTCTTCCTCAAGGCGGGCCGCTTCGGCCATGGCGCGCTTGGCTTCAGAGGCAGCCGCCTCGCCAAACGCTCGGTCGGCCAGGCTACCTGTATTGACCAGCACATTGAGCGCTGCCCCACACACTGCCGCGCGGGCGCACAGAGCGCCTACACCCGCATCCGTTACGGAGTTAGGATTGCCATGCTCTACCATCTGGCTAAGGAGAGAAAAGCTTTCCAAAGCCAGACGCACCACCCGCAGCGGTACCTCGATGGCGCGGCGCGTGGCGGCCTCGATGGCTACCTGGCGTTGCGCCTTTTCAGCATCGGTGCTTTTGGGCAGAGCAAAGGCCGCCATAACGGCGCTGAAGGCATCCGTATCCTCGTCTACGGTGCGAAGTAGAGCCTCCTTCAAGCGTTGGCCCCTTTCGGCAATTTCGGAGAAGAACTCCCAGCGATCTTCCCAGCCGCGCTTGTGTGCGCTCAAGTTGGCCACCATTGTCGCCAGAGATACTCCCAACGCGCCTACATAAGCACTCACAGAGCCGCCACCCGGCGCTGGGCTTTCCGAAGCCGTCTCATCAGCAAAGGCGCGCAAATTTTTCTGGACGAGCCGCTTGCCCTCCGCTTCGGCGAGGCGATATTCGATAATCTTTTTCTTGGGGTCAAAAGGTGCCAGCTCGCTCAATCCCAGCGATTTGACGGCAATTTTGACCAGTTCGTCTTCGCTTACGCCGGTGCTGCGCTGTTGCTTTTTCAAAAAGTATCGGCCGGCATCCAACAGTACGCGCAGCGGCACCATACCCACCAACTCCGACCCCGTGACCCTTAGGCCGCGTCGTTCTGCGCTTTGGCAGCAGGCTTCAAAAGCCAGGTGTAGGGGCGTGGCCTGCAGGTCGGTGATGTTCATCGAGATTTGTGCAATGCCGTACTCTTCAATGTACCAGCCTATAGCCTTCACGCCTTTGAGCAGGCCTGGTTGGCGCAGCGGTTCGCCCTGTTCATTGCGCAGCGGCTTGCCCGTAGCGGGGTCTTTGAGCACGCGTCCAATTTCGCGGACGTCGAAGGCCACCGCGTTGGCTCGCCGCGTGGAGGTGGTATTCAGGTTAATGTTGTAAGCAATGAGAAAATCACGAGCACCGATGACGGTGGCTCCGCTCTTGGGGTTGAAGCGTGCCGGTCCAAAGTCGGGTTGCCAGTCCGGATGGGCCAACTTCTCGGGCAGTCCCTCGTACTCACCTGCGCGGATAGTGGCCAGGTTTTTTCGCTCCGGGCGGTTGGCAGCGGCTTCATAGAGATATACCGGTAACTCCAATTCGCGCCCGACGCGCTCGGCCAAGCGGCGCGCCCATTCGGCCGCCTCTTCTAGAGTAATGTTGCTAATGGGCACTAAAGGACACACATCAGTAGCTCCCATGCGTGGGTGTTCGCCCTGGTGCTGGCGCATGTCAATGAGCTCGCACGCCTTCTGAATAGCCCGAAACGCGGCCTCCACTACCGCCGGTGGTTCGCCGACGAAAGTAACCACAGTGCGATGGGTGGCTTTACCTGGGTCTACATCCAACAGGCGAATGCCTTCCACGCTTTCAATAGCATCGGTAATTTGGCGGATGATGTTCATGTCGCGCCCTTCGGAAAAATTCGGGACGCATTCGAGGAGTTGTTTCATCAGAAAAGAAGCGCTCTTTATCAAGCCGAGAGGAGGGAACAAAACGCCCTCCTGCCGACCGGCCGCAAAGGTAAGCGGTAGGAGAATGCCGAATTCTACACCAGCCCAAGTTGCAACGACGTCAAGGGCTTATTGCGCTGCCTTTGTCTTGGGCGGAATGCGGCTCATGGCCCGCTCGGCAATAGCAGTGATGGTAAGGGATGGATTCACTCCCGGATTGGCCGACACAGCGGCGCCGTCGCAGACGTACATATTCTGGTAACCAAAAACGCGGTTATCGCGATCAATGACGCCCGTTTCTGGCGAGTCGCCCATGACGGCGCCGCCCAAAATGTGCGCTGTGCCGGGTATACCTGCCAGAGGCGTCAGAAAGAACGCTGTGGCTTTTCCGTTCAGGATGCGCTCCATGCGCTGGGCCAACTCTGTGGCGCGCGGAATAAAGGCCGTCGGTTTCTGTTGGCCCACTACTGTGGTGCGCATGCCGCCCAACAACCCGCGTTTGAACGTGACAGTGCTGTCTAAGGTCTGCATAAAAAGCAGGACGGTGGTCTTCCGGGCCCAGTCTTTCACGCACAAGAATTTCCACCAGGTACGCGGATGCCACAGAATTTCCTTAAGGATGCGCCCAAGCCGCACTAAGGTGTTCGGGCCAGTGACATAGGGCAGCATAGACACCCGCAAGGCGCCCGAGCCTGCTCCATAGCGACATACCTCCAAGTGGCTATACTCATCGGTATGCAAGATAGAGCCAATGGCTATCCCGCGCGACAGATCGGCATCGCCTTCCAGTTGGGTTACCATAATCAGGCTCTCGTTGTTAGTACGCACATCGCAGCCAACTCGGTCCGACAAGCGCGGCAGCGAGCGGTGTTTTAGCCGAAGCAAAAGCGACACCGTACCCAATACTCCACCGGCAAACACCACTCCGCGCGTGCGAAGGCGCTTTCGTCGCCCAAACAAACGCGTGGAGGGCTTGAAGATGACCTCGTAGCCATCGCTCCCGTCGGGAGCACCCGCAGGGCGAACATCCACTACCTCGTGCTCTGCCAGAATTTCTGCCCGATGCTTTTGCGCCAGGTAGAGGTAGTTCTTGTCCAGACTGTTTTTTGCATTGTGGCGGCAACCGGTCATGCAGCCCCCGCAAAAAATACAGCCTGTGCGCGCAGGCCCTTCGCCGCCGAAATAGGGGTCGGGCACCGTCTCGCCCGGACGTCCAAAGTACACCGATACAGTAGTTGGTTGGAAGTGTTCCTCTTGCCCGATCTCCTTAGCCAGGGCTGCCATTGCAAGGTCATTGTCGAAAAACTGCGGGTTGAGCGATGCGCCCAGCATGCGACGAGCCGTCTCGTAATGCGGAGCTAGTTCTGTTTCCCAGTCGGCCAAATCCTTCCAATTACCCGACTTAAAAAAGGCCGATTTGGGCACTGGCAGCGTATTGGCGTACACCAAAGAGCCGCCACCTACTCCTGTACCCGAAATGAAGCCCACGTGTCGAAATATGGTTATTTTCATAATCCCAAACCAGCGCAACGCCGGTGCCCAGAGCCATCGGGATACTTGCCAACTGGTGCGCGGAAAGTCCCCCGCTCGATACCATTTCCCTTTTTCAATGACTAACACCTTATAGCCTTTTTCAGCTAGACGCAGGGCACTGACTGATCCGCCAAAACCACTGCCGATGACGATGTAATCAAAGTCCATAGAGAAGCGTTTGCTTACGGCTACCAAATCGAAAGGTACTCCTGAATGCGTTACTCAAATTTACATTTGAACATTAAAAAACAATACTAATGAAACTGGGGGTCTTGGTTCTCGCAGGTGCGTGCACTTTAACATGGCTTCCGAGCACGGGTCCGACATCACGGATGGAAACGCACGGCGGCATTGATACCTTGGCTGTGCGCGGGGTTATTCACGCCGTGAACGAGCTGCGCGCTAAGGGCTGCTATTGCCCTGGCAACAAGTGGTTTGGCCCTGTTAAGCCTTTGCGAGTCGACGAGCGGCTCAATCGCGCTGCACAAGCTCACGCCGAAGATATGCGACAGCGAAAGTATTTTAGCCATCACACTCCAGAAGGATGGAGCGCTGCCGATCGCGCCGATCAGGCGGGTTATCTTTGGAGCCTCATCGGCGAAAATATTGCTTGGGGGCAGCCTACTCCCGAAAGTGTTGTGGAGAGCTGGCAAAAAAGCCTGGGGCACTGTGAAAATATGATGCATGCCAACTATCAGCATATGGGCTTGGGGCGCGCCTCCACTTACTGGGTGCAGATGTTGGGCTCTCCTAAACGAAGGTAACTTTCGGGAAAGTCAGAACGGCAGGTCGTCGCCCCCTTGCGGGGCCTCAGATACTGGAGGTGGTGGAGTAGACATAGCCCCCGGAGTAGTCTCGGATGACGGGAAACGCACATCGCCGCTGTCGCGTTTCTCCAGAATACGAATGGTATTGGCCACGATGTCGGTTACAGAGCGCTCTTGCCCCTCTTGAGTGGTGTATTTGCGATAAGAGATTTTTCCCTCGACGTACACCAGCATGCCTTTCTTTAACAACCGCTCTACGCGTTCTGCCAGGCCGCGCCAAGCGACCACGTTGTGCCACTCCGTGGAGGTTTGCCAGTTGCCGTCCTTATCTTGGTAGCTTTCGTTAGTTGCCAACGAAAAGCGGGCTACCGCTACACCGCCTTCCAAATGGCGTACTTCAGGGTCGCCCCCAAGATTGCCGATGAGGGTTACTTTGTTAATCATGGCAAGAATAGTTTAGCAATGATTGTTTTTGTTGCAAGGTAAGACATTGTGTTTTAAAAATTGGGCGATGATCCTGGGTAGGGGAAGCTTTTTTTCCACTTCTGCCAGGGAAACCCAGCGGCCATCGGGAGTTGTTCGCGCGTTTTGCAAAGGCGGTTGCTTTTGTTCGCTCAGCACATATACATAAAAAAGCGCATACACGATGCGATGCGAGAGCACTTGGCGGTAGGGGCCGCTAATATCTTTTAAAACAGCAGATGACTCCGTCGGTAGGAAACGCGCCGCCAACGCTACGGCCATCTCCATAGGCTCCTCCGGTAGGGCCGCATTTTCCCATAGGGCAAATTCGTACAGCAGCGCCCAGATATCGCCGTGAGGCCGTTGCTGTACCCACACGGTATCATCGCTCAGAAAAATGGCGTAAAGAAAAAAGCGCTCCTGGCGAGACGCCAGAGGCTTCTTCTTGGGCAATTCTCCGGTACGATTTTGTTGAAAAGCTGCACAACGAGTCGCCAGCGGACACTCTTCGCATAAAGGCTGCCGCGGGCGGCATAAGCGCGCGCCAAAGTCCATTAGGGCCTGATTGTAAGCGCCGGGCTGCTTCGGATCGAGCAGTTGCTGAGCCAGCGCTGAAAACTGTTTCTGCGCCCCAGCAGTACCGATGGGAGTATCGATGCCCAAGAAGCGAGCCAGTACGCGGTAAACGTTGCCATCAAGCACGGCATAGGGCAGGTTGAAGGCGAAAGAAGCAATAGCTGCTGCAGTGTAGTCGCCCACGCCTTTCAAGGCGCGGATTTCCTCAAAAGTGTTAGGGAAGTTGCCGTCACGTTCGAAAACAATCTGCCGGGCCGCCGCATGCAAGTTCCTGGCGCGGCTGTAGTAACCCAAACCCTCCCAGTGTTTGAGCACGTCATCTAAAGGCGCCTCGGCCAAATGGCGCACTGTAGGGTAAGCAGCTATCATCCGCTCGTAATAAGGCTGCCCTTGCTCTACACGCGTCTGTTGTAAGATAATCTCCGATAACCAGATTCGGTAAGGGTCTCGTTCACCCTTCCACGGCAATGGGCGCAAGTAGCCCCTATGCCAGTTGAGCAAAGCCTCTCGAAAGAAATGCGTTTCTTCAATAGACATAGCCGTTCCCTATCCTTGTATAGCCGAAGGATAAATGCTTTTTGGTTTTTGATTACTTAGCAAAATGAAACCCACTTTTAAGCAGTTACCCTAAAATTGGCATGAATTTTTAATCTATGACAAAGCTAGGTGCATAACCAACCTTACCGATTATGAAAGTGCCCATCAACTTCACCATCCCCCTTGCCGCGCTCTTTGTAGCCGCTCCCTGGAAGATGCAAATCTCCACACCTTCGGAAATGCTCCCTATCGCAAAGGCTGCTGCTGAAACTTTAGTGCAGATGCCCAAGATATGGACAGACGCCAAGACAGTTCATAAAGGTGAGTCATTCGTGCTGAATTTTAGCACACCCAACGCCCCTTATTTGGGCGTGATCGCTCCTAATGGACGTTTCTTTTATATTGTTTTCCCTAAAGAAAGTGCTGAAGGGAAGCTCACCCCTCTGGTGGATAGTGAGCGTTTCTCCTCTATGAGTACCCTGAAAATCAACACATCGCAACTCAAAGCTGACCCTTACGTTTATGGTGTGTATGAAAATCAGCCGGTCTTTACCTGCAGCGGCACATACACATTCATCTTAGGGGAAAACTTGCACGTGGACGATCCCGCTCTGCTGAGCAAAGCCCACATCTCTTATGTGCATAAGCCGCGACCGGCGAGTGCGACACCAGCGGTTGCCATGAATTAATGTTCAGGGATTGCTCTCGTTTTTCAAGGAACATTTACCCGGCTTCAGAGAGGACTATTCTGGCGCCGGGCAAATGTTTTCTCATGCTTCAGATAGGTCGAAGAACCCCTGCGGATTACGAGGGAAATACCGGACTTCTCGCCCCTCATTATTCAACCGTACGCCTTTTTTGAGCGGAGCGTTGCTTTCGTATTCCGTAACTAACAACAATCCGCCGAAACATTTAACCAAAAATTGTCCCCGCTCAAAGACGGCAACTACTGTGCCGGGTAGAGCATTCTCGTAGCCAAAATCGTGGATATCGAACACCTGAGCACGCCAAATACGCACCAGCTGACCCTCTGCGAAGGTAAACGCACCGGCAAATGGGCGTGTAACGGCGCGTATAAAGCGCTCTAACACAACCACGTCCAACTCCCAGTCAATGAGGCCGTCCTCAGGTGTTCGCTTAGGGTAGTAGGTGGGGGTTAGTGAAGTATCCTGGGGCACCCGCCGAAAATCGTTATTCGCCAAGGCCTCTATGTTCCTTTCGATAAGATACTTCATGGCCAGAGTATTCTTGAAATGTAGAGTTTCGGCCGTGTCGTGGGGGGTTATTTGGAACTTAAAAGTGTCTACTACATCTCCGGAATCCACCCCCGGATCGTAAAGGAAGAGATTGGTATAGAAGGCTTGCCGTCCCTCGATGAGGGACCAATTCATGGGTGAGCGCCCGCGTCCACGAGGCAAATTGGCGGCGCTGCCGTGCATGCCAAAGGCACCTATGCGCAAACCGGAGAGTATCTCGGCCGGAATGAGCCGCTGCCAACCGATTACGAAGGCAAGATCGAGCCGTAATCGGTTCAGATGGGCGATGTCGTCCGCGTGCTTGAGCGAATAGTAGCGCGCCTGATAAACCTCTATACCGCGAGCCTCCGCCCAAGGCTTCAAGTCAGCATAGTCTGCCACCTCATGCTTGAGGCCAGCATCCGGCGATAGCGTGACGAGATAGCGAATAGGATAGGGTATCTCCAAATTTTCCAATAAGAAACGCGTCGTAGCCTTACAACCAAAAATGGCTATGCGTTCACACGTGGTCATGCAACTGGCGGAAAGGAATGCAGTTTTCAGCAAAGTTAGCTTTCAATCCGTTCACACGCTGTCGGTAGTAGGCTCGCAATTTGTCTATGTTGCTCGGCCCTTCTACCATCCACCAGATTGGGTGAATAAGCAGGTGCAGGGATTTGCCCTCGACAAATTCTGGTGTTTCGAACGGATGCCCGTAACGCCAAACACCGGTAGAGTCGGAAATGTATTTCACCTCCCGGAAATAACGCGACTGATAAGTATGCTCAATACCAGCAATGGGCGCATCGTGTTGCTGGAAGAAAGGACTAGGGCGATGCAGGCTGATGATGTGCACGTCAGTCTTGAAAATGCTCCGAAACATTTCTACCTCCATTTTCAGCCCTTTCTCGAAGTCTTCGTACAGCAATGGGTCAAAGTGTAGGCTGATGATATGCCCCATCTCCCGGATAAGCATAATGTTCTCATAGTCTTGAGGTTGAAGTACATTATAAAT
>JBEQAD010000023.1:13040-19182 GCA_041640515.1 Saprospiraceae bacterium | reverse complement strand
TCCATCGCCTTCACTTTTATATCAGCAATAGCCGCTAAAGCTGACCACGGCGCCACGCTGATGGCTATCCTGAGCTTTCCTGTAGTGTTGCCAATCTTGCTCACCTTGTTGCGGCTTTCTGCGGCGTCTTTTACACCGGAAGGCATGCCACTGAATACCTGGGCCGACGTGCGCAACTTATTGGCGGTAGATGCCATTCTTATAGCCTTAGTTTTTGTCTTGTTCCCCTATATCTGGAAAGATTGAGGTCAACCGGTGGGTTGCCAAAGCAGTTTTTTAAAAAATATACCTATGTGGTGGAAAATAACTTCGATAGTACTACTCGTGTACACCATCGTGGCCGGTTTTTTAGTGCCCTTAAAATCAGGTATTGAGCGCGTGGAGCCGGAGGCAGCCCAGACGGGCGAGCAAACAACGATTCGCTTCTTTGGCTACAACACCTTCTTTGCGCGCCCAAGCGAGGAACCCCTCCGGGTGTGGCTGTATTACAACGACCAGTACGCGCTCTATGCCAAAACAGTGCGCCCGCTTAACGATACCATTTTAGAGGCAACCTTTTCGATGCCAGTCAACTTGCCCGATGGCAAACCTTTTGTCTTACTCAACGCCCTGGTAGACCATCCCACCGCTGGCGCATCGCTGCTGCCGGCAGCACTCACCCTGCGCCAAGCGGATACCCTCTCTGCTCCTTTGGATCCCGCCTGGACGCAAACCCCCGTAGAACAGCTGCACGTGCAAAAAGGCTTTTCTTTCCCGTATCAGAATATTCTGTACGAGACCATCCGGAACACCTACTTTCACGTGCCCATGTGGTTCGTACTCTTGTTTTTATTTGCTGCTTCCGTCTGGTACAGCGTAAAATACTTGCGTTGTCCTGAACCGGACCTCGACCGCTATGCCGCGGCCTATGCGGAAGTGGGTATTCTCTTCGGTCTTCTGGGCCTTGTTAGCGGCATGGTGTGGGCTAATTACACTTGGGGCAGGCCGTGGAGCAACGACATCAAACAACTCATGACGGCAGTAGCGCTCCTGGTCTATATGGCCTATTTCATCTTGCGCGGCTCATTCAGCGATCCGGAAAAGGGCGCGCGCTTAGCTGCGGTGTACAACATCTTTGCCTTTGCCTCGCTCATACCGCTGCTGTACATCCTACCGCGCATGTTCGATAGCTTACATCCCGGCGCTACGGGCAACCCGGCCTTTGGTACTCAAGACCTAGACAATACCATGCGCGCGGTTTTTTATCCAGCAATCATCGGCTGGACGCTCCTGGGCTTCTGGATTGCCGATCTGCGCACCCGCTACCAGCGCCTGCACGATAGAGCTATGGGCGTAGATTAAGCCGTATTTTTTTTGATTTTTCCCGCTATATTTCAGCGACAAAAAAGATTTAATTTTTTATGCGTAGCACGATTTTGACCTTTGTTTTGTGGATGGGCATATCTTTGCCCGCCGCTCTGGCCGAAGGCAACCGCGATTTCATGCGAGAAACAGGAAAGATTTATGTGGTCGTGGCCACTTTGCTTGTCATCTTTCTGGGTATCGTAGGCTATCTGGTCCGGCTCGAGCGAAAACTAACCAAATTAGAGCACCAAACAAAAGATGATGCATGAGTGCCAAAATCAGCTTCTTCAAAAGTGTCGAGCAGTACATCGACAAGGCTGCAGTCTACACCGACATCCCCAGCGGGTTGGTGGAGCAAATTAAGGTGTGCAACCTCGTACTGCAAATCCGCTTCCCCATTCGCGTGGGAGACAACTACCAGGTCATTGAGGCTTATCGCGTGCAGCACAGCCATCACCGCTTGCCTACCAAAGGCGGTATCCGCTACGCCGAAACGGTAGACCAAGATGAAGTTATGGCCTTAGCTGCTCTCATGACCTACAAATGCGCCCTTGTAGATGTACCCTTTGGCGGCGCCAAAGGCGGCATTAAGATCAACCCTGCTAACTACACCGTCGAGCAACTGCAGAATATCACCCGCCGCTACACCACCGAACTCATAAAGAAAAACTTCATTGGGCCAGGTATTGACGTGCCAGCTCCTGACTATGGTACTGGCCCGCGCGAAATGGCCTGGATACTGGACACTTATCAAGCCTTCCGGCATGGCGAAATAGACTCTATTGGTTGCGTTACCGGCAAACCTGTTACTCAGAACGGTATCCGAGGCCGCAACGAGGCCACAGGCCGCGGTGTTTTCTACGGCCTGCGGGAGTGCCTTCAATATGCCGATGACATGAAAAATCTCGGCCTCTCGCCGGGTATCGCCGGGAAAACGATGGTCATCCAGGGCTTGGGTAACGTAGGCAGCCACGCAGGTCTTATCAGCCAGAAAGAAGGCGATGTAAGAATCATAGGGGTATCCGAACGCGAAGGCTCTATTTATGACCCCAATGGCCTAGATATCGAAAAACTGCTCCAATTCCGCCAAGAGACAGGCTCCATCATTGGCTTCCCAGGCTCTAAGCACATCGGTGGCCCCTCGGCTGCACTGGAGTTGGAGTGCGATATCTTGGTGCCTGCTGCCCTCGAAAATCAGATTACTATTGAGAATGTGAACCGTATCAAGGCCAAAATCATTGCTGAGGCTGCAAACGGCCCCGTTACATCTGATGCAGACGCGGTATTGCAAGCCAAAGGCGTTCTGGTGTTGCCCGACTTTTTCATTAATGCGGGTGGGGTAACGGTGTCCTATTTTGAATGGCTCAAAAACCTGTCGCACCACCGTTTCGGGCGCCTGGAGAATCGCTTCCAACGCAACACTTTCTCCGGTCTGCTCAGCAAAGTAGAAGAACTCACCGGCAAAAAGGTAGCTCCGCGCGACCGCGATTTCCTCACTCGCGGAGGCACAGAGATCGAATTAGTGAACTCTGGGCTGGAAGACACCATGACCACTGCTTATCAGCAAATCTACGAAACCTGGAAGCAGACCCCGGGTATCCCTGACCTACGGACAGCAGCCTTTGTCTGCGCTCTGCGCAAGATTGCCAGCGACTATATTTCGATGGGCATCTTTCCCTAAAGGCAAACAACTTTTTTCGGACATGCCATTGGCGCTGTTCTGCGCTGTTTGGTACAAAGGCCAATCCTCAAGAGGGATTGGCCTTTTGCTTCCTGCTTCCACAAAGGCACTTGTATATGGTAAAATTTACTTCTGTTCAAAAGCCAAAAATGGGTTATTTGTCCAGCGCAAAATTTAAGTCAACGTCAAAAGCTACTCTTTTGTCAAAATTAACAAACGACAATTCAAGCAAACTTTGCCCATTATTTTCGAAGCTCGTACCTTTGTAATCAATTTTTAGGCAAAATATAATTTCTTTAACCGTTATCAATCTATGGCTGACAAACTGGATAAAACAGACTTGAAGATTCTCCGTATCCTTCAAGAAAACAGCAAAATCACCAACTTAGATCTGTCAAAAAAGATTGGCTTATCGCCGGCTCCTACGTTGGAGCGCGTCAAGAAGTTGGAAAACAACCGAGTTATCTTGAGCTATCACGCTCAAGTCAACCCCCAAATGTTAGGGCTAAATGTCAAGACATTTGTACTCGTGTCGTTGGCTTGGAAGCGTGAAAATGCGCTGAACAATTTCCTCGAGAAAATTGGACGTATTGACGAAATCACAGAGTGCTACATCATTACGGGTGAGGCGGATTTCCTTATGAAAGTTATTTGCAAGGACTTGCCCTCCTATGAGCAGTTGCTGTTCAAGACCCTAAGCCAAATCGAGGAAATCGAGCGCTTGAAAACCCTCATGACGCTATCTACAGTGAAGGACTCAAAAATTCTGCCTTTCGATTACGAAGAGAGGTAGGTGTACTTCCCGTCTTAAATGGGGGCAAGGCGAGTATCGTTTCGCCCCCTTTTTTCACCTTGGTATGAGAGATAGCAATCGCTTTTAAGCATTTTTGAGCGTCTATTTCTGGCTAAACTGGTCTTGTATGGAGCGCGAAAAGAAGGACAAAGATTTTGTGCATCAGCCGGAGTACCCAGGCGGCCCTAAAGCAATGACCCAGTTCATTTATCAGCACCTGCGCTATCCGGGCGAGGCATTGTCGGCGAGAGTACAGGGGCGAGTTATTGTGGAGTGCGACATCAGCGACAAGGGAGAAGTCGTTGGCACCCGTATCATTAAGGGCTTAGGCCATGGTTGCGATGAAGAGGCGGAACGAGTCGTCCGGTTGTTGCGTTTTCATGTTAAGCGTACCCGAGGGCTGCGCGTGCTTTACCACAAAAAGATACACATCCAGTTTAAGTTGCCTCCAGCACCACAACCGGCGGCTCCATCGGTCAGTGTGCAATACCAGGTCGTGCCAAGCACGCCAGCGCTCCAAGAACCGCCAGCGCCAGCGTACGAGTATTCTATTACCTGGACACCCTCTTCATAAGTTAAGCGGGAATAAGGTCGCGTCCGATGTCGCGCCGATAGTATTTGCCTTCGAAGTGTACCTGCTCAGCAGCGTGCAGCGACTGCTGGACGGCGGAGGCAACGTTGCTGCCTAAGGAGGTAATGGCCATGACACGGCCACCGTTGGTCAGCAGTTGCCCATGGGCACTTCGGGTGGTGCCGGCATGTAAATAGAGACAGCCCGGCTGTGGGGTCAGCGTGATGGGGTAACCTGTGCGGTAGTCGCCCGGATACCCCCTAGACGTAAGCATAACAGTAGCTGCTGTCTCCGGTACCACTTCGAGGTGTTCATCCGCCAGTCGGCCTTTAGCTAAGGCTTGAAAAAGCGCAGACAAGTGATTTTTCAGGCGAGGCAAGACAACTTCTGTCTCTGGATCCCCCATGCGGCAGTTGTACTCAATAACATAAGGCTCGCCTTCAACATTCATTAAGCCAAAGAAAATGAAGCCTTTGTAAGGAATGCCCTCAGCTTGCAGCCCTTCGATAGTGGGGCGTATAATGCGCTCTTCTACTTTGCGCCTCAAAGTGGCATCCACGAAGGGAACAGGCGAAACAGCACCCATGCCCCCTGTGTTAGGTCCAGTATTGCCCTCGCCCACGCGCTTGTAGTCCTTGGCTTCAGGTAGGATTTTATACGTCTTTCCATCGGTGAGCACAAACGCGGAAAACTCTATTCCCTGTAAAAAAGCTTCGATAACTACGCGCCGACTGGCTTCGCCAAATTGTCCGGCGAGCATGTTTTTTAATGCCGCAACAGCGGCTTGACGTTCCTCCACAATGAGCACGCCCTTGCCCGCGGCCAGGCCATCGGCCTTGAGAACAAATGGTGGCGAAAGGGTGTTAAGAAAAGCCTCGCCTTCGGCCACGTCAGCCACTTCCCGATACGGTGCGGTGGGGATGTTCCAGCGCTGCATGAACTTTTTGGCAAATGCCTTGGAGCCCTCTAATCGAGCACCTGCAGCCGTTGGTCCAATGAGCGGCACGGCAGCTAGTGTCGGGTCGGATTGAAAGAAATCGGCTATGCCTCGAACCAAAGGCTCCTCGGGGCCGACGACCACCATATCTATACCTTGTTGCAAGACGAAATCGCGGATGCCGGGAAAATCGGTAGGCGATAGGGCAATGTTGGTGCCACATTCCGCTGTGCCTGCATTGCCCGGAGCGATAAAGAGCGCCGAGCAGCCAGGGTCTTGAGCTAGCTTCCAGGCGAAGGTATGTTCGCGGCCACCGCCACCGATGAGAAGGATGCGCATGAAAATGTAGGTGTTTTTTACGCCGCAAAGGAAGTGCTTTGCGCAGTAAAGCGTAGGCAAGGACTGCCTTAGAATTTTTAATAAGGCCGATGTGTTTCAACAGAAACAGCCTCATCAGTTGATATACATTATCTCTTTGAAGCACACCTTGCCTGGTGGAACTTGAGCGCAAAAGCGCCGAGGCGCAGACAGGCCGTTGAGGTATCGATGGTCGCGGCAACGCTGAAGCGCCGCAGCATTTGCAAACTATTTAGGCTTTTAACATTTTCTCAATAGCCGATAACCTCCCTTTTGCACAAAAGACAAAGCAGACGCGGCTAAATTGCCGGCAAAATGAACGGAAAACACTTTTGGCTATGCTAAACCGCTCGCTTTTCGTCTTCGGTCTGCTTGTGGCGCTGTTAGCCAGCGCTTGCACTTCTCCCCGTCATCTCCTCGAACGCGGCAATTACGATGCTGCTATTTCGCTAGCCATTC
>JBEQAD010000023.1:0-13030 GCA_041640515.1 Saprospiraceae bacterium | reverse complement strand
CCATTCGAAGGCTAAGTGGAAAGAAGAACAAGAAGACGGACCTTGTCCGTGACTTAGAGCGAGCTTTTGCCCTGGCCCAGGCGCGCGACTTGAGGTTGGCCGACAACTTGGCCGCTTCGGGCCGCTCGGAGGAATGGGAGCGCGTCAACCGCCTCCACCGACAAATAGAACAGCGGCAAAATCGCATTCAGCCACTGCTGCCCTTAGTGTCGAAGGACGGTTACCGCGCGCGGTTTGAATTTGTAGACATTGCCCAAATGGAAAAAGAAAGCCGCGAACGCGCCGCCGAGTATCTCTATCAACGGGCGCAGGTGCTGTTGGAGCAAGGCCGCCGTGGCGATCGCCAAGCTGCTCGCGAAGCACATCAGGCGCTGTGCGATATCGAAAACCGCTATTTCAGACACTACAAGGATAAAGAGGACTTGTTACGCGAAGCTCGCTCTCTGGGCGTTTCACACGTAGGCTTTGAGGTGCTCAACCAGAGTGGTCGCCTCCTACCGCCTCGCTTCGAAGACCGCCTGCTGGCTTTTGGGCTTAATGAGCTGAACACAGAGTGGAAGCGCTTCCACCTGAATCCCTCCTCTGACCTTTTGCTAGATTACCGCGTCGTTTTTCGCATAGACCAAATTGAGGTCAGTCCCGAGCGCGTCAGCGAGCGCCTCTATACCGACGAGGCTGAGGTAGAGGATGGCTGGGAATACGTGCTCGATGAACGAGGCAACGTACGCAAGGACTCTCTGGGCAACGATATCAAAAGGCCGCGCATCGTGCGCGTGCGCGCTGAGGTAGTAGAGGTTTACCAGACGAAAGCGGTGCGCATTGCCGGTCTGCTCGATATTCGCGATGACCGAGGCTACCGGCTCTTCTCCCGGCCGATGAGTACAGAGGTGCTCTTTGAAAACTACGCCTCCACCTTTCGGGGCGATCGCCGCGCCCTGAGCAAGGAATCGCGCGCTCGCATAGGCAACGTACCCCTGCCCTTCCCTTCAGACGCCGACATGCTTTTACAGGCAGCCGAGCGGCTGAAAAGCCCTATTCGAGAGGAACTTCGCTCTAATCGCAACATTTGGTAGGCAAGAGGCTTGTAGTAAGGCCGCACGTCTCCAACGAGTAGGTGCGGGGCTTTGCTTTGCCGACCTCGCTGTACCTTTGCACACCCGCCTGTGTAACCTTCCACTTTTTCATGAGCGACCTGATTAAACACGAGTGTGGCATCGCTATAGTGCGACTGCTTCAACCTCTCGAATTTTACGTAGAGAAATACGGCACTGCCTTTTACGGTCTGCAAAAACTCCAATTACTAATGCAAAAAATGCGCAATCGCGGCCAAGACGGCGCGGGTATTGCGGTGATCAAACTACACCCTAAGCCCGGCGAGCGCTACATCAGCCGAAAACGCAGCAATACCCCCAATACCTATCTGACGGACCTGTTCGAAATGGTCTGGAGTCGCCTTCAGCAGCTGCCGCCCGACCGGCTCAACGACGTGCCCTGGCTGAAATCTAATGCGCCGTATGCAGGAGAAGTACTTATGGGCCACCTGCGCTATGGCACCCATGGCGACAACACCATTGAGCGCGTACATCCTTTTCACCGACAGAACAACTGGATCAATCGCAACCTTCTAGTCGCAGGTAACTTCCATATGACCAACGTAGACGAGCTCTTCGAAGAACTCGTTGAATTGGGCCAATACCCTAAAGAAAAAAGCGACACGGTGACGGTCTTAGAGAAAATCGGCCATTTTCTCGATGACGAGGTGCAGCGTTTGCATACCTGGTACAAGCCCGACGGGTACTCCAACCAGGAAATTAACCAACTAATTTTTGAAAACCTAGACATTCAACGCCTCCTGCGCCGCGCTTGCAAAAAGTTCGACGGCGGCTACGTGTTGGGCGGCCTCATCGGCCACGGCGATGCTTTTCTGTTGCGCGACCCCAACGGTATCCGCCCAGCCTACTGGTATCAAGACGACGAGGTCGTCGTGGCGGCCTCCGAACGCGTGGCCATCCAGACGGTCTTCAATGTGCGCTTTCACATGGTACACGAGCTGAAGCCGGCGCATGCTCTCATCATCAAGTACAACGGCAGCGTTAGTGAGGTGCCTTTCGCGGAGCCGCGAGAGTATCGCGCCTGCTCCTTCGAGCGCATTTACTTCAGCCGCGGCAACGACCGTGAGATTTATCAAGAACGCAAAAAACTCGGTGCAGCGCTGGCTCGGCCTGCCTTAGAAGCCGTTAACTTCGACATTGACAATACCCTTTTCTCTTATATCCCGAATACTGCTGAAGTGGCTTTCCAGGGGCTGGCCGAAGGGCTTCACAGCGAACTCAACCGTTGGAAGGAAGAGCAAATCCTCCTGCTGGCTGAAAAAGGCGAGCTCACTCCAGAGAAACTCCGCGAAATTCTCGAGCATCGCCCGCGGGTAGAGAAACTCGTTCACAAAGACGAAAAACAGCGAACGTTCATCGCTGACCTCAGAAGTCGGCACAGCATGGTCGGCTACATCTACGACGTCACCTACGGCTTGGTGCGCAACGGTCAGGACAATCTGGTGCTGCTGGACGACTCCATTGTGCGCGGCACTACACTGCGCGACAGTATCGTCAACTTCGCCGCCCGGCTCAACCCGCGCAGAATCATCATCCTCTCCTCCGCCCCGCAGATTCGGTACCCCGACTGCTATGGCATTGACATGAGTAAAATGAAGGACTTTGTGGCCTTCCAAGCGCTCATCGAGCTGCTGCAGGAAACAGGACAAACGCACCTTATTCAGGAAACCTATCAGCGCTGCAAAGCCTCGGAAAACCTGCCCGTTGAGATGGTGCAGAACGAAGTAATACCGCTATACAATCACTTCACTTATCTGGAAATCAGCAATCGCATCGCCCAGATTGTCACTCCTAAGGGCATTAAACCCGAAGTCCAGGTGATTTTTCAAACGCTCGAAGCATTGCACAAGGCTTGCCCCAAAAACAAGGGCGACTGGTATTTCTCCGGCCGATATCCTACACCGGGTGGCAATCGCGTGGCCAATCGCGCCTTCATCAATTTTGTAGAAGAGCGCGACGAGCGGGCGTATTAAGGTGGCTAATTAGTGCAGGCGCTGGAGTACCGCTTTCATGCGCTGAATGGCTTCGCGCAGCTGGGCTTCTGAAGCGGCGTAGCTGAGGCGAAAACAATTTGGGTCGCCAAAGGCGGCGCCTGATACCAGGCCGACGTAGGCATTGTTCATGATAAAATCACAAAAGTCGTCGGCATTTTGGATGAGCACGTGATCGTCGGTTTTGCCAAAAAATGCGCTCACATCAGGGAAGACGTAGAAGGCGCCTTCAGGGTGGTTGGACCGAATGCCCGGAATTTCCTCGAGCATGGAGAGCACGATGTCGCGACGACGGCGAAAGGCTTCGCGCATTGCGCGAGTGGGCGCTAAGTCGCTGAGCAAGGCCACGGCACCGGCTTTCTGGCTGAAAGCTGCGGCCCCGCTGGTCACCTGGCCTTGGATTTTGGTGCACGCGTCGGCGATGAATTTAGGTGCTCCCATGTAACCCAGCCGCCAGCCAGTCATAGCAAAGCCTTTAGCAAAACCATTGACAGTGATGGTGCGTTCGCGCACTTGCGGCAGGCTACCGATGCTAACGTGCTCGTGGGTGAAGTTGATGTACTCGTAAATTTCGTCGCTCACCACATACACATGGTCGTGATGGGCTAATACTTCGGCATACGCTTGCAACTCTTTGCGGTCGAACACCGCACCGGTAGGGTTGCACGGCGAGGAGAATAGGACAAATTTAGTGCGAGAAGTAATAGCCGCTTCCAATTGCTCGGGAGCGGGCTTGAACTCGCGCTCGACGCCTGCATACACCGGCACTGGCACGCCGCCAGAGAGTTTGATAATTTCCCAATAAGACACCCAATACGGCGCGAAGACAATTGCTTCATCGCCTGGATCGAGCAAGGCCTGGCAAATGTTATAGATGGATTGCTTGGCGCCGTTGCTGACGACAATCTGCTCAGGCTTGTAGTCCAAATTATTATCGCGCCGAAATTTATCGCTGATGGCTTTGGTCAGTTCGGGCAAGCCAGGTACGGGCGTGTATTTGGTGTAGCCTTCTTGCAAGGCTTGATAAGCTGCGTCTTTGATGTGCGTAGGTGTGTCAAAGTCTGGTTCGCCGAGGCTAAGGCTGATGACGTCGTGTCCTAAGGCGCGCAGCTCTCGGGCCATACGGGCCATTTTGAGCGTCTCAGACTCGGCCAAGGTCAGGACGCGTTGAGACAAGACAGAGGGATGTGCTGGGTTCATGCGCGGGGAAATTCGTTCAAAAAACCAAGAATAGTCCGTGCAAAGGTATTGGAAAGCCAAGCGTCTGCTACTGCCGTGTTGGGCGCGATTGAAAAAGCCATCCAACGCGCACGTCGAACACATCAGCCACGTGGCGGTGGGCTTTGAGGCTACTGCCGATAAGCAGCCGATGGCCGAAGGCGTAAAAGAGCCCGTAGCGCTGGTAAAGCAGGTCGGTTTCGCGGGCTTGATGGAAGACATATGTGCCCAAGTGGACGTTGAAGCGCACGCGCCCGGCTATCAGCTCATGGCCGAAGAGCAAGCCTCCTAACCATGCACTCTGGTGGTTGTTTTGTAGATCTAAGCGAGCGCGCTTCCAGCCGTCGTGTATCCATTCTGTGCCTGCAGAGAGCGCGCTCAGCCGCCCGATGCGTCGCCCGACCACAACGGTGCCTCCCCACAGCCACTGCACGCGGCCGTGAGCGAAGGAACCATCAGCCAGCACGGTCTTCGCCGAACCCACAGCATGCACCCAGGCAAAATGCCGTGGCTCCGCTCGCCATAGACCTGTGCGCGGCGCCCGTTGCACGGTTCCTGGCTCAAGGGCATAGGCCAGGCCAGCGTTCCACGTCGGGAAGTTCATACCTTTGTTGGGCAAGCTCATGCCGCCGTTGGAGATGTGGTTGTAGTTGAGCCCCATAGAGGCTTCATAGCGAGCCCCCAGCCGACAGTGCAGGTGCAAGTTCAGCATAGCCAACAAGTTGATGTGCGAACTGAAGAACAGGTTCGTTGGGTTGGTTGCGGCATCGTACAGGTTGCTCGCATAGGCTAGCCCTAAGCCAGCTTGCAGCGAACCGTACCAACGGCGCTCGGCTCGAAACATGGGCTCTACGTAGGCTGCAAGGGCTGCGCTATGGCCCAGCACTCTGGGGTTATCGAAATCGAAATAGTACAGCACGAAACCACGCTTGGCCACCACACCCGTGCGCTCTGTGCGCTCAGGGCGCGACTCAACCCATTGGAGGTTGAGCTCTACGCCGCGAGGGCTTGTTCTGGAAACATTGATCAGCTCGCGCGAATGAGGAATGATAAACCCGCGGTGCAAGCGAACGCCTACCAGCATCGGGTTAGGGCTAGTGCTGCCCTCTTGTTGTGCAGCCAGGTATGCCCAAGGAAAAGGAAGCAGCAGCAAGGCAAGAGCAAGTGATTTCATACGGCTGATATTATGGTGTGCATTTATCCACGTCACGGGCTGCTGCTTGAGGTAAGAGAGCCTGCCTGTTACTGGGCTCCCTGGTCTATTCCTCGCGCCAGTAGGCTGGTACGCGCACAGCTCGAGCAGCGGGCGCCAAAGAGGCCAGCAGGCCGATAGTGAGGACGGTGACCGTTACGGTCACAAAGTCCCAAGCGCGCAAGGCAATAGGATAGCTGCTCACCACAAAACCTTCGGGTATGCTGATGAGCTCCCACTTCTTTTGGGCCAAGTACAGGCCAGTAGCCAGCACCATGCCTATGCCCATGCCTATGATCGTCAGCAGCAGCCCCTCGCCCGTGAAAATCTGGCGAATAAGGCGGTCGTCAGCTCCCATGCTTTTCAGCGTGGCAATATCGCGCTGTTTGTCCAAGACGAGCATCCATAGCGCGCCAACCATGTTGAACGCCATGAGGACGAGCATCAAAGTCAGGATGGCAAAGCCCATCCATTTCTCCAAGCGCATGACTTTGAAGAAGGCTTCGTTTTGCTCGTAGCGGTCGCGCAAGACAAAACCTTCGCCTAAAATGGAGGCTAACTGCTGTTTTGTCGAAGCTATCGACGCTCCTGGACGGCAGCGCACCTCTAAGGCAGAAACAGTGCCGTCGGGCACGTCCAGCAAATCGCGCACAAACTCCAGATCGGCCAGGATATACTGGTTGTCAAAGTCCTGCTGAATAGAAAAAATGCCCACCGGATAGGCGTAGCGTACCGTGAAAGGTTGGTCCGTGAGGCCTGTCTGCTTTCGAGGCATGTACACGCGCAGCGGTGCTATGGCACTCTGCGCCCGGAGTCTTAGCTTGTTGCTCATGCCAGCCCCTACTACAGCATAATTTACTTCTCCCTCTCGCAGGGCGTAGCGCCCATCGCTGATGGTGGAATCGATATCGTTAATCCGAGCGTAGTACCCGTCTACGCCTTTAAGCACACCGAAATCCTGCGAGCCTTCATACTCAAAAAAAGCAATTTCTTCCAGCGTTTCGCTCACTAAGGCTACTCCAGGTGTTTCCCGCAAGCGTCCCAGTAAGGTCTCGCTAACCTCAAAGGTTTTGCCTTTGGCAGGCAGTATTTTGATTTCTGGGTTGAAATAGCCAAACAGCCCGGACAGCAGATCTTCGAAGCCATTAAAAACCGACAGCACCAAGATAAGGGCTGCCGTGCCAATAGCAATGCCCAGCACGGAAATGCCAGAAATGATGTGGATGGCGTTGGCACTGCCTTTCGCAAACAGATATCGTCGGGCGAAGAAGAGCGGTAGCATATCGGCAAAGGTCGCCAATTTTAATGGTGCGGGAAGAAAGGAGGCTGCTTGCGCGAGGCAGCGCAAATACCTACCTTTGTTGGTAGGTGCAAAAAATTAGACGGGTGAAACAGAGAAACGACCTAACCTTGAAGGAAGCGCTGGAGGCCATGTTGCGCGAGTACCGGCTGGATGACCGCCTCAAGGAGTGGAAGGCGCAGGCGGCATGGCACAGACTTATGGATAAAACCATAGGCGTTTACATTTCCAGTGTGCGTGTGCAAAAAGGCGTGCTCTACGTTGCCGTTTTGTCGGCGCCCTTGAGGCAAGAGCTATCGTTTGCGCGGGAGAAAATCCGCGAACTTCTCAACGAGGAGATGGGCGAGAATTACATTCGAGAAATTGTTATCCGCTGACGACCAGCATACTATGACTTCTCTGGGCGCTTGCCGCCGTGTAGAAATTCTTGATAAGCTTTGAGGTTTTCCCATTCGCCGTTGGCAGCCAGTAGGGCCTGGGCTGACCACGTGCCGGGGTCGTGCATAGCGTAGCGGGGGCCAGCTTCCGTTAAGATGTCTTTGAGTTGCTGCACAGACGTAGCGGCCAGCTGTCCATACGTAGTGATACCTTTAGAGAAGAGAAGGCGCTCGATTTTGGGTCCGATGCCTTCAATGACTTTCAGGTCGTCGCGCGGTCCATCGACAACAAGGATAGGCGGCTCACCGATGTCCTCTGTGGGCGTTTCGGGTGTGGTCAGAGGCTCGGGCTCATCCACAGGAGGCAGCGCTGGCGGCTCTGACAGCGCCTCGATAGGGATGATAGTACCGCGGGGTACCGGTTTGATGAACTGGACGGTGTTGGCGGTTTCAGGTCTATTTGCCGCATTTCGTTGGCCGCTAAGGCTTTCTTGTGGCTGTTCGCGCCAACTTTGGACATCAGCGGGCTGCAGCGCAGGCTCTTCTTCCTCTGGCGTAAGCGCCACATCTACGGGCAGCGTCCTTTCGGCACGTGTAGCCATGCTATGTAGTGGCTGCGTATCTGCCTCGGTGTGAGTAGGAGCTCCAGAGTCAACCTCGGCTTCGGCGGCCGTGTCGGTATTGAGTGCAGCTGTATGATCAGGCAGCGCAGCGATCTCCAGCGGGATTTCTTCATTTGGGGTCTCTGGTTCCAGGCTTAGCCCCAGCTCAGCAGACAGGTTGCGGTAGCTGACCTGTACTTTGCCCAATTCCTCTTGAAGCTGGTTGTTGGTGACTTTCAAGGTGTTATTTTCCCACGTCAGGCTGTCTACGCGGGTTTGTAGAGCGGCACGGTCTGAGGCCAGCGTGGCGTACTCTGCTTTGAGATCGCTTATTTCTTTGCGAAGAGCATCTGTGGTGCTTAGCAAGCTGGCATTTTCGATGCGCAGCTGTTCCGCTTGCTCGCGATAGCGGCTCCATAGCAGCCAGCCCAGCCAAAGGCCAATGAGGCCAGCTACGAAGAGCATCAGCAGGATTTCGAACGTATGGGTGCTGAATGTGCCAGTACCTGGCCCTTGAAAGATGTCTTGTTTAAACATGGGTGTTTATCTTAAGAACTTAGCGCGTTTGGGAGGGGTCAAGGCGTTATTTGGATTTCGACCCGGCGGTTTTTGTAGCGGCCGCGCGGATTGTCGTTGCTGGCTATGGGTCTTTTATCGCCTTCTGAGCGGCAGAGGATGTTTTCTTCGGGTACGCCTTTATTCACTAAAATCTTTTTAATGGCTTTGGCGCGCTGCAGCCCCAATTGGTAGTTGCCCTTGGAGTCGCCCACAAAATCAGTGTGGCCGGTAAGCGTTACTTTTTGCTGGGTGGCTTTTAGGTAATTTGCCAGTTGTGTCAGGTATTCGTCCACGGCTTCAGCGTCTTTTTGTCGGATGGAATTGTAGGGAAAGTGGATAAGCACTTGGCCGGGTTGTTCATCAATAGATACCTGGGTCACATCTGTAATCGAGGAGGGCGAAGGCGGTGCAGGGGGTTGAGGCAATGGCTCTACAGCGGTTACAGGCAAGTCGGTGTTGTTTTCCTGCAGGAAGGTATCCACGGGAAAGGGCACGGCCTGATTCAGTGAGGACACCTGAGCAGCGGCGCTGCCGCACTGTTGTTTGATGCCGCAAACGTACCAGCGCCAGCAGATGACGCTCCAAACGATAAAAACTCCAACGGGGACAAGCAGGCGGTTATTCATATGCAATAAAAAACAAAGAGCCTGAACGAACAGCAAAGAAAACGCGAAACTTTTACACAGCAGCCCACAACATTTTGTTCAGCCAACAGTTTATCGCCACAATTTTGCACCCATGACTTTGAATAATACTCGACCGCGGTTGTCGCGGGAATCTCTTCGGGAGGCCCTCTATCTTTTCCATTTTATTCGCCCGTATCGGTTTCATTTTTTTGCCGGTTTGGTGTTGCTCTTTCTGTCCAGTGGGGTATTTATGCTCTTTCCCTATCTCATTGGCAAGATGCTTGACGTGGCACAGGGGATAGTGGTGGACTTTGACCTGAAGCGGATAGGGCTGTGGTTGGTGGCCATTCTCATTTTCCAGGGCCTTCTTTCGTATTTGCGGGTGAAATTGTTTGCCGTGGTCAGCGAGCGCGGTACGGCTGATGTGCGTCGGGCCTTGTACGAAAGACTCATTGCGCTGCCCATTGTCTTTTTTGAGAAAAACCGCGTGGGGGAGCTGGTCAGCCGCCTAACTAACGATGTGGAACGCCTGTACAACTTGCTTTACTTCGTGCTGGCCGAATTTTTTCGCCAATTGCTCATTTTGATAGGAGGCATCGTCCTACTTACGTGGATGTCTCCGCGGCTGGCAGGCGTCATGTTAGCCACGTTTCCAATCATTGTTATCGGCGCTATAGTTTTTGGTCGATGGGTGCGTAAATTGTCTAAACGACGCCAAGATGCGTTAGGCGAGGCGAACACAATCTTGGACGAGACATTGCAGAGCATTCACGCCGTTAAGGCATTCACCAATGAGCTTTTCGAGCGCACCCGCTATGCTCGCGCTAACGATAGGGTAGTGGACGTCTCGATGCGCTACGCCTCCGGTCGGGCCATTTTTGCTGTGTTCATTATCACCATGCTCTTTGGCGCCTTGTTCTTCGTGCTGGGCTTCGGGATGTATTTGGTTCAGACTAAGCAGATGACCGCTGGCGAGTTGATTGCTTTTGTTACTTACACTGCTGTCATTGGCGGTGCGATTGCAGGGCTGGGGAATTTTTACACAGAATTAGTTGGTGCCCTGGGTGCTACGGAGCGCGTACGCGAGATTTTGCGCTTGCCTGTGGAAGCCGAAGAGCGCCCGCAGACCCATCGCCCGGCGCATCGCCTGGAGGCGGATGTGATATTCCAAGATGTGCATTTTGCCTACCCTACGCGCCCGGACGTGGAGGTGCTCAAGGGCGTTAATCTCGTCATTCCAGCGGGCAAAAAAGTGGCCCTGGTTGGCCAGAGTGGCGCTGGCAAGAGCACTCTCATACAGCTCTTATTGCAATTTCATCGACCGCAAAAGGGCGATATTCGCATTGGTGGTGTCAGCATTTACGATTACGACCTGGTGTCGTATCGCGCCAACTTTGCCTTGGTACCTCAGGAGGTTATCCTTTTTGGCGGTACCATTCGAGAAAATATCCAGTACGGCAAACCAGAGGCCTCTGAGGCGGAAATTATTGACGCAGCGCGCAAAGCCAACGCGTTGGAGTTTATCCAGCAGTTTCCGCAGGGTCTCGATACCATCGTAGGTGAGCGCGGTATCCGCCTTTCGGGGGGGCAGCGCCAACGTATCGCCATTGCCCGGGCCATTTTGCGCAATCCCGCGATCTTATTGCTGGACGAGGCGACCTCTTCCCTTGATGCAGAAAGCGAGCGCATCGTTCAGGACGCATTGAACAATCTCATGGAAGGACGCACCAGCATCATCATCGCGCATCGCTTAGCTACAGTGCGCTCAGCAGACCTCATTTACGTGCTCGACAGCGGCCGAATCGTTGAGCAGGGCACTCACGAGGAGTTGGCTGTGCGCGAAGGAGGCATCTACAGCACCTTGGCTCGTCTGCAGTTCGAGGCACCTTCAGCCGTAACCGTTAGCTAACTGGCTGCAATTACATACAGCCGCTCCTATTTGGCCCGTTTTTGGCTTTGCCCTCATGCATACTAGTCAATTACCTCTTCCCCTACTACTATGAGACGCCTCACAGCTCCTTCTTCTATGGCGCTACCCCTGTGGGCTGCGCTATCCGTTCTCTTCTCCACACTGCAGGCTCAATCTTCAGATAACTGGGTACTGCGCAGCGAAAAAGATGGTGTCCAGGTGTATTATCGCCAAACCAGCGATGTGCACGAGCTGAAACTTGTTACTACTATACGCACCTCTTTGGCCGGCATCGTACAACTGTTCGACGATGTTTCCTCGTATCCGCAATGGGGGTATCACCTCATGGAGTCGCGTCTGGTTAAGCGCGTTTCGGAAACGGAGATGTACTACTATTCTCGATTCGACTTCCCGTGGCCGCTGAGCGACCGCGACCTCGTTATGCACACCCAATTGAAGCAAGACTCCAATACACGCACCATCACTTCGGTCAGCGTCGCAGCCCCCGACATGCTTCCGGAGGTGGCCGGCGTTGTGCGCATCCGCAAGGCGCACTCCAAGTGGGTGATTTGCCCGGTAAAGCCTGGAGTGCTCCATGTGGAGTATTACCTTTACTCCCATCCAGGTGGTCAGCTGCCCGAGTGGCTTATCAACATGGCCGTGGACGTAGGCCCGCGCGAAAGCATTAAAAAAATGCGCACTCTTTTGCTCGATCCTACCTACCGGAACGCTCGCTTAGCGCATGTCCGAGAGTGAAAAGCGCTCTGCCGCCCAACCTTAACCGCTTAGCGGCTGTTTTGGCGGGGTAAATTCATCTTATGAGTTATCACAGCCTGCGCGACGCAGTGCGCGACCTGGAGCGCCACGGCATGCTGCTCCGCATTCGAGAAGAAGTTGACCCCCATCTGGAAGTCGCTGAAATTCATCGACAAGTGTTCGACCGCGGCGGCCCAGCCATCTTGTACGAGCGCATCCAGGGTAGCCCATTCCAGGGGGTGAGCAACCTCTACGGCACCTTCGAACGCACGGCGTTCCTTTTCCGGCACACGTTGGAGCGCGTCAAACGCGTCATTGAACTAAAGAAGGACCCGTCAGCCTTCTTCAAAGCCCCGTTGCGCTACACCTCGGCGCCTTTTACAGCGCTGTCGGCGTTGCCCATGCGCAGCCTGCTGCCGCCGCCTATCTTGTACGGCACGACGTCCATTGGCCAGCTGCCCCAGATTAAGAGCTGGCCGATGGACGGCGGCGCCTTCATCACCCTGCCTCAGGTATTTACGGAAGACCCCGATCAACCCGGGCTGCTGCACTCCAACTTGGGTATGTACCGCGTTCAGCTGTCGGGCAATGATTACTTACCCGACCAGGAAGTAGGCATGCACTACCAGTTGCACCGCGGTATTGGCGTGCACCACGCTAAGTACAACGAACGCCCGGAGCCGTTTCGCTGTAGCGTGTTCGTTGGCGGCCCGCCCAGTCATGCCTTCGCGGCCATCATGCCGCTGCCCGAGGGCTTAAGCGAACTCACCTTTGCCGGCATGCTCGGCGGGCGCCGCTTCCGCTACGTGCGTCGCGACGGCTACCTGCTAAGTAGCGACGCGGACTTTGTCATTACTGGCGAAATCCTGAAGGGCGTTAAAAAACCCGAAGGCCCTTTTGGCGACCATCTGGGATACTATTCACTTACCCATGATTTTCCAGTGTTGCGCGTGCACCGCGTCTATCACCGCAAAAACCCGCTTTGGCACTTCACCGTCGTCGGGCGGCCGCCCCAGGAAGACAGCAGCTTTGGTTGGCTTATCCACCAGCTGGTGGCGCCACTCACGCCCCAGGAGTTTCCAGGCCTCAAGGAGCTGCACGCGGTAGACGCCGCCGGCGTGCATCCACTCTTGCTGGCGATAGGCTACGAGCGCTACATGCCCTTCCGCGAACGCGTACCCGAGGAAATCCTTACCATTGCTAACCGCATCTTAGGCTCCGGCCAGACGTCGCTGGCTAAGTTTCTCTTCATCGCAGCGGCCGATGACGACCCTAAATTGGACACCCACGACATTCCCCACTTCGTGCAACACGGGTTAGAGCGTGTGGACTGGACGCGCGACCTGCATTTTTATACCCGGACCACCATAGACACCCTCGATTACTCGG
>JBEQAD010000022.1:0-19227 GCA_041640515.1 Saprospiraceae bacterium | reverse complement strand
TGCGGAAAACTGTCTCACTCAATTGTCGTCATCGGCAGGGGCGGAACGGCGCTATCTGCCCTCTGACTTACTGGTGCGCGACGCGCTGATGGTAGAGCTGGATTTGAGCGACGCTAAAGCGTCGGGTGATTTTCACATATTGGCCCAAAAAATAGAGCATGCCCTGCGTGTGCTGCGCGATGCGGAGTATCTGGCTTCCACCCTGGACGGCTGCTCAGAAGTGCATCGGGCCTGCTTGCGCGCTGAAGAGGTCTGCCGCAATGCTCTGACCGCCGACCAATGGGAGGCAGCTGTTGCCCACCTTCGCCGTGCGCTGGAAGAGGTGCGAATTATTCGCACGCTATCAGAGCGCTGCGAATGAGCCGCTCGGTGTATTTTGGCCTGTAGCTTTTGATAGATTTTCTCATGCGCCTGACCCTTGTACAAACAGACCTTGTGTGGGAGTCGCCGAGCGAAAATTGTGCCCGCGCGGAGGCTCTGCTGGCTCCACTGGCCGGCCAGACTGACCTTGTGCTGTTGCCAGAAATGTTCACTACGGGCTTCTCGATGAATGCCGCAGCACTGGCAGAAGGCATGGATGGCCCTACGGTGCGCTGGTTGCTTCGCCAAGCATCGGAGCTCCATGCCGCCGTCGTGGGCAGTTTTATTTGTGTGGAGGAGGGGCGTTTTTACAACCGCTTAGTAGTAGCCTTTCCCGAGGGCAGCTTGCAGCACTATGACAAGCGCCACCTTTTCGGTTTGGGCAAAGAGGACCAAACGTACACAGGAGGGCAGCACCGCCTGCTGGTGGAATGGCGAGGGTGGCGCATCTGCCCGCTCATTTGCTACGACCTGCGCTTCCCCGTGTGGAGCCGACAGCCGCTAAACGAGCCTTACGACTTGCTTTTGTACATAGCCAATTGGCCCGCCCGACGCGCCCATCACTGGCGCGCGCTGTTGCCTGCCCGGGCCATCGAGAATCAGTGCTACGTGGCCGCCGTCAACATCGTAGGTGCTGATGGCAATGGCATAGAATATCAGGGCGATTCCGGCGTGTGGGACTTTTCGGGCCAGTCGCTCTGCCTGCTGACGCACCAGCGAGGCGTGTTCACGGCAGAACTTTCGCTGGACTCTCTTCACGCCTTCCGCCAGCAGCTGCCTTTCTTGCGCGATGCCGACGCTTTTGCGTTGTTGTAGGCCTGAATGTCATTTTAGAATGCAGTGGTGTCTTGCCTGTCACGCCTGAACCTCTAAACTTGCTGTGTAGAATAGGGAGAGGATATCGTTCGCAACTAAAGGCGCAGGTGGTAAACCTTTCCGCTGCTGTGTGGTTTTTCCTGCCACAAAATGCCTGATGCCCGGCAACGCCTCGTCTTTGTCATGCACCATTATCGCAATGCTTTGCTGGCGCTTTACGCCGTTGCTATCGCTGTCAGCCTGTTTCTTCTCACGCGCCTGACGTTTTCCTTCGACTTTGAGCAGTTTTTTCCGAAAGGCGATCCGGATTGGGAGTTTTTCAAAGAGTATATCCGCGATTTTGAAAGCGACGATAACTTTCTGCTGGTGGCTTTCGAGCGTCGAGAGGGTGTGTTTGAGCCGTCTTTTCTTCAGCAGGTGCACGATTTTACGCTCAAGGCGAAAGACCTGCCTCATGTGACGTCAGTGTTGTCGCTGACGACCATGCGGTACCCAGTGCGCACGCCCTTCGGCGTAACTGCCGTGCCAGCCATTCACATAGATGACACTACGTACTATGCTACCGATCGCGTACGCGTGCTGCAGGACAAGCGTTTTGTGCACAACCTCATCTCCGAAGATGGCACAGCGCTTAACGTGGTGCTCAAGACGGTGAGCCAGAGCACCTACGAGCAGTCCGTTGCCCTGATGGAGGCGTTGGATAGTTTGTTGGCGCAGTATACGTTCGATGGCGTATACCGGTTGGGGCGGGCTTACTTCCATCGCGATATGGTGGCTATGCAGAAACGCGAGATAGCAGTGTCCACCGTCGTGGCGGTCTTGCTAGCTTCTGCCATTCTGTTTTTCATCTTCCGCCGCTGGCGCACGGTGTTTCTGGCAATGACGGGTATTGGCTTGGCGCTGCTGTTTTTCTTGGCCCTTCTTAGTCTGTTGGGGCGAGAATTAAACGCGCTGGCGGCCCTGTATCCAGTGCTGATGTGCATTGTCGGCGTGGCTGATACTATTCACCTGACAACCAAATATTTAGATGAGTTGGAGAAAGGGCAAGTGCCCTCTCAGGCCATTCGCATTACGGTGCGTGAGATTGGGCTGGCTACGTTCATTACGTGTGTGACTACGGCCATTGGCTTTCTCTCACTTCTGAGCAATCGCACCGAGCCGATACGAGATTTTGGTGTGAATGCCGCCTTAGGTGTAGTGCTTGCTTTTGTCGTCATCTACGGTTGGTTGTGGATGTGGCTACCGCGCTTTCAGCGCGAGCAATTGATTCGCGACACGCCAGAGTGGGCTTTTTGGGAGCGTTTTATGCGCCGGGTGTATTCCGTCACTCGCACCCATCAGCGACAGGTGGTATGGGCTTTCGCCGTGGCTGTGGGAATTTCGCTGGTGGGCATTGCCCGCATCCACACGGATTACCGCATTAAGCAAAACCTTCCTCGAGGTGCTCAGATTACCCGTGATTTCTTGTTTTTCGAGGAAAAATTTGCGGGTTTTCGGCCGGTCGAAATAGCTGTTTTTCCTCAGGCTGGCCGCTCCGCCGACGATCCTTCAGTCTTGCGCGAGATGGATAAAGTGGAGAGGCGTCTGGACCAATATCCGCCGGTTCGGGTGCATACTTCCATCAACGACCTATATCGCAGCCTCCACGCGATGCATTACAGCAACCGCCCAGAGGCTTATCGCCTACCCGATGAGGACGAAGAGCTGCTGCGCTATCGGCGATTAGCTGAACGATTTCCCAATCCCGCTGCCGAAGTGCTGCTTAGCCACCACCGCGACAAGGCCCGCATCACTGCCCGCATCCAGGACATTGGGCGAGACTCTATCGCTGTCATCCAGGGAGATTTGGAGCAGTGGATACTACATCACACCGATTCCACGGTAGCGCGGTTCCGCATTACGGGAACGGGGGTGATCGTGGATAAAAACTCCGCATACATTCGAGACAATATGCTCGAAGGGCTTATTCCTTCGGTGCTAACAGTGGCGCTTCTGATGGCTTTGCTGTTCCGCGACGTTCGTTTAGTTGTCATTTTTACTATCCCGAATGTGCTCCCTCTACTCTTTGCTGGCGCTCTTATTGGTTTTTTAGACATTCCGCTGGAAGCTGGCGTGGCTACAGTGTTTAGTATTGTCTTTGGCATTGCTACAGACGATACCGTCCACTTTCTCAGCACTTTCCGCCTTTGCCGCAGTCGGGGCTTGAGCGTGGAGCAGTCGTTGGAGACCACTCTGGTGGAAACGGGCAAAGCCATGACGCTGGGTAGTATCATTTTGTTTTTCAGCTTCTTGGTGATGCTTTTTTCTGTCCACCCGCCTTCGTTTATCGTAGGCATCATCATCAGCATCACCTTGGTAGGAGCGCTGCTGTGCGATTTGTATCTCTCGCCTGTGTTAGTGCGGTGGTTGTTGCGCGAAAAACCGCCGTTGTCCGACAATGGACAAGCGGCTGTTAGCGACGCTTTGTCGAGTCCTGCAGTTGCTTATCTATCCGAATCGGGCAACCGATAGCTTGTGCTGTCTCAGGATAAGGGCGCTCGCCGCGTAGTAAGGCTTGAATGGCGTCCCGCAGGAAGTGCTTACTGACAGCGCGGGCATTCTCAGGATTGTCATCTATGCTGCCGATGTAGCGCACCACGCGGTTCTTGTCTAACAAGAAAACGTGAGGCGTTCGCTTAGCGCCAAAACGGAGCGCTATTTTCTGCGTGTCGTCTTGCAGGTACGGAAAGGGGTACTTTTTACGTCGAGCGTGCTCACGCATATTTTCGAAAGAGTCTTCAGGGAAGAGCCTCGGTGAGGTAGGGTTGATAGCCAGCACTGGAAAGCCCTGGGGGGCGTATTCTTTGTGCAGCTGAATGAGGCGATCGTCGTACAACTGAGCGTAAGGGCAATGGAGACACGTGAAAACGATAACCACACCTCGAGCATTAGCATAATCCGACAGCGAAACCGTCTGGCCGTTTACCACATTGACCAACTGGAAATCTTCTACCGTATCGCTGATGGTGTAGGTGGGCGCTTCTATACGTGAGAAGCATAGGAAAGCCGCTCCCATGAGCGGAAGGAGGGGGGGTAAAGATTTTAGTTTCATAGCCAAGGGGAAATTGTGTGTGAAGAAATTGTTGGCTCTGAAAAAGTATTGGTTTATATTATCGCATTGTCATGGCGCACAGCATTAGTTGCTGCCTTCAGGCAAGGGCTGGCCTACTTTTTCGCAGAAGTCTTTGACGAATTGTTCTAATTCTCCGAAGTTCTGAAATTCTTCTTCTCGAAAGGCTCGATTGTTGCCTAATACCAACATAGTAAGGGGGAGAGTTCCTGGCCAATCTGGCTTGACGCGAGGTATCCACTCGTCCTGATACCGGTCTGCCAATAAGATAATTTCCGGGCGGAGGGCAGCATCTCGGAGGAAGGGGATAAACTTCTTTTCCAATTCACTTTTAAAATCGAGGCTGACTAAGATAACCCGAAAGTCTGAGTTGGCGTACTTTTCGTGCAGGGCGTTGAAATAAGGCAATTCCTCTCGACACGGCTTGCAATAAGTTGCCCAGAAATTGATGACAAGCAAGGTGGAGCCTGGTGCCTGGGCAATGCGTTCTTCTAATTGAGAGAAATTATCGTAAATTTTAAAAACTTGCGCACTGAGCGCGCCTGGCAGTAGCCATAAGGAGAGGAGGGTGAGGGTGTACAGAGTCCGCATGGCAGGAAACACTTTTCGTTTGCGAAGAGGGTGGTATTAAAAAAGACCACGCAAGAAACGAGTATTTCCGGAAATTACCAGCGCGCAGAGGTTGGTTTTTCCAAAAAATCCTGGCACGTGAAGTGCTTTTTTAACAACGAAGCCCTCGAAATTTCTTTCGAGGGCCTCATATTCAAAACCGGTGCCAAATCTATTTTACACGTCAGCGGTAGCCTCTGGATAGGCAATAGCTCTGTCCACGAGGATACGGCCGCAGTGCTCGCAGGCAATGATTTTCTTGTGCAAGCCGATTTCCAGTTGCACCTGAGGAGGAACGGCGTTGAAGCAGCCGCCGCAGGCATCGCGCTCGATGGTGGCCACGGCCAGCCCATTGCGGAATGTGGAGCGCATCTTGTCGTAAGCGAGCAATAGGCGCTCTTCGATGCCTTCACGGGCTTTGGCGCTCTTGGCTCGCAGCTCGTTTTCTTCTGCTTCCGTGCGGGCTATAATAGCCTGCAGTTCTACTTTTTTGACTTCCAGATCTTTTTGGCGGGCTGCTGTGCGGGCTTCGGCGTTGGCGAGCATTTCCTTTTGCGCATCTACCTTGCCGCGTGCTTGGCGGATGTGTTTTTCGGCCAGTTGGATCTCCACTTCGGCCATCTCGATTTCCTTCGTCAGTGCCTCGTACTCGCGACTGTTTTTTACTTCCTCGATTTGCTTGCGGTATTTCTTCAGTAGCCCTTCGTACTCTTTGATTTTTGCTTGCTTTTCAGCAATTTCTGCTTCAATTTCCTTAATAACACCGCGAATTTTCCGACAGCGCGTTTCCAGACCTGCGATCTCGTCTTCCAAATCGGCTACTTCCATGGGCAATTCGCCCTTGAGGGCTTGGATTTCATCCAATTGGGTATCAATTTGCTGGAGGTGCCACAACTTGGTTAATTTTTCGTAAACAGAGGCTTCAATAGTGGTTGCCATAACAGACCTTATATGTGGTGAGAATGTTGTCAACAGCTTGCCGCAGTATCCGAAGAAAGGGCGGCATCATCTTAAAAATAAAAAATGGGATTGGTTAGCACCTTGGTCAAATGGAGCGCAAAAGTAGGAAATTTTTCACGAACGATATCGCGCAAAAGTTCGATAGTGAATTGCTCGCTTTCATAATGCCCTACGTCAACGATGAGGAGGCGACCGTCGGCATCAAAAAAATCATGGTACTTGAAGTCGGCAGAGACCAAAGCATCAGCGCCCTGGGCTATGGCCGAGGGTATCAGGAAGCTGCCAGCTCCGCCGCAGATGGCTACGCGTTGCACAGGGCGATGAAGCCAGGCCGTGTGCCGCAAGCAGCTTGCGTGGAGAGCTGTTTTTACGTGTTGCAGGAAGTCAACCTCGCTTTGTGGCGTAGGCAATAGGCCGATCATGCCTGCGCCGACAGTGGGAGTTCCAGGCCGGGGGGCGAGTATTTGCAGATCGCCGAGGTTCAGGCGTTCTGCGAGCTTGGCGTTGACGCCCCGCTGTAATACGTTGTCCAGGTTGGTATGGATGGCATAGATGGCTATACCTTGGCGGATAGCTTGCACAACGGTGCGTTCCACGTAAGTAGCGCCATTGAGGCGCTTCAGCCCTCGAAAGACAATGGGGTGGTGTGCCACTATCAGGTTGCAGCCTTTCTCAACAGCCTCAGCCACAACAGCTTCGGTAGAGTCTAAGCAAAAAAGTACACCGGTTACTTCCTGCTCAGGGTCGCCGACTATCAGGCCGGCATTATCGTAGGCTTCCTGTAAATGCAAAGGAGCAACAGCTTCTAAAACAGCGGTAATGTCTCTGACACGCATGGGTATCCTTTTCTCTTTGTTAACACAGGCAAGATTATCGCTTCTAAGTCGTTTTGACAGCGCCACGGCATGTAACTTTGCATCACTTTTTGGGTCAAAAAAGGCATTTCTTCACCCGCCTGCTTTTTTCAGAGGGCGGTCTTCAAAATTAGGGTTTATGGCACTCCACACACTTTTTATCGGCAACATTGGCGCGACAGAGCTTGTCCTCATCTTTCTGGTCGTGCTCCTTCTTTTTGGTGGCAGCAAAATACCGGAGCTGATGCGCGGCTTGGGGCGAGGCATTCGGGAGTTTAACAATGCCCGCAACGCGGTGGAGGAGGAAGTCCGCCAAGGGATGCGCGAAGCGGAAAAAAGGTCCTTAGAAAAGTAAAGCAAAGTACGTCTGGGAAAGGCAATAACGGGCTGTCTCGGGCAAAAAGAGGCAGCCCGTTGTGCGTTTTAGTGCCCACCGCGGTTTAGCTCGATGTAACCCGTGAGCGCCTCTGGCCGCAGGATAATGCCTTCCACGCGTCTTTCGTACACCTTGCATAAGTAGAAGTAAGTGCCTTCGGGCACCTCATTGCCGGCCGAATTGCGCCCATTCCACTCGATGGCTGGGTTATTGGTTTCAAAGATGAGGTTACCCCAGCGGTTGAAGATTTGCATTTCTACCCGCTCGATGAAGCGCCAACCAGGAAAGGGGCGAAAGACATCGTTAAAGCCGTCACCATTGGGTGAAAAGGCGTTGGGCAGCTCGTAGGCCGGGCAGTTGTCTGTGCACAAGGGCGTACTCAGCGGGCTTTTATTGCCTAGGGAGTCTTCTGCAGAGATGGCATAGCACCCTGCAAGGCTTTCTTCCAACACGTGCGTCCAGGAGGTTGTATTGGCGTCTTCTATAGTCGTTAGCAATGCCAAGGGTTCGCCCTCGAAGGGCTTATACCATAAATAGTACCGCACTACATCGCCGGCGTCGGGGCAGCTCAGGGCGGGATGAGTCCACTGCAAGTGATTCTCATAAGGCGGGTCAGGTGGCGTCGAGGTGCCGCTGTTGCACAGGTTGGTAACGGTCAACTTAGGTGTGCAAGGCGGAACGGTGTCAATGGGTACCCCACAGGTGATTTGCGAGTGGTTGAACAGCGGATCTCTTACGCCCGGAATGCTGTACGTGCCTGCACTGCGTACGTAATAGCAGTATTCGGTGTTGTTATCCAGACCTCGGTCAGTATATGCGGGGGAGGTAGTGGTAGCAATAGAATCGAACTGGCCTGTAGTGTTGTTGCGCCGGAACACTGTATAGCTGAAATTCGTCCAGGGCACATCTTCTTGCCAAGTGAGTATGTTTACCTTGTCCGACGACTTGATATTGAGGAAGATGGAGGAGCCCTCGTCTGTTCTACCGAAAGGCGTGTTGAACTCACCGCGCGTGTAGAACGCCACTTGATAGTGATAGGGTTGGATAACGGTGTTTAGATTATTGTCCAAGAAGCAGGTATCGTTGGCTTGCCAGAAGTTGTTAGCAGTGAATACTGCTCCAGGCACCGGCGTCATAGGGCCGCCGCTAAGGTTAGGGCCGCGCAGCAACACGTACCGGTAAGGGCCGGGGTTGGCCAACGTGTCCAGGTCTTCGGCTACGGGTTTTGTCCAGCACACTTCGATTTGGCCTTGCAGGTCAGACGTCTGCTCCACGGAGGCGCGTATCAGTAGTGGAAGGTCGCGCGGGAGTTGAGCGCAAGCCTCCTTAGAAGGTAGGCTTTCCACAATGTTATATGGATAGCCACCAGCCGATCGCCTGGCAAAGAGCGCCACAATGCGATAACAATAGGTGCGCCCGCGCTCCACTTGGGTGTCTCTAAAGTAATAACGTCCGTCCTTCTCCTGGCGCGTAACAAAGACCAACCGCGTATATCCGCGCCCAGCCAACCCTGGCGAACAAGAATCTGGAACAAAGGGATTGGAGCCTTCTCGGCGCCATACCGAAAAGCCTAAAAAATAGTTCTCTGCAGCGTTCTCGCATTCATAAGGCTTTGCCCAGCTGACCTCTATTTCGCCGGCTTGTGCCTCGGCCTGCACATCAAGAGGGGGAGGCCCTACGACGCGAATGTTCACCGTTTTTAAGAAAGCCAATGGCGGGGTACCGGGGTTAAGGGAATCCACCGCTTTGAACACCATGGTGTAAGGGAAGTTGGAAATGTGCTCACACGTCGTTTGCCAATAGAAATTGCCCGTTACTGGCGGCAGGGTAAAGCCCGAAGGCGCTGAGAACGTCGCGGGGCTGTACGCCTGCACCATAGGCCCGCCTGATGCCGTTAGCAAGAGAAAGTTACCAGGGTCAGGGTCAGTACCTACAACGGGGAACTGAATAATTTGCCCTGCAATGACGCACAGTTCGTCTGGCGCCTGGACGAAGGGCGGGGTATTCTGGCAGTTCGATACAAAAATTTGCATGTCGCGTGTGGTCGTGTCAATAGGCACGCCATTACGCCAGGAAATAATCAAAATAGTCAGGTTATACTCTCCTGCTTGTTGAGGTGAAGCCCATAGAATATCGCCTGTTCGTTCGTTCAGTTGAAGGATGTTACTCGGTCCAGGGGCAATTTCGTTGGGATAGCTGTAATTAGGCACATTGACGCCAATAGCTTGCTTGGGTATGCTCAGCCGGTATGATAGACTATCTAAATCCGGATCATAAGCATTTGGATTGTGTCGAAAGGGTCGCCCTACGCAAGCGTTATCAATGGGCGATTGCAGCAGGTAGGGCGTTGTGTTGTTTCCGCCAAATTGAGGGTCAAGAAAAGTATAGATGGTTTCGATGTGAAAAGGGACATTTTCTGACTGAGGCGGGTTCACATTTACGATGCCGGCGTTTCGATTAGGATCGGTCATAGAAATGCGGTAGCGCGCAGGCCCGGCATAGGTGTGTGTGGCGATGTAGATGTTGTACTTAACCTCATTGCTCAAGGCTATTCCTTTGCCGCCCCCATTGGTTCGGCCGGCCTGTTCGCAAGTGCCGTCGCCCCAGCAGATGGTCAGCGTATCGCGGTCGGCGCTAACGCTTAGGGTACGTGTCCAGGTAATAATGGTTGCCCGAACCGTGAGGGGGCCTATCTGCTCAATGTGTATTTCACCGCCTCGATTGTGGGTAGCTGCGGCTACCAGCGGTATAAGCACCGCGACGGAAGCCGAAACCATACGTATGTAGGTGTTCATTGTTGGGTGTTTTTTCCAAAGACAAACGAACGAAAGCGAAGTAAGTTTCTCCAGCGCATATACTTATGCCCGACGTTATGAAACGCAAGAGCCGTACCCGAGCGTTTGGCTAATCCTGACGGTTGGTGGCTTTTTTCAGAAAAATTCCACTCAACCACGGTTGGGCTTGGAGGCTTAAACCAGCGCGCTCTTATCCAAGAGAGCCCGCGTCCTTTGGGAATAAACATGGAGGGCTTTGCCCTGGGCTATTGTCGCTACAGCACAAACATTTCTAAAGCAGCGGCGATGTCGCGATGATTGGCCAAGCGCGGCACTTTGTTTTGTCCGCCTAACTTGCCTTGTGCCTTCATGTAGTTCCGAAAAGCATCGCGTCGGAGAGGTCGAATAACCAACGGTCGCAAGATGCCGCCCCGGATAAGATCGTCGTAGTAGATGTTTTGCTCCCGCATACGCGCGTCCACAGCCAGTGCAAAGGTCTGCATATCGGCGGGATTTCGATCAAATTCGATAAACCACTCGTGATACGGCAGGCCGCCTTCCGGCGGGGTCACCTGAGGCGCCACGGTGAACTCAATAATGTTGACGCCGGCCTCGCGCGCTACGGGCAAGAGGGCTTCTTCCACTTCTTTGCCGATGACGTGCTCGCCAAAAGCAGAGATGAAATGCTTAACACGCCCACTAACAACCAGCCGATAAGGGTTGGTAGAGACAAATTGCACGGTGTCGCCCAGGTCGTATCCCCAAAGCCCTGCATTGGTGTGCAGCACGAGGGCGTAGTGCACGCCAATTTCTACGTCGCGCAACCACAAGCGTGTGGGGTTGGCGTTCCCCACTTCAGCCACGGGCACAAACTCGAAAAACATGCCTGCGTTGGTGTTTAACAGCAGCCCTTGATGTGGAAACTCATCCTGAAAAGCGATGAACCCTTCAGAGGCAGGGTATGTTTCCACAGCGTCAATGGAAGCGCCCACCAATGCCTCCAATTTGGCGCGATAGGGCTCAAAGTTGACCCCGCCATACACAAATACAGAATAGTTAGGAAAAACCTCGCGCACCGTTCTTTTGCCGCTTCTGGCCAGGAGGCGCTCATAGTACATCTGCACCCAAGGGGGGATACCAGAGATTAGGCGCATGTCCGCTCGCAGTGTTTCGTCTACGATGCGTTCCACTTTCTCTTCCCAGTCCTCGATGCAGTTGACTTCCCACGAGGGCAATTGGTTGGTGCGCAGCCAAGCCGGCACTAAATGGTTGCTAATGCCGCTCAGGCGACCGGTGGGAATGCCGCCAACGTCGTCTAAGGCGGGGCTGCCGGAGAGGAAAATCATTTTCCCGTCGAGCCAGCGCCCGTTGCCTGTGCGGGCGTAATAATTGAACAGAGCATCGCGCGCAGTACCAAAGTGTAGCGGTGTGCTTTCACGGCTCATAGGGATGTATTTGACCCCTGAGGTGGTGCCCGACGTCTTGGCCAGGTACCGCGGTCGCCCTGGCCACAACACGTCAGGCTCTCCAGCTTTGATGCGCTCGATGTAGGTTTTCAGCCCTTCATAGTCGCGAATGGGTACAGCTTGCGCCAAGTCCTGTGGCGTCCGAACATTTTCTAAGAGATGCTCCTGTCCGAAGGCTGTACGCTGTCCCTGCCGCACTAATTGCTGCAATGTCTGCTCTTGGTCTGCAATGGCATTAGCAGCCATGCGCTGAATGCGTCGTGCTGTAGCCAGGGCGAAGGGGCGAAGAATAGCAGAGCGAAAACCCATACGACATGCAGGTCTTTATTCGTAAATTACTTTGCGCAGCAGGCGCAGACTTAAGGTAAGCTCCAAGGTAATGTTGCGAATGCGTCGCTCCGGGATGACAATGCGCTGCCCCGGATTCAGCGGGTCAATGACGTTCGGTATGGAGGGTTGATTGTACTGGAACAGAAAGTCGGGGTGAGCCGAAAGCATCAATTGCCCGCCTACCAGCTCGGAGAAGGGCAGCTCAATGCCGCCGCCCAGCGACATACCTGCCACCCAGCGGTTGACTGCGCCCTCAAAAGGGTAGTAAATCTGAATGGCTGGATTCTGGCTACCCACTAGCTCGCTTAAGTTGGTATTCAGGGTGTATTCGCCGCGCAGACCGATACTGTAGAAATACTTCTTGCTGGGGCCCCAATCGAACTTCTGTTTGGCGCCTAAAACCAAAGCAATATTGCGAAATTGAAACTCTTCAGTGTAAATGAGCAACGGACTGCCCGCCCCTTGAAAAAAGGTGAAGCGGTTGGCACTCCCGCGAATATGATAGCCAATTTGGGCGAAGACGCCGCCACGGTCGTCTTTATTATTCACGGATTCAATGGCCAACGTCGCGTGGTATTTGAACAGCGGTTGGCGATCGAACGAGTTGTCCCACCGCTGAAAACCCATACTTGGCCCGCCACCTACGACGAAAGCCGTAGATTGTGTGTAGGCTCCTCTGCTCATGCAGGCCAATAAGGCTAAAATCAGTACTTTGCGCATGCTTCTGCTTTTTGAGGGGCAAATTACGCTCAAGACGTTGGCATGTTTGCTTTCTCCACAACCATTTCTGCACTTCCCCCTACCTTTACTCTCGCTTTAATCAAATACCTGTTTTAATCATGACGAGTATAGGCAATCCATCCCTGGAATTTGAAAATTTCATATACAAACGGCCTGATCTTCAACAAATTACCATCTCCTTTAATCAGTTGCTGCAGGCCTTCGAACGGGCCTCCAACGCCGAAGAACAAGTGGCATTGTTGAGCCGCATCAACGACCTACGCAAACACTTCAGCAGCATGTACAGCCTTTGCTATGTGCGCCATACGGCTGATACGCGCGACCCTTTTTACGAGGCCGAAAACCACTATTTCGATGCGGCATTGCCGGATTTTGAAGCGCTTAATGACCGGCTCTACCGGGCTTTGCTGGCTTCGCCTTTTAAGACTGAGCTGAAAAAGCATTACGGCGAACACCTCTTCGTGGTAGCGGAATTAGCGCTTAAAACGTTCCAGCCGGAGATTCTGGGCGATCTGCAGGAGGAGAACACGCTTTCCTCTGAGTACACGCGCCTAAAAGCCACAGCAGCCATCGAATTTGAAGGGAAGACCTACAACTTGAGCAGCCTGGTACCCTTGGAGCAGTCGGACGACCGCGACCTGAGGCGTCGCGCTGCTGCTGCGCGGTGGAGTTTTTTCGCAAAAAACGCCGACCTGCTGGACGACATCTTCGACCGCATGGTGCGGGTGCGGCATCAGATAGCCCAAAAATTGGGAGCAGAGAACTTTGTTTGTGTTGCTTATGCCCGTATGCGCCGCTCCGACTATACCCCGGAGATGGTGGCAACCTTCCGCCGGCAAATCCGGGAGCTTATTGTGCCCATCGCCTCAGAGCTCTACGAACGCCAGCGCCGACGACTGAAGCTGGAGCGCTTGTGCTACTACGACGAAGACTATCTTTTCCCTACCGGCAACCCCAAGCCTATAGGCACGCCGCAGGAAATTATTGCCAGTGCCGCCCAGATGTATCGCGAGCTGTCGCCCGAGACAGAGACCTTCTTCCAATACATGCTTCAAGCGCATTTGCTGGATCTGGTCAACCGCGATGGCAAGGCTACTGGCGGCTACTGCACGTACATCTCCGCCTATGAGGCGCCCTTTATTTTCTCTAACTTCAACGGAACCAGTGGCGACGTAGATGTGCTCACCCACGAGGCAGGCCATGCTTTTCAGGTGTGGTCGAGCCGACACCTGAACTTGGAGGAATACTACTGGCCAAGCAGCGAGGCTGCCGAAATCCATTCCATGAGCATGGAGTTTTTTGCCTGGCCCTGGATGCACCTGTTCTTTGGTGAGGACGCCGAGAAATACCGGTTCATGCACCTGGCTAGCGCCATTCGCTTTTTGCCTTACGCGGCAGCGGTGGATGAATTTCAGCACCTTATCTATGAAAACCCGCAGCTCTCGCCCGAGGAGCGCAAGGCTATTTGGCTCGAGAGGGAGAGCATTTACCTGCCCCATCGGGACTACGACGACAACCTCTTTTTGCGTACCGGCGGTTTTTGGCAAAAGCAAAACCACATTTACAACTCACCTTTTTATTATATTGATTACGCTTTGGCCCAGATTTGCGCCTTTCAATTTTGGAAGCGCAGCCGCGAAGATCGCTCTGCAGCGTGGGCGGCCTATTTGCAGCTATGCCGTGCGGGTGGGAGCCGGTCTTTTCTTCAACTCGTCCAGATGGCTCGTCTTCGCTCGCCCTTCGAGGAGGGGTGCGTCCAGTCGGTCATTGGCGAAATCCGCGCCTACCTCGACAGTGTGAATGACTCTGTTTTCTAATTTTTTTGTCGTTGAGACTTGCGCATTTCTTCAGTGTACATATACCTTTGCCCCGCTTTTTAGCAAATGCCTCATTAGCTCAGTTGGTTAGAGCGGCGGACTGTTAATCCGTAGGTCCTAGGTTCAAGTCCTAGATGAGGCGCAAAAGAAAGAACGGGGGCTTAGCCGCACCGGCTGAGCCCCCGTTTGTTATTGGGCTGCTGTAGGCTTTTTGAGCGGCTGTGGTATAGAACAGGCCTTTTAGCTTCACATTAGGGAGTCAATTCATCTTGGCTGGCGTAACCAGTAAGAAACGCGGGATGCGCACTTCGAACAGCTCGCCCGTATCGGTTCGCTGCATAAGGTAGGTTCCCACCATTGCCCCAACTTCAGTATCCATTTCGCAATAGGAAGCGTAGCGATGCGTCTCTCCTGGGGCGAGCACAGGCTGCTGGCCAACTACGCCAGGTCCTTCCACCACGCGCACTTCGCCACCAGCATTCTTGATGACCCAGCGCCGCCCTAACAGCTGTACCGTATGCTGACTGCCATTTTCGATGGAGATGTAGTATCCAAAGAGGAATTTCCTTCTCCTGGGAGCAGACTGCTCGGGTAAGTACTGCGCTGCGACGCGGACGGTAATGTTGTGGGTGGTGAGCGCATTCATGCTGACGTATGGATAAAGAGACAGGGAATTTATGAGGCAAAAATCGGAATAGCTGCAGGTTTTGGAAGGGTAACGTGCCCTAAAAAACGCACATCGACGGCCGGAAGTTGAACGTTGACTGTAGGAGACGGCTTTAGAAGTGGAGAATGAATTCGGTGAGGTTAGCTTCCTCGGGCAGGCCAAGTTTTCGGCGCAGGCGATAGCGCTTGTTTTCAACGCCGCGCACGGAGATGTTGAGCAGGGGAGCAATCTCTTTGGAGGAGAGATTGAGTTTGAGGTAAGCCGCCAACCGCAGGTCGCCGGGGGTGAGCTGTGGATAGGCTGTCATCAAGCGTCGGAAAAAGTCGTCGTGTACTTCATTGAAGGCAGCTTCAAAGAGCGCCCAGTCGTGTTCGCTGTCCAGATGTTGGTCAATTTCCCGGATGAGTTTTCGCAGGGCATTGGGGTCGTTGGCGCTTTGGTGCAGTTGTTCGCGCAAGTGAAGGAGCACTTCGTTTTTGCGCACCAGACTTAGGGCAGCGTTGCTGAGCTCGCGGTTTTTGTTGGCCAATTCGAGGGAAAAGCGCTCGCGTTCGGCAGCGAGGCGTTGGTTGGCCAATTCCTGTTGTTTTTCGGCTTCCAGGCGTTCGCGTTGACGTCGCAAGCGGTTCTGGCTAATTCTTTCAAAGAAAAGCAGCGCTGAGAGCAGCAAGAGAGCGTAGGCCCCAAAAGCCCAGCTGGTGCGATACCAAGGCGGCTGCACATAAAACGTGAGCAAGGCAGGCGCACCGCCTGTGTCGGTCTCGATGTGCAACGTGTAGGCGCCAGGCTCGAGGTTGTCCAGGGTGATTTCGGCCTTCTCTTGCCACGAAGCGGCAGCGGCAGAAGGGCCCTCCAGTCGCCAGCGGAAGCGCGGCGGATGCTCGAAAGCAGGCGCCCCGAACACCACCGTAAGGTCGTTCTCTGCGTAGGAGAGCTGCAATTCGGGTGAATGGGCCGGCAAGCGCCGGCGTGTCGTTTTGACATATTGCAGCTGCACGGGTGCCGGCTCGGGTCGGTAGGCCGCTAATTGCTGTAAATCGAGGCGAGCGTAGCCGTCCTCTAAACAAAATAGGTATTCGCCGGGCCGCAGTTGCTCGGCTCGTTCGTATCCGGGCACTAAGGCCACGGCAATGGTATAGGCACTCTCGGTGGTTTGCCACACCACACTGTTGCCGTCGGTGTAAAGAAAGCCGTTGCCTGTGTCGCAGAGCCACTTCTGGCGTAGGCCGGACGAGGCCAATGGCTGAAAGACAGTGTGGCCAGCGCTGTCTCGAATGGCTAAAGGCACCATTTGAGCATTGAGCACCAGCTGCTCACCGATACGGGTTAGGTCGAGGGCATAGTCAAAGGGCAAGCCCGCGTCGCCTTGCCGGAATAGGCGGTATTCAAGCACTTGGCGTAAGTCTTTGCTCAGGCGGAGGCGGTAGAGACCGCGGTTAGGATGCACGCCCCAGAGTGAGCCTGCGCTGTCAAAGGCAATTTTGCGCAGGGGCTCGTTGAAGCCCTCGACGCGGCTCGATATGCGCCAGCTCCCCCTGCCTGGGTGCTCATAGAGCACCAAACCGGTGTAGGTACTTTGCAGCAACAGGTCGCTGCGATTGGGCACGGCAATGGTACACCAGCCGCCAGTAATTTCGGATAGGCGCAGGGCTGTCTCACCGCGTACAGCAAAAGTGCCGCTGTTGTGTCCGCACAGCAACTCGCCAGCTGCTACGAGTAGCTCCCACACCTGGCCTTGTGTACCTTCGATGAGTTGAAAACTGCCGTTTTTTTGGACAAAAAGCCCCTGATTAGTGCCCAGATAAAGACGCCCCTGCCATTGCGCAGCAGCATACACCGAGCCCACTCTTCCGACTAGGTCGGTGTAAAAAACAATGGGATTTTGCAAAGCGGCTAAGTCGATCCCTCGGTCAAGCCCTATCCAAAGATGACCGCTGCGGTCATTGAGTAGGGCCAAGACGGTGTTGTTCTGCAGACCATTCTCCCGGTGGAGGTGGAAGCGCAGGTGTTGGTTTTTGTCTAGTACATAGACTCCTTGTAGGATGGTGCCTATGGCCCAGCCACCATCGCGCAGGGATACCGCCTTGTTAAGTTGGCTTTTTTTGAAAATGGCATTAAGCGGATGTATCCAAGGTCGGCAGGTTCCATTGTGCAGTTCAAAAATCCCCGCGTCGGCGGTGCCCGCCCAGATGGCTCCCTCAGGGCCGGGAACCAAGAACTGGACGATGGTGTTTGCCAAAGGTTCGCTGCCACCAACGAAGCGAAAGGTGTGATCAGGCAGCAGCTCATATAACCCGCGCCCAATGACGGGCAGCAGCACGCGCCCGTGCACCTGTTGGGCAAACATGATGGCACCGGGAGGGCGCAATACTACGGGCGGGTGGCGGTAGTCATATTTATACAGGGTAGAAAAAGACTGGAAAAGAACAAATCGCTCTGTGACGAGAATATGCCAGATTTCTTCACGGTCTATGTGTTCGGCGCGCACGTTTTTGCTCAGTGTGCAGTAGGTCATATTGCCGGTGCTGTCGGCTTGCCAGTAGCCAAATTCAGCAAATCCGCCACAAAAAATGCGACCATCAGGGGCCGCGGCCACGGCGCGCACGGTTTGACCTTCAGGTAATGAATACCGTCGCCAGCGAGCACCGTCGAAGGCTAAAACGCCGCTATTGTTGCCAGCGTAGATCCAGCCTGCCGGGCTTTGGGTCAATGACCAGTTCTGATTTTGGCCGCCATATACCTTAGGAGAAAAGCGGCGTATCAGCGGCACTTCTTGCGCCTCAACAACCAGTGTACTTAATAGAAAGCCAATGCTCCAAATCCGCCACATTATCAGGCAAAGAAACGCCCTTGCGCGTTATCCGAGCATAGTCAATCGGGTGAAGCGCTGTACTTTCACCTCGGCAACTCTCATGGGTATGACAATGCGCTGGCTTACCGGGCTTTTTGGTCTTTTGTTCGTTGCACCTATTCAGGCGCAAATGTGGAATGGCGCCGATACGCTCTACGGTAACGAATGGGTAGACTTTTCCAAAACATATTATCGCATCCCTGTGGCTGAAGACGGCATCTACCGCATAGCGTATTCAGCCTTAGACCAAGCGGGTTTCCCTTTGAGCGTCGCGCCAGTGGCAGAGTGGCGACTCTACCATATGGGGCAACAGGTGCCTTTTTATGCGACTACCGATGGCCTATTGTCACCGTCGGACGCCATTGAGTTTTTTGGCGAGAAAAACCGCGGCAGCTTAGACCGCCAGCTGCTGGAAAATCCGCTCGAAGAGGACTTCAACCCGTGGTACAGCTTGTTCAACGACACTGCGGCCTATTTCCTCGTTTGGGAGCCTCATACGCCAGCCCTGCGTTACCGAACGCTGCCCAACGACCTCAGCAATCCGCCGGCCAAGGAGACCTACTGCTGGTGGACGTTTGGCTACACTTACAGCAACGCGCTCTTTAAACGCCAGATCAGCCCAGAGGTACAGTATTCGTGGTACAGCGGTGAGGGCTTTGGCACCTTTCCTATGAGTGATTTCTCTGTTGACCTACCGGCTCAACACGTGTACGCCGATGGCCCCCCTGCTCGCCTAACTCTTCGCTACGCGTGTGGCTCGGGCAATCATCGGCAGCGCCTAACGCTCAACGACAGCCTGCTTAGCGAAGAGGTGTTTAGCGGTTGGCGCGTCATCCAGCAAGAGCATCTCATTGCTGCTAATCGGCTTCAACCGAGCAACCTGGTTCGCTTAGCTTCGGCCTTGGGAGGCAACGATCGCCACAGCATGGCGAGGGTTCAGCTACGTTACCCTCGACTGTTCGACTTTGGATATTCGGCACAGGCGGAGTTTTTCGTAGAAAATCCAGCCGACGAGAAGTACCTCGAGATTACCGCTTTTGACGCTTCGGGTGGCGGTATGCCAGTGCTCTATGACGTTGTCAACTACACGCGCATAGAGACGCGGCTGGAGGGAGGGCTGGTCAAGGTCGTGCTGCCGCCAGTGTTCAAAGACCGGCGGCTATGGTTGGTCAATCCGGTCAAGGGCGTCTTTGCCGTTGAGCGCGTCGTGCCGGTGCAGTTTCGCGACTATCGCGCTGTGCCGGCAGATTACCTCATCCTGTCGCATCCGGCATTTTTTGCCGACCCTGCACAAGGCAATGCTAACCCGGTGGCTGCTTACGCCGACTATCGGCGCAGCGCTGCCGGCGGTGCCCACGAGGTATTGGTCGTGGATGTGAACGACCTCTACGAACAGTTCTCCTACGGCGTACGATACCATCCCATAGCCGTGCGCAACTTTTTACACTATGTCCGCAAGCAATGGCCTTCGCCGCCCAGGTATTTGCTCATCATCGG
>JBEQAD010000021.1:3669-19233 GCA_041640515.1 Saprospiraceae bacterium | reverse complement strand
CCTACTTCGCCCCTGACCTTACCCGGGCCTGGCTAGACCCCAAGTGGGAGGGCATGGTGAAGGGGATGACGGGCAAGGCCACTCGGGAGGAGGCCATGGCCGAGTGGCTCAGAAACCCAGACCGGTATCAATGATAGTGCCTTCGGGTGGGTTAATCCACCAGCGCACAGTAGCCTCCAGGGTACCGTTGCCCAGCCGATGCAGGCGCGTCAGACCGATGTCGTAAGAAATACAAAAAAACAGGTGCTTGGTGGCTTGTAGACCAGCCAGCACGTCTACGCTTTCCCCATAGCCAGTATCGCCACCCGTGCGGTAAGTGAGGCCCCCATAAAATTTCCTTTTCAGGCCAGTCATGACGTTGATTTCGGCTTCGAAAGGAGCATTAGGTACGTACCGTAGCAGCATTTGTGGGATGACTTCCCAGTCTTGGTTAGGGTAGAAAGTCATGCCGCCCATGGCATTGAAGTGGCGCTCTTCGCGCGACAGGTCGGCACCAAATTCCGAGAAGTCAATATTATTCTGTAAGAAGCGAGGTACGGCAGCGCCCACGTACCAGCCGCGCTGGTCGTTGGAGTAATAGAAGCCAAAACCAAAGTTGACAATCCACTTAGAGCGTATGCCAGTCGGTATGGCCACATCAATGGTAGAGGGTGTGGCGCTATAGAGGCGCTCGTCGTTCCAGTTTTGCCAAAAGTTACGCACACTGGGTTGCAGCCCGATACCCAAATGGCCTCGGCGCATGGGAATACGGTAGCAATACACCAAATCTACAGTAAGGGCGCGGGTGATGCCAACACTATTGCGCGTCAGGCTAGCTCCTACGCCGAGGCGCTCGTTGAGCAGCGGCTGGTGGTAAGAGAGCACTTGGCTGTTGGGCGCGCCTTCAATGCCAAACCATTGTCCTCGGTAAATAGTGGTCAGAGTGGGCGAGGCGAAACTGCCGGCGTAACCAGGATTGAAGCTCAGCTTGTTGAACATGAATTGGGTGTACTGAGGCTCCTGCTGGGCAGACAGATTAGTGTCCACCCAGAGCGCTAAAGCAAGGCAAAGCGTTGTTTTAGAGAGCCAATTGGTTTGGGTAAATAGCACCATGGGCAGAGGATGTGAATACATAGGGGAATGCACAAAGGTAAGTGTTTGTCAGGCTTTCGCAGTGGCGTACAGGTGAGGGGTTTTTTCTTGCTGACAGAGGGCAGTTTTGACTTCCCGGTCTGGGTATCGGGCTATTTTTGCATATGTGAACTAAAATCCGCTCAGCAGTGAATTTGTATCTCCCTTTTTTTAAAAAAAGATGGCTTTATGTGTTACCATTGGTAGGGCTGCTGGGATGGGCAGGCACACGCGATCAACCCGACCCATTGTGGCTGAAGGCGGGTGAAATTGTTAGCCAGCGCTATCAGCTGCTGCAGGATGTTCCGGATTCGTTGCAGCGGTTGTTCTGTGAGTGGCATCGCCGCCCTTATCGCCCGGGCGACTCTACAGCCTTGCGTATCATTGGCCAGCCCTCGCTGTCCGCCATCGAGTGGAGTACATTCCGCGACCTATGTCGCTATGCTATGCGGCATCGCAACCTGGTTGTCATGGGTGTCACGGGCGTAGGTTCTACAAAGCAGACCAAGCACCTGGCGCGCCTATTGGCAGCCGATCCGAATAATATTTTGACAATCGAGTGTGCGCCGCAGTTTGATCTCGATTTCCACAAGCGATACATCGGGCACTACGACGAGCAAGGCAGCTTTCAACCCGGTATACTTCTCCAGTTTTGGGAGCGCTGTCGAAACCATCCGCTCCAGCGCTTTGCGGTGGTAGTGGATAACTTTGACAAAATCAATCCCGAGACCTTCTTTGGGCCGGCCCTATGGGAGGCGCTCAGCAGTACTTCTGTGCGCGAAGCCAACTTAGGCGGCTATCGCGTGGTAGTGCCTGAAAATTGCCATATACTTTCAGTAACGCACTTCGGCCCGGGTGGCTTAGTAGAGTTTAGCGGCGAACATTTTAAGCGATTAGGGCGTCCCTACTTGCTGCAACCCAACCCGCGCGAATTGTGCGAAACTTTGTATCGCAAGTGGGTCGACAGTGCCGATACAGCGCGCGCTGCTTTTGTCCGCAATCCGGCGCGCATGCAGACGCACGTATTTTACTTTCTCAAAGCCAACCAGCTCATTGCCCGCCGATACGGCGAGGGTTATCAATTAGGACAAGGATCCGCAGTGCGCGATTTTTTCCTCGAGACAGAACGCGATGAACTGCGGCGCTCCTTTTTAGATCACGTGGCCGCACTCACCTTATCTAACCCGCTGACAGAGACGGATTTCCAAACGATTGAGTACACCATCCAAAAAGATGGGCTGGCGCAGCATTCGAGCTGCTTTGACCGCTTGTACCAACTGCTACAAGACACTGGGTATTTCGTGGAGATTACCATGGTCATCACGACAGCTGTGCTCACGTTCCTCATTGGCTGGTGGGTATTCCGACGTCGGGAGCGCCTCATCCGTCTCTATGGCGAACAAGCCCAGGCGGTGTTTGGCAGCTTTGAGCGCCAACTCATCAGTGCTGATACAGCTGCTCGGCGCCTTGAAGAAATCAAGGCAGAGGTGGATGCCCTCGTGCGCCGAAGACGTCTTAACTACACCGAAGGACTATACTTGCTGTCTTTTATCGAAGACAAAGTCAAACGGGTTGAGTTCGCCCGTAACGTCAGCCAAAACTTCATCGAGCTGTTTAATGCCTTCATGGAAGACAGCATACTCACCCGCGGTGAATACCTGAAACTGCGGCAGTTCCTCCAACTGGTGCGACATAAAATCCCCGTCGAAACGTACGAGGAATTTCACCGCAAAGTGGAGCAGGCCTACAGCGAATACCACTCTGAATAGTCACGAAAAGAGCCGCCTCTGACGATCAGAAGCGACTCACGCGATACGCGCAGTCTTATGCTCCTGGCGTTCACGTTTCTGCCTAGAAAAAAATAGCACCTTAAAAAAAGAATAGCACCTGCCCACACTACTCCCTATTACTCATATGGATGTGGTGTCCACAATATGGGAGCTACCTGGTGAATGGGTTGGCGCAGTGCTGAAGGTATAATTGTACTGTTGCATCATGAGACGGGGAAGTTTACAGATTAAGTTATGATGCTACAAAGATTTAGGAACTTCTGCGAGCCATTCGCGACAAAATACGCCATTTCGTTACCTGCGTTTTCAGGCATGTTATCTCAAAAACGAGACCTAAGTTGTTGATTTTAAAGAGTTCAAAAATCAAAACACTTGACAATGTGTTACCTGCAGGCAGCCATCTGGCACGCCCATTTATTCCAACGTATTCAACACCATCTCCCACAAGTCCTCGTAGGGAATAATTTCAATTTCGTGCGTTTGGTTAGCCAGTTGGAGCGGTGCTAAACGCAAACTTTCTGCCAGGCGGGCGCTTCTCTCCGCTACAACGGTGCGCTCGAACTGGCCCAACGGCACGTGTAAGAGCATTTTGATGAAATAATAGCTGCGCTTAGTGTTCTCGCCTCGCAAGTGCCGATAACAGTACTGCTCGGTGCTTTCTACTTCGTCCAGCAGCCTGCCATACTGTTTTTCCTGGATGAGCATCAACCACTTAATGATGATGATGGCGATATTAACTCCGCTGCGGTCTTTATTAAAAATGGAAAAATCGTTAATGAACTTTGCCAATTTGAACTTTGCCTTAGGCCCTTGGCTCACCCTGCCGGCGCGGTACAAGAAATAGAGATAGGCTTCGTAAATACGCCAAATTTCAGCGACGTTTTCTGGTAAAAATTCGAAGCGCGGGTGTTCTGTGGTAGCATAGAGCAATTGAGCGGCCTCCTCGTAATGGCGCGTGTGCAAGAGGAGATGGAGGTACAGCTCCCGGTATTTGAACCAGTTAAAAGTCCCTTCTTGCATGAGGCGGATGCAGTGCTGGGCGGCCTTTTTGCCTTCCTCAAAATGGCGCAGGTGAATGTTGCAGATGAGTTCTTGATAGTAAAAAATCTGGAGCGGCACACGCGCTTCGTAGGGGCGTTTTTGAAAGAAGGCTATGGCCTCTTGACAATAAAGAAGGGCTGCTTGGTAATCGTTCTGAGCGGTATAATAGGTTAGACCTATCAGGGAGCCATACATGTGTAGCTTATAAGTGGAGAATCGTTCCATGTACGGGCGGATGCGTTCAGCGTAGGTTTTGGCCAACTCGACGACTTCAGTAAAGGCTGAGCGATTGTTCACCATGCGGACGACCAGTAGGGTGTAGAGCTCTTCTGCTAAAGCTTCGGCATCGTACACCTGTCGGAAGTGTTCAAATTGTCGGGTTGCCTCCTCGAATTTTTTAGGATTGCTCTCGCGCAGGCCATACTGAATGCGCAAGTAAGAGGCAATATCCATGCACAGCAATGTAAAGTCGAAGCGTTCGGCGGTGCGCAGCAATTTATTGGCCAGTATCAAAGCGACTGTATTGGCGTTTTGACCAGTTAGGAAGCGCACGATGACCCATTGCTTGTGACACTCGTAATAGGCCTTTTGGTAGTCCGAGTACTCCTCCTGTTGTGTGTTGATCTCAAAGACGTACTCCAGAAGTCGGTCGCGAAGGGTAGATTTTAGCTTTCGATAGCTGGAAGAGGCTCCTTGCCCTTTGTATAGGTCTTTAGCGGCCTCTTCATCAGAGTGGTAGCGCCCCTTGGCTATACCTTCGTAGAGAGCCAGCAATTTGGAATCTTTGTTACCTTCCAAATCTCTCAAAGGGTGAACGCTGTGCTGATGTAGCAGAAGAATTAATTCTTTGAGATCGTGCATACGGAAAAACGCTAGACTGAGGATAACTCGATTAATGGGCACTTAAACCCTGAAAGATAGAAAATCATGGTAGACCGCAGACATTTGGTCTGCTCTACACGATATTTCCAAGGGCGATCGGCTAATGATGCTGAAAACAGGCTGGAAGCTTTTTTTGCCAGATTCAGTGCAGCAAAAAAGAATCTTTAAGGTAAATCGATTTCGCCCTGATTAAAGATGTAGTTGCAAAATTACAAAATGAGGAAAGAAAATTTAAAAAAAATACAACAAATATCAACAGGCAAGAACTCGGAAATATCCTTTGGTTTAAGCACAGCCTTTTTAGATTAGCCTTATCCCACAAGTAGCCTTCAGAGGGCTAAAGGAGTCATCTATTAGAATTTTTGTATATATGGGATGCCATTGAGTCAAATTTTTATCTGAGTTTTTATATTTTGTCATTTTATTAGACTAATCTATACCTCAACGCAGCCTCCTCTACTGGTGTATTCGTGGAGTTTCTCTGGCTCATTGGCTATACGAGGAGTGGGGAATTTGGTCACACTGCTGTTTGGCTCTTTTAAGTTTGCTCAAATGCTCTTTGAGGGTAAGGCAGCTGCTGTCATTGTCTCGGGTATAGTACTGTTCTCTGAAACAGGCTATATCCTGGTGCCATTGAGCATCGCGACAATTAAATTTAAGAAAGTTGAACAGCGAGTGCTCGAAGTGACAGGCTGGGAACGTTAGGCCCAATTAGCGCTATGCATAAACGTTTGGATAAAGCAAAGCCCCGCCCTCGAGTCACGAAGCGAGGCTATTTTTTTACTTTAGACATTCCCCAGGAGACAAATATGGCAGCAATGTACAGGTTCGAGCGGCAATTGCTCATTTTTTGAGCGACCCAGTGAACTTACGTTTTTTGCGGCTTTTTACGCGCTGCAGGGAAGAGGATATTGTTCAGGATAAGGCGATAGCCCGGCGAGTTAGGGTGCAGCGCTAAGTCAGTGGGCGGATCGCCTACATAATGACGGTAGTCCTCCGGGTCGTGGCCGCCATAAAAGGTGAAGAACCCTTTGCCGTAGGGGCTGTGAATGTAACGGGCTTCATTGGCCGCTTTATTCTCGCCCAAGATAAGGATGTGTGGCTTGATGGTGCTCTTCACAAAAGCCGTGCTCTGCCCCATGAAACCTTTTACCGTGCGGGTGTGATTTTGGTTCAGCATCGTGGGAATAGGGTCCCACTTAGCTGAAAAATCAAAGAGCGTGAAGTAGTCCTGCTCCGGATTAACATTTCGCCCAAAGTTGTTATCAATGGTAGAATGCTCATACGTAAGTGGGTCTCGGATAAGTTGGAAATTGTGAAAAGCCAAGGTTTTGGAAAAGTCCAGTTTTTGCTGTGCGTTAGGGTCGGCAGGGTCGCCGTCGTACACCTCAGCGCAAATATCTACTCCTTCTGCCGCCAGGGCGATGTCGTACGTATCGGTTGCCGAGCACATGGCGAACATGAAGCCGCCGCCGGCAACGTATTCGGCAATTTTTTTCGCTACGGCCAACTTGAGCTGACTAACTTTGGAGAAGCCATTTTCGCGCGCCAAGCTCTCCATATGCCGCACATGGTCTCGATACCACGGCTGGCTGCTATGGCTAGCGTAAAACTTGCCGTACTGCCCGGTAAAATCCTCGTGGTGCAAGTGTAACCAGTCGTAGAGAGGTAATTTGTTATTGAGCACTTCGGTGTCGTACACTACATCGTAAGGGATTTCTGCGTAAGTGAGCACAAGGGTTACGGCATCATCCCAAGGCTGAATCGTTTCACCGCGCTCGTTTTTATCGGGCGAGTACACTGCAATACGCGGCGCTTTTTCCAGTTTGATGACGTCCATATTCACCTCTGGATTAAGGATTTGCTCCTGTATGGCAGCAAATTGTGCATCGGCGAGTATCTCGTAGCTCACGCCGCGCACTTTACACTCGCGCTCAAAAACACTGGTGTATGGGAAAGCAAAGCTGCCGCCTCGATAATTGAGCAGCCAATATGCTTCCACACCCTGAGATAGTACCCAGTAGGTGATACCGTAAGCTTTCAAATGATTCTTCTGGCTCACTTCATCCATGGGCAATAGCATATACGCCGCGCGCACCTGAGTAAACGCGCACCAAGCCAAGCACCACACTATCAAAATACGTCGAAACATCATCGGGAAACACTTTTTTCAAGGTGGAAAACGGAGAAATTAAACGAGCAAACTCCCAGAAAGATTATAAGAGCAAAGCTACATCGCAAACCACGTGTTTCCTGGCTGTTCCAGCACTTGCATGCTTGACGAAACCAGGAAATTAGCAAACAGCAGCAGAAGAGTGCCAAGCCCAATAAGCAGCAATTATCGGCGCGGGTACCAAGGGCCATTCAGGAAATACGAGCATGTCAGCCCAGCCGTATAGTACCAGTCGCTGCGATTAGGATTTCCATTTTGACTGACGCCATCTATCAGGTCGCTCGGGGCAGGGCGAGCACAAACTTCGGCGCTCAGGGTGATGAAATCCGAGGCGATGTAGCGAAAGCCCAACCCAAAAGGCACCACCAACGCCGAGCGTTGTTCGCGTCCGCCCTCGGGTATAGGTTCGCGCTCGTGTAGCGGACGCTCGCTTTCAGGGCCATAATAGGTTACCTTAGGCGAAAACCAGGCGCCACCTATGCCCGCGAAAGCATAAGGCGCAAAATGATAAGTCGTATTCCTTCGCGGCGGGTCGTAAGCAATATTGGCGAGGGTGACTTCTACTTGCCCCGACAATTCGAGTACGTTAGCGCGAAAACGAAAGCTTCGCCCTGCATTTGGTGGGTAGTTGCGGTCGTCACCTACCAGCTGCACTACGTGCCCGCTGGCGCGCACTTGAATAAGGCTACTTAGGTGGTGCCGAGCAAAGAGCCCTCCCCCTATGCGCGTCGCAGCTAGACTAATGTGATCGGGTGCTAAATCGCCAGAGTAATTAGTAGCATAGACACCCACACCTAGCTCCCACCAGCGCGGGTACGATAGTCTCCGCTGTGCTTGTATAGAGTTAACATGGAGACAACACAATAAACCAATAGCCGAAAACAAACGCAGGTACATATAAAATCGAAAAGCCTATAGAAGCAGATAACCTAATAAAGGGCTAAAATAGGGCAATGTTAGGTCTGTTTGATGCACTAAGCGTAAAATTTAGCTGGCAGATAAAATAAACCTTGCATTCCCAAGGACCACCGACACCCAAGCAACGCACCCTCGAGCAGAGCAGTACAAGCGCGGCCAGCCAACAAGCCGGGGCTAAAGAGGCAGGGCTTTCTTACTATACGACAATACCTACACAACAAAGAGCAGCGCCTACCCGAGCCGGGTGGGCCCCACTAAACCTGAAAAAGCAGCTCTCGCGCTCAATGCACAACGACTTTGTGCACCTGAGCAACTCCGGGAGCGTGCAAGAGCACGGTATAAAGCCCTGGTGCCAAGGGCGCATACGACAAGGTGCGCTGCAAGTGGCCGTCAGTAAGCAGCCATATCTGACGGTCTATGAGTTGACCATCCGACCGGAAGAGCGAATACACTACCTCGCCGGGTAGGGCACTGCTGAGTGAAAGGGTAAAATCTCCTGTGTTAGGATTGGGGGCGATGTTGCTTAAAAAGCCTCTGCCGGTGGTGCTTTCGGAGGTGTTTACTACTCCAATGATCTGCCTTGCCGTATCTGCGCCGCAGCCGCTGCGAGTAATCAGGGTGACGATGTACTGCCCACTGGCAGTGTACGTATGTGTAGGATCTTTTTCGGTACTCGAGGAGCCATCGCCAAAATCCCATTCATAGGTGTCGGCATGTGTAGACAGGTTAGTAAAGGAAACAAAGCCGCCTGCGAGACTCCACGTGAAAGCGGATTTAGGCCAGGTGATGGTCAACGTATCGGAAAAGCCAGAGCAGCCCAAGGCGTCGGTAATCCTGACGTAATACCTACCTGCCTGCGTTGGCCGGTAGGTGCCATCTGTAGCGCCGACAATGGGCAGACTATCGCGGAACCATTGGAACGACGGCCCTGGGACATTGAATGAGGGCGATAGGGTGCAGTTTTGTTGCGTCAGTTGAACGTCTTCTACAGCGGGAGGTAGCACAATGATGTCGCGGGTGGGCGCAATAAAGCCCTCCGGCATCGTGCCTACAAAGGCAAAGCGGCCATAGGGCACTTCTTGAACGTCGTGCAGAGGAATGGGCGTCGAGGTCTGGTTGACGACGAAGGCTGGAAGGAGCTGGTTGTTAGCCTCCAAAACACCCACTCCCAACAATGTCGAGGGTGCAGAAGGCTGGAGGGTGGTGCGCCCCACAGCAAAGGCTAAGCCCGGTAGGGCTTCTATGTTGATGACACTGACCAGCTCCTGATGGCCGGGTAATGGCACCACCAAAGTATCTAACGGAATGCCATCTGGGCTTAAGAGCAGGAAAACAGGGTCGGTCAGGCTGTCGGGGCTCATTTCTGTGTGTGCCACGCCGCAAACGAGTATGTTGCTGGACGCCGGCGGAATACCTCGACCTGCTCCACCTATACGGCAGAAACCGTATTTGGCCTGACGAGCGTATTCGTAGATGTGTTGCCATTGTACCTGACCTTTCGCGTTCACCTTCAGGGTTACCAATCGGTTCTGAATAGGCGCCTCGGCAGAAAAGAGGTTACCTATCAAAGCGAATATCGAAATCAGGTACTCGTCGTTGCCTATCCGTTCAATCCGATGGGCGTTGTCCACGCCAAAAGAGTACGTAACGGGAGCATCAACAGGTTCCAGCGTATTAGGGTTGATACGCATTAGGAAAACGTTGGCGAAGTCGACCCAGACACCTTCCGTTTCTCCCAGAACCAATAGATCGCCGTTCAGCGCCAGTGCTACGGAGCGAGCGCGCCCCCACTTACCATTTACGGTTAGCGTTTTTGAGGCTATCTCTGTCAGGTTGGCATTCATCTTCAACACCACTACGCGTGGCTGCACCGTGTCGCCGGCAAGGGTAATACGTGTCTCGCCGACAGCCACGAGGTCGCCATTGGGCAGCTCAATAGCCTGGTAAAACGCCGTAGGGCCAGGCGTGAACGCCTTTAATCGTTTTCCTAACACCTCTCCACTACAGGTCACCTGGTATATTGAGCCCGAGCTACCTTCACTGCCACAGACGACAAACGTCCCGTTGCTATGCAAGAGAAGGTCATTGGCCGTTTCATTGACATTGGGTATTCCTAATATAATTTGAGAAAATATCTGTTTAGTTGCGCATATCAACATTAAAAGCGAAATAAAAAAGAATTTTTTCATGGTTAGTCGATTTTGGAAATGATAAGGTACAAGTAAATAGCAGGTCGCGCGGCGATATGTAGTACGCACAGGCACTGATTCATTACGCCTGCATAAAATAGGGCCGATATTTTACCTGATAGCGTGGGAAATCCGGGGCAAAAAAGGGTTAATTTTGCACTAAAGCCTAACCATGACCTTAGACCACGCCTATTCCGCTCTCAAAAAGTACTTCGGTTATGACAGCTTTCGCCCTTTGCAGGCCGAAGTCATTCAGGCTGTCTATGCCGGGCGCGATGCTTTAGTGCTCATGCCTACTGGGGGTGGTAAAAGCATCTGTTACCAAGTCCCGGCTGTGACCCTCGAGGGCGTGGCTGTTGTGATTAGCCCCCTTATAGCCCTAATGAAAGACCAGGTAGAAGGGCTTAAAGCCAACGGCATTGCAGCGGCTTTTTTAAACAGCTCACTGACCTTAGAGCAAGCGCGCGCTGTCACCAACGATGTGCTCAGTGGGCGCGTCAAGTTGCTGTACGTCAGCCCTGAGAAACTGGTAACGCCACCCTTTCGCCAGATGCTCCATCACCTAAGGGTCAGTCTCTTTGCTGTAGATGAGGCGCACTGCATCTCAGCCTGGGGGCACGACTTCCGGCCGGAATACACCCAGCTGCAATTCCTCAAAGAGGACTACCACCAGACGCCCCTGTTGGCTTTGACCGCCACCGCCGACAAGATTACGCGCAAAGACATTGTTCAGCAGTTGCGACTACGCGAGCCTCAATACTTCATATCTTCTTTCGACCGCCCCAACATTCGCCTCACTGTGCGCCCTGGGCAGCGTCGCTTCGAGCAAATAGTGGACTTCCTCAAAAGGCATCCCGGGCAGTCAGGTATTATCTATTGCCTCGCGCGCAGGACGTGCGAGGAACTCGCCCAGCGGCTCAGCGCGCGCGGCTTCCGGGCTGCCTACTATCACGCCGAACTGTCGCCGCAGCAGCGTAGCCAAACACAAGAAGACTTCATCAACGACCGCGTGCCCATCATCTGCGCTACTATCGCCTTTGGCATGGGCATAGATAAAAGCAACGTCCGCTTCGTCCTCCATTACAACATGCCGCGCAACGTGGAAAGCTATTATCAGGAAATCGGTCGCTGCGGCCGCGATGGGCTACCGGCAGATGCGGTGCTTTTCTTTAGTTATGCCGAAGTCATGGCCTATCGAGAAATGTTCGAGAAAGACGAGCACAGCCCAGAGGAGCAGAAGGCACTGAAAATAGCCAAATTAGATCGCATGTACGAGTTTGCGCAGGCTCCCGTGTGCCGGCGCAAAACCATCTTGGCCTATTTCGGGGAGGCTTATGAAGGCAACTGCGGGCGCTGCGACGTGTGCCTGCAGCCACCTCAAAGCTTCGACGGCACCATTGCTGCCCAAAAGGCCCTTTCCGCCATCAAGCGCACCGGCGAGCGCGTGGGCATGAACCTCCTCATCGACATCTTGCGCGGCAGCCAACGGCGCGACATTATTCAACACAAGTACCACCAAATCAAAACCTATGGCCTCGGAAAAGAGTACTCCTCTGCCGACTGGGCCTTCCTGCTGTCGCAAATGTTGCATCTGGGGCTAATAGAAATTGCCTACGACCAGAACCACTGCTTGCGCGTTACAGAGGAAGGAGAAAAAGTACTCTTTCAAGGGAAAAAAGTGAGGCTGGCCATACCTACCCCCGCTCCTACCGCCGCCCGACGCCGCACCCAGACCGAAAAGCCACAAAAAAGCCCTGCTGAGCTGCGCCGCGAAGAACTACTCCAACGCTTGCGCGATCTGCGCCGCACCATAGCCGTGCAGCAAGGCATCCCTCCCTATCTCGTCTTTAGCGACACTACGCTAGAAGATATGGCCCAACAGTGCCCGCTTTTCGGCTTTTCTCTGCGCACCATTAGCGGCATGAGCGAGCGCAAAAGGGAGCAATTCGGCGAAGCTTTCCTCCGAGAAATCCGCTATTTTGCCTTAGAAAAAAGCGCCGAAGGTTTCCGCCCTAAAGGCATTACCTACATCCAAACCTGGCAAATGCTTCAACAGGGCTACAGCGTCGAGCAAATAGCCAACGAGCGCCGCCTAGCGCCGAGTACCATCATAAGCCACCTGGCTACCTTGTACGAACGCGGCGAAGACATAGACACCAGCCCATGGCTCGGCGCCGACATCCTCGAGCAAGTCCAGAGCATACTGCCTGCGCTGCAAGAGCCATACACTATAGGGGCCATCTACGAGCGCACCGGCGGACAGTACTCCTATGACCAAATCCGCTTTGCTGTGGCCCACCACCTGCGACAGCGGTATGCGGCAGGCGAACCACTTAGGAGCGATCCGGACGACCTGAGCGATCAATAAGCATGGCGGAAGCCTGTTGAGTGCTATACAGCCAAATGTCCTGCACGTTGACGTGGGGCGGGCGCGTAGCAATGAAATAGACAGCCTCCGCCACATCCGCGGCCTTAAGCGGTTGAAAGTCGTTGTAAATCTGCGCGCGCTCGGCGTCGCCATCGAAACGGGTTAGAGCAAACTCGGTGTCCTCCGTGTGACCCGGGCTGACCTGGCTGACGCGGATGTTGTAAGCGTGGAGGTCTAAGCGCATGCCGCGAGTGAGGGCCTCCACCGCAAACTTGGTGGCGCAATAGACGTTGCCGTTAGGGTACACCTCCTTACCCGCGCTGGAACTCACGTTGATGATATGGCCACGACGACGGCGCACCATGCCAGGGGCTACAGCACGCGTTACATAGAGTAGGCCCTTGATGTTGGTATCAATCATGGTGTCCCAATGTTCGAGACGGCCCTCGTGGATGGGTGCCAGCCCTTTGGCTAAGCCAGCGTTGTTGATGAGCACATCTATCTCATCCCAACCTTCAGGCAAGTGTTCCAGACACTCGGCAACAGCTGCCGCCTCGCGCACGTCGAGAGGCAAGGCAAGCACAGCTGCTTTCGGGTACTCAGCGGCAAAGCGCTTGCACAGCGCCTCCAGACGCTCTGCCCGGCGGCCTACCAGCATTAGGCGATGGCCGTGGCGAGCAAACACTTCAGCCGTGGCCATTCCTATGCCCGAAGTAGCACCCGTGATGAGCACGGTCAGCACCTGTGTCGGTGTCGGCGTCTCAACCGCGGGTTCGGCAGCAGTCCCTTGCAGCGCCAGCGCTGGAGGTGACTGCCGGGGCGCGGCCTCAGCAGGCAGATGAAAGAAGGCGTCGCGCTCGCTCGTGCGTAGCAGTGGGTGCAGCGCACAGGCATGTTGATAAAGGTCGTGCGCCTGTTTAGTGTCGCCGGCTTCTTGAGTCAAGTAGGCCAGTGCTAGCCAAGCCTCAGCGTGGTCGGGTTGCAGCACCACTACTGTGCCGAACAGCTGGCGTGCGCGCTCGGGCTGGTCCAATTGCTCGCGCAAGAGTACAGCGCAACGGTAATGCAGTTCGGCATCACCCGGCTCGGCGGCTAAAGCTTGCTCGATGTAGTGGACGGCCGCCTCGCGGTAGTCGTCCAGCAGGTGTTGGGTGGTTAGTTCAACCAGTTTGCGATATACTCCCGGATAGTTAGGGTTGAGGTCAGCTACCCGGTCCCAGCAGTATTTGGCTAGGAGGTAGTCGCTTTTAGCCAGAGCATTGTCGCCCATGGCGTTGTAAGCATCGGCCTCGGTGGGTGCGTAGCCATTAGACGGAGAAGACGGCGCTGGTGAGGCAGGTAGAGGGGGCGTCTCCACCGTTGACGGTGTGACAGGCGAGGTAGGTTTCTGCTCCGGCATATTGGCGCGGGCGCGGTGGTATTCAGCCAAAGCAATGGCGTGGCCCGGATGCTCTTCGGTCAGGCGGCGCAGCATATCCAAGCCGCGCTCTGGGTAGCCCCTTTCGATCCACGTCCAAGCATCGCGGATAGCCTGCCGGATGTGCTCTTCAGTTGTTGCTGTATCCTGCGGTGCTTCGGGCTGAGTCGATGACGCTGTACCGGTTGTCGGGTCCGCCAAAGCCTCTGCGGGCTCCTCCACAGGATGCGGCACCAGCGGACCGGTGAGCGCAGGTGCCCGGGCTACATTGACCATCGAGCCAGCTGCGGCAGTTTCCACTTGCTCGATGGGAGGCGCCTCGGCGTCCAGTGCAGCCAGCCGACGGTAGTTGGCGTAGTGATCAAGGAGGCCAAATTGCTGGAAAAAGATCGCGTAATCGTCGGCCTTAAAAGCCTCCCACCGAGTATAGCCCGCGTTGCGCAAGGCTGTGAACAGCTCACTAACTTCATTGGCAATGAGGCGGTACGTTTCCATCTCGCGGTCATAAGCTTCGCGCTGCTCTATGGACACCTCGCGCAAGCGGTCGGCGCTCTTGAGGAAGATGTCTTGCCAGTAATTCATATATCTGATAGCATCGCCGATGCGCTCAAACTGCGTCGTCACAAGCTGGGATGAACCATCGGGTTGCCGATCGCGCCCGTGGGCAACGACAACCAACAGGCGTCGCTGCCCCGACAGGGTCTGATACATTTTCCACGCCCCGGCCATACACAACGGATCCTTCAGAAAGTTATCGGTCAGCAGCCAGAGGACTGGTCCGCTGGTTGCTTCCATATGTGCAGTGAGGCGTCCCGGAGGGTCTTGGGGTTGAGCCGTGTGGTGTTGGAAAGTGATGCCAGCGCGGCCCAAGTCGGCTGTTATCCGCTCAGCCAGATCCCGGTTTTCGAGGGCGTAGAGGAGGTGTATGGCAGTCATGGTATAGTGAGTGGTGATAAAGGGCGGAAAAGTGTGTTTTTCGAATAAAGATAAGTGGAAAGTGCGGTTAATACCCTTGTCGAGCTATCCACTCCTGGAAACGACGGGCATTGATTAAGTGGGCTGCGTAAGTTTCGGCAAAAGCATGAGAGCCCGATGCGTCCGGGCGTGCACAAAAGAAGAGGTAGTTGTGCTTTTCGGCGTGAAGCACAGCATCGAGGCTGCTAATAGAGGCCATACTGATGGGGCCGGGAGGCAAACCCTTATACAAGTAAGTGTTGTAGGGCGAGTCAAACGTAGTGTGATATTGCGTTACGCGGCGCGCTTCGAAGTCGCGGGTAGCGAACACACACGTTGGGTCGGCCTGCAGAGGCATGCCTATGCGCAGGCGGTTGAGATAAACCCCGGCAATGGTAGGGCGCTCGCTGTCCACGTTGGTTTCGCGCTCTACAATAGAGGCTAAGGTGTATACTTCGAGAGGCGAAAGCCCCAAAGCCTGGGCTTTCTTGAGACGGTCGTTTTTGTTCCAAAAAGCCTTGTTTTCCTTGAGCATGCGCTCTAGGAAGCCTTTAGGTGTGGTGTTCCAGAAGAATTCGTAAGTATTCGGGATAAAAAGTGCCATAAGGGTTTGCGGGGTATAGCCTATATCTTCCAGCAGAGCAGCGTTGTGAAAAGTCGCAGCAAAAGCGGCGGAGTCGGGCTCCAAAAATTGGGCCACTGCGCCGGCAACGTCCTCCGGC
>JBEQAD010000021.1:0-3659 GCA_041640515.1 Saprospiraceae bacterium | reverse complement strand
GGTTGCTCCAGCCAGGCTGTATTTCAAATCGCCCTGGGCGCATCTCAGCACGCCGATATTTCATCTTTTCAGCCAACCAGATGAAACTCTCCCGGTCGGTGAGGAAGCCTCCCGATACCAGGCTGTCCACCACCTGCTCAAAGGTCGCACCAGTGGGTATGTATACGTAGCGGCGCACCGACTTACTGGGCACGCCGGAGAGATAAATGGCTTTTAGAGGCTTCCATACAACAACGGCACCAGCAACCAAAGCCGTCAGAAGTAGTAGTCCAAATATCTTCCTCCGCATAGTTAAGGGATATTCAAAAAAGGTGTTTTTTACTTTAATAGAAGGCATCGCTTTCGCCGTGCAAAGAACGCCTGCAGCGCCGGTACAGTTTGTGCAGACCCAAAAAGCTTTTTATCGGTAAAAGCCCGGGCGCTCTACGTCGCCGCCTTACCATGGGCTTTTCTTCTCAGAGTGCTTTTTCACAAGCCTTACGAGAGGATGCGTTGTTTTGCGTTAAGGGTTCCGCTTTAGCTCTCTTGTTTCTTTTGCAACAAAACACCGTACCTTTGCAGGTCATGAGAAAAACGTTTTTGCTGTTGCTGTTCCTCGGCTTTTGGGCTTGCAAAAGCGAGTTCGAGCGTGTTCGGGTAAGCAACGACCCCGATTTAATTTTGAAAAAAGCCTACGAATACTACGAGAAAGGCGAGTACTTGCGCTCGCAATCGCTATTCGACCTGGTACTCAATACGTTGCGCGGAGGTAAGGAAGCTGAGAAGGCTTACTTTCATCATGCCTACACATATTACCACCTCAAGCAGTACCTTTTAGCAGCTTACTATTTTAAGAACTTCGCCAACACCTTCACTACCTCGTCCTACCGAGAGGAGGCAGCCTTTATGTCGGCATATGCCAACTACCTCCTATCGCCCTCGTACCGATTAGACCAAAACAGCACCCGCCAGGCTATCGAGGACTTTCAGCTGTTTGCTAACCTATTTCCTCAAAGTGAGCGAGTGCAAGAGTGCAACAAGTACATTGACATTTTGCGTCGCAAGCTCGAACAGAAAGCTTTTGCCGAAGGTGAACTGTATTTCAACCTGCGCCAGTATCGCTCTTCGGTCATCTCTTTTGAAAACCTCCTGCGCGACTATCCAGAAAGCCCTGATGTAGAGCGCGTGCGATACCTGATTGCCAAGGCCTCCCTTTTGCTAAGCCAGAACAGCATTCTAGACAAAAAACCAGAGCGATACCAAGAAACCATCCTGCGTTGCGACGATTTTCTGGAAAAGCACCCTTCTGGCAAATACAGCAAGGAGGTGCGCCAAATGCGCCAGGTAGCGGAACGAGAAATGCGGGCTGCTAAAAAACAATTGCAAACCTGATCTTCCTCCTCCGAAAACGACCAACTAAATCTGAAAAACAGGTAAATACACAACCACCGAATATGACAGAAATCAAAGTCAAGGCTCAAGGCTTAGACCCTAATGTGCAACCCCGCGACGTGAGTGAATTGGTGGCCCCAACGGGCAACATTTACAAGAGCATAGCCATTATTAGTAAGCGCGCTGCCCAGCTGAACAACGAGCTGAAGTGGGAAATCCAGCGCAAGCTGGAAGAGTTCGCTGTGCACAGCGATACCATCGAGGAAGTGCAGGAGAACAAGGAGCAAATCGAAATTTCCCGCTTCTACGAGCGCCTGCCCAACCCAGCCATCATTGCAACGAACGAGTTTCTGCGCAACGAGCTGCAGTGGCGCGAGCCGGGCAAGTCAGAGGAGTAGTGCGCGTGCGACGCCATGAAGAAAATCGTCCTCGGCGTCAGCGGCTCCATTGCAGCCTATAAGGCCGCTGTCCTCACGCGTCTACTGGTGAAGGAGGGCGCGGAGGTGCGCGTCCTGATGACGCCAGCAGCGACGGCGTTCATTGCCCCGCTCACCCTGGCTACCCTGTCGAAGCATGCCGTGTTGACAGAGGTGAGTACAGAGGCAGGCTGGAATAATCACGTGGAGCTGGGGCTGTGGGCCGATGCTTACGTGATTGCTCCAGCCACAGCCAACACACTGGCAAAGCTGGCTAACGGTCTGTGCGACAACATCCTGACGGCCGTATACCTGTCGGCCCGCTGTCCGGTATTTGTAGCGCCCGCCATGGATGTGGACATGTGGTACCACCCGGCTACGCGCGCCAATGTAGAGCGCCTGCGTACCTACGGCGTTCACATTATTCCTGTAGAGCACGGCGAATTGGCCAGTGGACTGGTAGGGGAAGGGCGAATGGCAGAGCCAGAAAGCATTGTGCATTATCTACGCGCTTTCAGCGAACCAACAACCCAAGCACTCCACGGCAAAAAGGCGTTGGTAACGGCTGGACCAACTCATGAAGCCCTCGACCCAGTGCGCTTTATAGGCAACTACTCCACAGGCAAAATGGGCATCGCCGTAGCTGAAGCACTGGCACGCCGGGGGGCCGACGTGACGCTAGTGCTTGGCCCTACGCATGTGCGTCCGACACATCCGGCCGTACGCGTAGTGTCCGTCGTCTCGGCTCAGGAGATGTACGAAGCTTGCGCTGCGCGCTTCCCACAAAGCGATATTGCTGTGTTGGCCGCCGCTGTGGCCGACTATCGGCCAGAAGCACCAGCCACGGCAAAAATTAAAAAGCAGGACGGGCCTATGAACCTGCCTCTGGTGGAGACAGTGGATATTGCCGCCCAGCTGGGGCGCCAAAAGCGCAGCAACCAGCTGCTGGTAGGTTTTGCCCTGGAAACCGACAACGAAGAGGCCAACGCGCGCAAGAAACTGGAAAAGAAGAACTTCGACTTTATCGTTCTCAATTCCCTGCGCGATGAGGGCGCCGGTTTTGGAGGCGACACCAACCGCATTGCTATCTTGCGACGCGATGGCACTCGCACGGCATTCGACCTAAAACCCAAAACTGCGGTCGGTGAAGACATCGCACAGGAAATCGTTCGATGGGTAAACCCAGACAACGGCTGAGCCACGACCAGCGCCAAGACAGTAAAAAAGCAGTAGACCTATGACATATCGCATGCTTATCGCCGCTACGCTCGCCGGAATGCTAACCACAGCGAGCACTTACGCTCAAGGTGAACTCAACTGCACCGTGCGCATCAATACACCGCAGCTACAGCAAGCCGACCGTCGCATATTTGATGAGCTCGAAGTGTCGCTGCGCGACTTTCTAAATAACACCAAATGGACGAAAGACGTCTTCGAGCCAGAAGAGCGCATCAAGTGCAACTTCATCCTCACCATACGCAGCGAATTGGGCAACAACACTTTTGAAGGTGAACTGGCCGTGCAGTCGGTGCGACCCGTGTACAATTCTACTTACGAGTCACCTATGCTGTCGCACCTGGACAAACAGATCATTTTTCAATACGAACAAAATCAGCCTATTCAGTTTCAGCCCGACGTCAACGATAACCCCAACCTGCCCTCGTTATTTGCTTTCTATGCTTACATTATCCTGGCGTTAGACTATGACTCTTTTTCCCTCTATGGTGGCGATCCTTACCTCCTGCAAGCCCAGCAGATTGTAACTAATATTCAGAATACGCCGGGCAATACCAGCCCTGGATGGCGCCCAGCCGACGGAGCCGGCAACCGCAACCGCTACTGGAGTATTGACAACCTGCTCAATCCACGCGT
>JBEQAD010000020.1:0-20844 GCA_041640515.1 Saprospiraceae bacterium | reverse complement strand
CACCAAAGGGTGTAGTAAGGCTGACGGCGATAGTGGCTGGCGAACTTATAGTCCAGCTTTCGATACATCCACCACAGGCGAATGTTCCCCCAGTCTGTCCCTATGCGAGGAATGCGGTCGGGGCGATGCCCCTCAGCAGTCATCTTACCCGCTGTGGTAGCCTCGTAGCCCGACTCTCGAGCGATTAAATGTGCCAACAGGCTGTTATCTCCGTGGGGCCAACACAAGAAACGCACAGGTTTGCGCAGGCGCTCTTCTAAAATCTGGCGAGAGTATGTAATCTCGTAGCGCAACCGCTGGCCAACCTCTACCTCCGTTTCTTCTTCTGTAATCAGCTGGCCCGTCTTTTTCCAGTACTGATAAATCGGCTTGGCTTTGCTTTCAAAGATAGGGCGATGTTCTGCAATGCTCAAATCGTATTTTTCTGCTAATGCTGTTATTTCTTCAATAAATTTAGAAGAAATCTTCTTGCGACGAGCCACCACGGCAGATTGCTCTTCGAAGAGAGGGGTGCCCAACGGCAGGCGCTGCTCAAAAGCTGGGTCGCGACTGTAAAAGGGCTTCTCTTCCAATGCGTAGGTGTTCAGGGTGGAATAAAAACCTGCAAAGCCGCCGTAATAAAAACCGCACAGTTGGTCGCTAACTGGGTATTTAGTGTGGCTCATGGTGTGCGATTGTACATCGGCGAAGCCAGATACCTGCATGCGTTGAAGCTCCCCCCACGATAATTGACCCAAGGCGTTCAGTTCCGATAATCGACAGCGTCCCTCCCAGACATCTTCTAAAGTAGGTCTCACGTGCTCTCCTGGCTCAATCAGTTCCGGACAGACGAAGAGCGTGATCTTCATGCCGTACTTTTTAGCTATGGGAAAAGCATACACCCAGTTGTCCAGCAGGCCATCGTCAAACGTAAGGCACACGGCGCGCTCATCAGTAGGCTGTTCGCCTCGGCGCATGGCCAACCATTCATCTAAGAAGATGGCCCTATAACCGCGGTCGCGCAAGTACCGCATCTGCTCTTCAAAGCGGTCTAAGCGCATCGTCAGGAAGCGCAGCGACCAACCCGAAAACGGACGCGGCGCCACCGAATGAAAATACAGAACAGGCGGGCTAATCACACTCATGATAAATTTGTTCGATATCGTGCAGATGGGTTCGGAGGTCAAACAAGCGTTGCAGGCGCTCCGCAGCGTCGTAAGCCTTTTGGGCTAAGGTTGGGAAATCAGCTACCGCCGCCAAAAAGCGCTGGCGCACATGCTCGTAGTTATCGGGTGAGCCCAAGCAAAAAGTGGCCACATCGCCGTGTATTTCTTCAAAGACGGGTACATCGCTTGTCAGCACGGGCAGGCCGGTGAGAAGTCCTTCAGCCACCACGTTGCCGAACGACTCATGCGCACTCAGGAAGACAAACAGGTCGGCCTCTGCGTAAAAGCGAGCTACGTCCTCAATCCAGCCGTAGAAGGCTATGCGTTGAGCAAAAGGACTTTGGCGGGCCTGCTCGCGCAGCTGGGCTTCAAGTGCTCCCGTACCCGCAATGTGCAGCTCGACCTCTGGCATCTGGGCGGCTATTTCTTCAAACAGGCGAATAACCAGATGGGCGTTTTTATCGGGAGCAAGCCGACCTACAAATACCATACGGCGCAACCGAGTGCGCCGGTGGCGATACTGCAAAAAGCGCGAGAGATGAAAGCCGTTGTATACCACCGAGGGGCGCACCGGCAGCACCTCGCGTGTGAAAACGGCAGCACTATGGTGCGAATTAGCCACATAACGCACGCGAAACCAGCTAATCAGCAACCAGGCAGCCTTTAAGTACAACCAGTCTTTCCAACCCCTCCAGTGCTTAGTGCCGTGGATGTGGTAAATAGGGCGCCGCACGCCGGCTAACAAGGCCAGTAAAAGCACTATTGGCCCGCTATTTACCAGGTGGAATAGATCGCACCGATAGCGGCGTGCATAGCGAAAGAATCCCGTGTAACACACCCAGTTGTTCTTCGAGCCTTCAGCAAAATGGCCGTTCAACCGAGGATTTAAGTGGTTACCGGAAGGACGCAAACTGTAGATGTACACCGGGCGCTGCGCTTGCAAGTGCTCAGTGTAATAGGTAATGTAAGACTCCATTCCACCGGGGAGCGCCTCCCAGACGACGTAATGAATAGGCTGTTCCGCCTGCGCTGTTGCAGTTTTCCTTCGCATGGCAACAATGACCAAAAGGGGAATCCGTGAAGATTAAAAAGCAGGCGGGGGGTAGTATTAGTTGACCATCAGGCCAAAAGGTTAAGTACTGTCGCTTTGAGGCAAATGAAAAGAAAGCCGATACACCAAAGCGCCCAGCGTGAGATACACACCAATCACCATGCCAGCTACAGGGTCAGCGTAAAAGGCAAATTTTTGACCCGAGCTGGAATGAATAAAAAACCAACCTGGAAAGAACGTACACCACACCAACAGCGAGGCCTGAAACGGAGCGTTCCGGGGCAGCTGCCAGCTTCGAAGAAAAAGGGTGCCATGATAAGCCAGTATAAACACGGCCATCAATAGGGCACCAAGGATGCCCGCATGTAGTAAGATATTCTGATTGGCTACGTGAAAATCACCGTACTTGAAAAATTCATCAGAAAAACCCCATCCTGAAATGGGTGACTCGCTCCACTTGTCCATCACTCGCGGGCTGCGCTCATTCAGACGCGAAAGGGTGCCACCTGCGGTCACATCGCCACCCGCCAGCTTCTGTAGCGTGGAAAAGCGTTCAAAAGCATTAGCAAACTGCTTTTCAACCACAGGTATCTGTAGCAAAAGCACCACCACTACCGCACTCACCACACCCAGCGAAAACGTCTGCTTTAAGCTCAGTTTTTCCACAAAAATTAAGAAGAGCACCAGCGAAAGCGAAAAACCAATAATCCACCCCCGAGTAGCAGAAAGGATTACACACAAGGCTGCAGCCGAGATAACAGCGTACAAATAGCGCCTATCGAAACTACCTGGCCGGGTCAGCCAATAAAAGGCGCCGAAATAACCCAGCAACACGCTATTATCGCTGTAAAAGCCGCGGTATGTCTGGCCTTTAGTCACATCCACCGTAAACCAGAACTTCTTCATCACCCCCAGCGCCTGCGAAGGGGTAATACCACTGGCGATGGTGAACACCTGCGCAAACAGCGCCAAGAACACCATGGGAAACAAGTAGAAGAACATTTCCCGGAAGTCTTCCTCGGTTCGGAGCAAGCGCGGAATGGAGTATAACAACGTCAGTGGCAGCAGGAACTTCACTAACCGAAACTGCACGTTAAGCGCTGGCGACAAGCCTACAGCATATCCCTGCAACACCAGTAGAATAATATAGATGCCCATCATGCGCATCAAACCGCTGTGGAAGAGCGGCCCAGGAGGATCCTTGCGCAAGGCTTTGACAAAGGCTACTAAGATGTACAGTTGCTCCACCTCAACCCCTGGCAGGCCAGGCAACAAGTGCGTTACCGCTTCGTAGGGGTTGAAAAAGCCCCAAAAGCCATCGCCAACGGTCAGAAAGAGCGCCAGCCACATAGCCTCGTTCGTCGAGCGGGCATAGGCTACAAGCATTAACACGTATAGCGGCGTGCGCGCAAACTCAGGCACATAGTACGTGGCGGCAACAGCCACGACCAACCAAAAGAAGTAAATGCCAAGTTTGCGTATCATCGTCGGTTCCGGATGGTAAAGGTGGTGATTAAAGGGCCAAAGCGTCCAACATGCGCCGAATGACCATGGCTGGAGTGTAGCGCTCCAGCACGCGAGCGCGCATAGCCGCAACACATGCCTGCCGGCGCGCCTGGTCCGTTAGCCAAAACCGCGCCACTTCCTCTGCCTCTCGATAGTTTCGAATAACGGGCAATTCCACACCCTCAAAAACCCGCTCCAGGTCGGCGCTATACTCACATAAAGGTAAAATACCCGCCCCTAAGATGTCGAACACACGCACATGGATGCCTCGAAATAGGGAGGGCACCAGCTCGACGGGCGCTATTTGGCTGCAGTTGTACACCAAGTTGTTGAAAGTGGCGTCGAAACGGTTGTGAGGCACAATCTTACTGGCGGCACCGGGGAAAAGGCCATACCAGCGCTCCATGCTGCCGCTGATGTAGGCTTTGAAATCGAAATTTTTAAACAAATCCAGAAACAGCATCCGCTTGTAGCCCCAGTTGGTCTTACTGGCACTGCCTACATAAACCAGCTCAGAGCGGTAGCGTTGGCGCTCCACTTCGGGTACCTCCATAGGGTAATACACTTGGCTATTAAAACCAAAACAATCGAAGACCATGTTGGGCACGCCCATTTGTGTCAGCTGCTCACACCACAGCGAATCCGGACTGATAACATAGTCGGCATAAAAAAGGAGGTGTAAATTGTAGATGTTAGAAGGCGTGTACAGCGGGTTATCGCCCAACATAAAAGCCACTTTGGCGGTGCGCTTGAATACTTCCAACGTGGCGGGGCGTGCCAGTTGGTTGTTATAAATAAAAACCAGGTCAGGCTGAAACTCTTCAAAAAGGCGTAAGTATTCGGCGTTAGTCTTGCGCACGTAAGGCTCCTCCCACAACCGCCTCAGGCGCATAGGCAAAGTGGTGTAGTTGTTGTAGCGCGCATTGACGCGCGGCGAGAAGAAAGATTGGTAATCGACCGCTTTCAGCTCCACCTCGTTGGCCTCCAGACCAGCGATGATGGATTGCAAAAACGGATACTGCAACGGAGCGAGCAACAGGCATTTCATAGGTGTTAACTGGGAAGTTCGAGCCAGCGGCTGCCCATTGCCAAAATTCGTACCAGAAACCGGATATTACGGCGTTCCAATGCGCACTAATCGAGCAGAGGTGTAGCCATGACTGGTGCGTAAGGTAGCAAGGTATTGGCCAGCAGGCCAGCCCGTAGCATCGAAATGCACGTGGTGGATCCCTGCCGGCAAGTGGTCGAGCAAGCGTTGCTGCCAGAGGCGTCCGCTAGCGTCGCTGATTTCCACGTTCACGCTTGCCGCCTGCAGCAGCGCAAACTGCAAAACAACCTGATGAACAAAGGGATTGGGCGCCGCTACCAGACTGACGATGTCTCCGCCAATACGCCGAGTGCCCACGGTACCGCTGCCCAGAGGCGCCAACGGTGGATAGGGCGGCGGCACCGACAGCGTCGAAGAGCTCAGGCGGCGCGAACCGTGCACTGTGGCCCACACCGGTCCGACGTCTACCGTATAGCTGGTGCTCTTGACGTCGCTCACAAAGACAAACTCTGCCTGAGCGCGGTCACGCGTCAGGTCGAGGATGAAGTACCCATATCGGGTCAGGTCTACGAATTTCACATGTGGGTTGAGCGACTGTACCAGCGCCGACCCACCCGGCACCGACACTTTAGATGAAGTAATGCTCGTAGCGATGAACTCAACGCCCATGGCATTGTCGCCTGTTGCGGGGTCGTAGCCCGCCAGGGGCAAATCGTTAGCCCAGGCGGTATGGATGTCACCAGTCAGGACGATAAGGTTGTTTTTTTGGTAAAGCAACAAGCTGTCATAAAGGCGCTGACGTTGCACCGGATAGCCGTCCCACTGGTCTGTGTTGAGCACTTGACCGAAGGCCATTAGCGGAGCCATCATCACTTGCTGCCCGAGTGCTATCCAACGCGCTGAGTCTTGCCGGATGCTGCTCGTGAGCCAATTGAACTGTTGAGGGCCGATAATAGTCCGATCAGGGTTATTCAGTTCTGGGCTATTGTTGGCTACTTGTTGACTTCGGCCTTCAAGGCGAGTGTCGAGCATGTATAATGACAGAAGATTGCCAAAGACAAATTGGCGATAGATTTCATCGGCCGCCGTAACGTTTTCGCGGATGGGCATCCACTCGACATAAGCCTGTTTACCGGCACGCTTGCGGTCTTCCCAGGAGCCTTCCGTATCGGGTTGGTGGTTTTGGGCGCCGTCTTTCCAGGCGTTGTTGGCCGTTTCGTGATCGTCCCATACAGCAATCATGGGCAGCTGCTGGTGTAGGAGGCGCAGGTCTTTGTCCAATCGATACAGCGAATGGCGAAGGCGGTAGTCCTGCAGCGTGATAATTTCATGAGGGGGCTGGTGATTGCGGTCTAACAACAGCGAGGAGGCCGGATATTCGTAGATGTAATCGCCCAGGTGCAATACCGCATCTACGCTGTTGCGCAGCGCCAGGTCGCGGTAGGCGTGATAGTAGCCATTCTGGTAGTCGGCACACGAGACAACGGCCAGACGCAAGCGCTCGGTATTACCTTGGGGCAGCGTACGCGTGCGGCCGATCAGAGAGCGGACACCGTTGTACTCAAATTGGTAGTAATACCATGTATTGGGCTGCAAGCCATCGGCGTCCACTTTAACCGTGTAATCGCGGTCTGCATTAGTAGTGACTACGCCGGAGCGGACGACGTTCGTGAAGAGCGTATCCGTCGCTATGCGCCAAGTGAGGGTTGCCGAAGGTTCAGGATACTCCAGCGTCAGACGCGTCCACAAAATGACACGGTCGGTCAATGGGTCGCCCGAAGCTACCCCGTGATAAAACGGCGCTAGCGTACTGTCGGGCATGGAGCGGCTGTCTTGTGCCGTGCTATCGGCACGCAGCAGCGCTGCGCACACCAAAAGCGTAAGAGCTAGTCTTTTCATAAACGATGTATTTTGGGCTTAAAAATAGCACCGACCTACCAACCGAAGTTAGTCAGGGCTGTCGATCCGCGGAGTGTAGCTACCCGAGCAGCAAGCCTTTTAGGTTCATTTGGAGAGGCTTCTGCTGCCAAACAAACCTTTTTTTCATAGAAACTTAATTTGCAGTCAGCCTACCCTCTCCTGAGCATTTTAGCAATCACCCGACAAAACGGCATTTGTCAGCGCTCTCGCCTATGCCCACAATGAGGCCTGTTTTACCTTTGCTTACCGGCCGATTTTGTAAGGCCTGCTCCTGAGATTGTGCTAATAACCTATCCTGTGAATATGAAAAACACCCTACTTCTGTGCTCCGCCTGGCTTTTGACCTCAGCCCTCTGGGCACAAGCCCAGCCCAAACAGTACGTGCTCATCGAGCACTTCACTAATTCTCGTTGTATTATTTGTGCTAGCCGCAATCCAGCCTTTTACAACCTCATCAGCCAATACTCTAAGGACATTCACCACTTGGCTATTCACCCGCCAGTGCCCTACAGCAACTGCGTGTTTTACCAATATAATCCGACACACAACAGCAAGCGTGCTACTGTCTACAACATCAACGGTACCCCACGCGTAGCCCTTAACGGCATGCTCGTGCCGGTGGGTAACCCGCTCTTACCGCAAGATATCCTGGAGGCTGCTCTAGGCAAAACCAGCCCCGTAGCTATCCAAGTTAAAGAAGGCGGAGCCGCACCGACAAAGACTGCTGAAGTAACCGTGAGGGTATTCGGCAATGTGCCTGCTGGCTCGTACAAACTTTTCGTCGCCGTGGCCGAAAGCACTGTAAATTACAATGCACCCAACGGTGAAACCAAGCACTACGACGTGTTCCACGCTATGCTGACCGACATTGATGGTCAGGACATCACTTTGCCCGCCCCCGGCGGCTCCGTCTCGTTCAATTTTGCCTACACCCATGTGCAGCCCAACGGCTGGACGTCAAACTTCGACTCGCTCTACGTGCTGGCTTTCATCCAGGAAGCTACCTCAAAGGCCATCCTTAATAGCGGCACACGCTTTGACCCTGTGTTTACACAGGTGAGCGAAGCCGTCGACGCGCGCGTCGTACGCTGGTCGCCAAACCCGGCCACCGACTACGCGTCGGCTTTTTTGCCCAGTGAGCGCATTCGCTCGGTGGAGGTCTTTACTCTCAGCGGGCAGCGCTGCCCTGTTGAGTTTACCATAGAAACCGACCTGGTGCGTCTTTCTGTTGAGTCTCTTCCAGCAGGAGCCTACGTCGCGCGTATCGCAACCGATTCGGGCCCCTACGTCGGACGCTTCATGCGTTGGTAAGCGACCCTGTTCTGCTTATCGCTGCAAGGCTTCGTCCAGCGGTTCGGCCTTAATGGTGCCTTTGGGAACGATAATTCTCCAAAAGGAAAAATCCTGGTTAGCCTCTAGCCCGAAGCCGTAAATGATCTCGCCAGGGCGAGTGATTTTGACAAATTTGTCCGTGCGCAATTGCTCCTTATTCTCGTCCCAGATGAGCTCTTCGGTTTCCAGTACCTCGCGGTCTGCGGTAATGAGCACCACGCTGTCGCGAGCTGTGATTAGGCCCTTCTCGGGCTGTCGCACCGCAAAACGGGCCGTCAGCATGCTGTTGATGCGCAGGCCAGGCGTAAAGAAATCAATGTGAATACCTTCAGGAAACTCCTGTCGTGGGTTCTCTGGCTCCAGGTGATTGTACAATACCGGCGCCTTGACGCGCACGCGCAAAATGGCGCTATCGGAATAAAGAATTTCCACCTCACGCGCTACCTCCACGGCTGCAGCGTCGGCGCTATAGAACAAGTCGGCACGCTTGGGCGTGCTATCGCCGCAAGCAAACAAGGACAGCCACAACCCGCCTACTCTAATAAAGAAGAGAATTTTTTGGATTGAAAAAAAGGCCTGTTTCATGCCATACAAACACTCTCACGTGCCTTAAGAGTGGGTTTTGGGTAAAATATCTTTGTGGATTTCTTTGCACACAAAAGTGGGAGTGAAAGCGCCCTAAGGGCTTTTGCGCCGCAGAAGAGTTGTGGTGAAAACACGGCTTCAAACCTCCTTCTAACGCACCAATTGCCGAAAGCTGTAGTGAATGACCAGCCATGCGCCTACCACTACCAGCAACAGGTATTGTACGGGCATATTAACAAAGGCAATGATGCGGGTGCGGTCGAGCAGATACATAAGGAAGAAGATAGCTCCCAGCATTAGCATTAGGCTCGATAGCTTGTGGAAGCCGGGTATGTAGGCAAACGACACACGCTGCCGAATAATGGCCAGCGTCAGAATCATGGAAAGCACGGGCAGCACCTGCGTCACAAGGTTAACATTGAGAATGTTTCCACCTCGTTGAAAGAGAAATAAATATACGCTCAGGGATATGGAGAAAATACCAGGGATACAGGTAGCAAAAACCAGAAGCGAGAAAAAATATTTCCAGGGAGCCTGGCGAGCTTCCTGCCCTGTGACCCAGCCAGCTAGGAGCGCCAAGGTAGGCAGTGCCAGGAAATAAACCGTCGCGGGCACAGGATCGTCGCTGACGGAGCGCATGAAGTCGCCTAAAGTCATTGTTTATCGAAATTTAACGCGCACAGAGATGAGCAGCAAAAGTATCGCATCCGACCGGGGCGGGCAACTATTGGCCTATCGGGAATTCTGCGCAGCGCAGGGTGTACCGTTATCCTTTCAGCCGTGGTGGTGGGATGCGGTGTGTGGCCCCGAAAGTTGGGGAGCCGCCTGCTTGGCGGAGCCGCCTGGTGGAGTGTGGCCCTGGTTTCGCACGCGGCGTTGGGGCCTGCCCGTAGTGCAGCTGCCGCCATATACCACCTATGCGGGGCCTTGGCTGGCTGCGCCACCAACCCACTGGCCTTCCTGGAAACGCCTGCAGTGGGAACAACATGTGCTATTTTCCCTGATAGAACAGCTTCCCCCAGTGTTTTTCTTTCAGCAAAACACTTGGCCTGGTTTTACCTACGGATTGCCATTACTGTGGCGCGGTTTCCATCTAATTACGCGCTACACGTACGAAATACCTGTTGGCCAGAACTTAACTGAGCGATATGCTGCACTCAAGCACAGTCTGCGCACCGAGCTGCGCCATGCTGAGCAAACGATAGAGGTAGTGCCTGATCTAGGGGCCAGACGGCTTTTCGTTCTATATGCGAGTTCGCTGCGTCGCCGAGGGTTACAGCGCCCCTGGGCACCGTTTGAGCGGCTGGTTGCTGCTCTTAGCGAGCGCCAACAGGGTATGGGCTGGGTATCGGTCTGTCGACGCAGCGGTGCCGATGTGGCCGGGCTACTGTTGGCCTTCGACGAAAATCGAGCGGCCATCGTGGTAGCAGGGCGGCGATACGACTCTGATCATCCTGGCGCTTTACATCGGCTATACTGGGAGGCCATCACCTTTTGTACGACGCGTGGTTTGCTGCTCGATTTCGAAGGCAGCATGCTACCGGGTGTCGAGCGGGTGTTTCGCGCTTTTGGCGCACAGCCCAAACCTTACTTGCAATTGCGCCGATGGGCTTTCCCCTCTGCTAAAACGCTCGGAAACAGGGCGGGCAAATAAGCCATCTTAAGGCCGCTGTACGAGGATTTTTTCAAAAAAAGGTACCGATTGAACGGTCATTTCCACAAAAAACAACCCTTCCGGCAGGGTAGCGATATCCAGGGCAGCGGTTTCCGCCGGGATGAGCATCAGCGCTTGATCGAGCATCAGGCGGCCAGCGGTATCGAACACCCGAACGCGCGCCATCTCCTCCTGAGATCCATCCCAAGCAACCCACATCCGATGCTGGGCTGGGTTAGGATATAGGCGCAACTGAGGGCGCAGCCCTACATCGGCAGCCTCCATGGCCTTCTCGATAACCACACAGTAGTCCACCACCTGGCCAAATTCGAACTGCTCGCAGGGCGCTGGCGGGTTGCTCGATACACCGCGGTATTTCATGAGCACGCGAAGGCGTGTCATGCCCAGCCAAGCGGAGGCGGGAGCGGTGATGGTGCCCTCGACAGCATCGGTTACCGGAAAACCCGGGTCAAAGGCCAGTTCACCAGCGTCAAAGAAATCGCCATCGCCATTGTAGTCTATGTATACTCGAAAATGCTCGCCGTAGGTCTGGGAAGCATAGCCGGGTCTGAGTAGGACAGGAACGGGAGAATCTACTTGCAGCTTAGGTAGATTATCCAAAACACCGGTGAAGTTGTGGTAGCCTACGCCGCTGCCGGGAGCATGCGACCAAGCGCCTATTTCAATCTGCTCAATCCATTCTTGGTTAGCATGGGCAGCTCCAGCAGTACAATAAGATTGGTCAAGACAAGGGCCGCATCCGCCGGTTATAAAAGTAAAGGTTGTGCTGTTAGAGGTGTCCTCCACGCCACACACGGCTGCTACCTCCACTCGATATGTTGCGCAGGGGAGCAGAAGGGTAAGCGGTAGGCTAGAAGTTGTTGTGTGGAAAGTGTCTATGGTACCCGTAGGACGGGTGAGTTGCACGAAGTAGCCGGAAGCAGCAGCCGGCCCAAGCCAGGAGAGAACCGCCTGACTCGAGCCAATGGCCTCAATAGCTAATTCCTGTGGAGCTGTGCAGCAGCCTGAAGTGGTAACCGTTATCGGCGAGGTCCAGTGGCTTACAACGGTAGGACCGCACCAAGTTTGGAAAGAGAACTCGTAATCTGTACATGGTATCAGCCCCCCGAGGAAAAAGGGACTCTGTACTGCCGAGGCTGTGTTCCAGTCGAGAGTGCCCTTCTGGCGCCAACGGATAGCCACAGGCGATGCTGAATGAACGACAGACCAGCTAAGGCGCAGCGAGTCCTTACCCATGGGCGTTGCTGAAAGGCCAAAGGGCGGCACGCAGGGCGCACACTGTGCCTCGTAGGATTTCAGGAGCTGAGACAGGTGCAGCCGCCCGCCCGTGCGGGTAAGCCCTTGGAGTGCTGGAGTAGGTAAAGTATTGGTTAACAGGTGGTTTTTAACCCACAGGGCTGCCGCTGAAGGATTAGCTTTAGCCATGGCAATGAGGTTGTTGCACGGAGCAGCATAAAGCAGGGCGATGGCTCCTGTGACAAGAGGGGTGGCAAAGGAAGTACCAGAGGCGTTGCCATAGCTGTTGCCGGGCCGAGCTGAAAAAACGCCCTCGCCGTAAGTGCCCAGATCAATAGATAACGGCCCCCAAGCGGCGTTAGGCGCCTTTTGATTTTGCCCATTTAAGCTGGTAACACTAACGAGGAAATCGCTGGGGCAGGTAGTAGGGAGGTCCCCATAGGTATCCACATCCACCGGAAGGTTGGCAGTAGCAGCCACGCTCAAAATGCCTGCAGCGCCCAGCGAGTCGAAGGCGGCGCACCATAAAGGCGCATCGGAGGGTTTGCCGCCGTTGATGCCCCACGAGCAATTGGCAGCTACCACAAAAGCACCCTGTTGACCATGGGTGGCGTTGTAGCGACGCCGTGCTCGCAAGACATAATCAAAGGAAGACAGGATAATATCTTCCGTACTGCTGCCGGCAACAAACAGGATCTTTACAGCCCAATTAACACCGGCAATGCCCTTGCTATTATTGCCGCGTGCTCCTGCCAGCGCTGCAACAGGTGTACCGTGCCACATGGACGTGCCGCTTATCTCGTCGTTTTTAGTTGAGGCGTTCCAGCCGCGGAAGTCATCTACGTAGCCGTTCTGGTCATTGTCTACACCATCGTTAGGGATCTCACCCCAGTTGAACCACAGATTGGGCTGTAAGTCTTCGTGCTGGGCATCTATGCCAGTATCAATAATGGCAATGACGAGGGTATCACCCTGGGGCGTTAGGCCACCGGTGGCGATGTCCCAGGCCGCTTCGGAAGCCAAATCGGCGCCAGCCATGGCGAAATTGCGATGGTGCCACTGGCTGCTGTAGAGAGGATCGTCAGGAATGGCAGAAAAAGCGCCGCGATACTCTAAGCGGTGGTTGTACTGGGCAGCACGCACTTCGGGCTGTGCACTCAGCCAAAGCAATAGTTTGTCCTCCATTTCCCATCGCGACTCCAAGCGTACCATCCAGATATTGAGTGCCTCTGCCACCGGTGAGCAAGAAGCACGCTTGGCCCACGGTAACTCGTGTAAGCGCGATATCAACGTGTTCACCGGATAATTTTCTCGCAATTGAAAAAGTACTTGTCCAGGCACTCGCTCCCTTTGCCCAAAGAGAACTCCTACAGACCAAACCAGTAAGCCCAGAGAAAACGTAAGTTTTTTCATACCATCTTTAGCCGCCGAACGTCACAAAAATAGACGCACCTATGCTTGTCCATTCAGACTGTTTGCATGTTGTGCCAATTATGACAAAAAGAGCGTTACTGTTTCCTCTTGTAAGGCAGCGCATGGGATGTTCGCCGTCTCCAAAAAGCACGTTATCATGGGAGTACCTTTTCTACTCCAAAGTAGGTAAAAACTCGCTGTAAAAGGGTGCAAACCGTTAAATAAGCCTCACATACCTTTTAAAAAACTTTTTCCCCTTTCCTTTGTAAATCCTTTCCTAGCTCTGTTGAAAACCAAATGTTGCAGCGCTAACCATTCGATGTCTCAAACTACTACGCTACATGTTTAGGTTACTGCTTTTCTCTTTTCTGACGTCCTTTTCCATATCTACTCTTCTTGCCCAAGCACCTCTGCCTTGTCCCTCCAATAACCACCCTGCCGAGGATCTTTGCCAGAATATCTGCATCTACTGTAATTTCAATGGCTACTCGGGCAGTTCTTCGGGATATACCGGGCAAACGCCTCCCGGCGGCTTCTGCGGTACCATCGAAAACGAGCAATGGTTAGGTTTTATCGCCGGTGCTGCAGTGGGTACTTTCACTGTTACGCCTTCCAACTGCCAGGTTGGCAATGGCTTGCAAATAGCACTGTACACCGATTGCAACAGCGCTCCTGTTGCCTGCAATGGTGGGCAACCGGGCGGTGGAAACACCCCAGTGAGCATTACAGCAAACCTGACGCCAGGCGTCAACTACTTCCTGTTGATCGATGGCTACGCAGGTGACCAGTGTAACTTTGTAGTTACGGTGACCCCGCCCGCAGCGGCACAGCAGCCCCCTATAGGGCCCACGGGAGCCATTCAAGGGCCTGCAACGGTGTGCCCGGGTGGAACAGTGACTTTCAACATTCCGCCAGTGAATGGGGCTGGCTTTTATGAATGGACAGCGCCTGGAGGGTGGCTCATCAATGGGCAACCATCGCCGGTCATTACAAACCCACCAAACGGAAACGTGGTTACCGTAACCGTAGGCAACACCAGCGGGCAGATATGCGTCAGGCCGCGCAATTCCTGCAATGACGGCAACCAGGTTTGCCGGACAATCAACGTAGTGCCCATTCCTCCGACGAACTTAGCACCAGTCATTGTGTGCAACGAGGATGTGCCTTACACCCTGCCCTGGGGGCAGCAGGTCAACACTTCTGGCACCTACCAGACCACGTACCAATCTTATCAAGGCTGCGACAGCGTCGTGCGCCAGCAAGTAACCGTCCTGCCGCCCATCATTCGCAATTTGGGTCTGCAGTCCATCTGCGCAGGCTCATGCATTACCGTTTGCGGCCAACAGTACTGCGATGCAGGAACCTATTCCTACATCTGCCAATCCTATCAAGGCTGCGACAGTTTGATTAACTTCTCCATTAACGTCGTTACCCCTGTGGCGGAAATCACGGGCGGTGGTGTGATCACCTGTGCCAACCCTACCGTCACTTTAGGCTCTCTACCCTCTCCTGGCGCAAAAGTCTGGCGCGATGGCAATGGAGTGGTGCTCGGCACGGGTAATACCATCACCGTCAGCAACCCCGGCACCGTCATCCTCACCGTCACGGCCTCCGCTGGCGGAAACCAATGCATCGAGAGCGACACTATCCAAATTACGGCCAACACCACTCCGCCTCTGCCCACAGCCCAAGGCGGCTTCCTGGGCTGCGGTAACGCTCAGGCTCAACTGAATGCCTCTTCTAACATCCCTAACTCTTCTTTCGCCTGGGGACCACCCGCCGGCCTGAGCAACCCTAACATCCCTAATCCGCTGGCCTCTCTACCTGGCACCTACACCGTCACCGTCACCAACCCCACTAACGGCTGCACCGCTACTGCTACCGCTGTGGTCACCGGAAACACCGACCCGCCCTCTGCCAGTGCTCAGGGCGGAGTGATCACCTGTGTCGCCTCTTCCATCACCCTGCAGGCCAACACCAACGCCAACGGCGCCTCCTTCGCCTGGAGCGGGCCCGCTGGATTCTCCTCCAACCAGCAAAATCCTACCGTCTCCGCTGGTGGAACTTACACTGTTACCATCACCAACCCGCTTAACAACTGCACCGCCAGCGCTACCGCCTCCGTCACCGTCAACACCACCCCGCCACAGGCTTCCGCCTCTGGCGGCACTATCTCCTGCACCTCGCCCACCGTCACCCTCAGCGGTAACTCCCCTACCAACGATGTCTCTTGGGCTTGGACGGGCCCCGCAGGGTTCTCCTCTAATCAGCAAAACCCCGTGGTGGATACCGCCGGCACTTACACGCTGGTCGTTACCAATCCTATCAATGGCTGCACTTCCAGCGCTACCGCCTCCGTCTCTGGTGACACCTTGCCACCTAACGCTACAGCCGCCGGCGGGCTTATCTCTTGCGCCATGCCCACCATCACCCTGGATGGCGCCTCCGCTACTCCAGGTGCTTCCTTCGCCTGGAGCGGGCCGGGCGGATTCTCCTCCAACCAGCAAGACCCCTCTGTGAACGCCGTCGGCATCTACCTGCTCACCGTCACAGGACCCAACGCTTGCACCGCTACCGCTACCGCTGAAGTCTCCGGTGACTTCGACCAGCCCGATGCCACTGCCACTGGAGGGGTTATCACTTGTGCTTCTTCCACCACCCAAATCAGTGGCTCCTCTAATACTCCCAACGTCATTTATTCTTGGATCGGACCTAATCAAGGCACCTATAATGGCCCTACGCCCACGGTGTCTAACTTGGGCATTTACACCCTCATCGTCACCGCGCCCAACGGTTGCACCGCCACTGCCACCGCCGAAGTCGTGCCGGACGATGACATCCCTCAGGTGAGCGCGGTAGGCGGCACCCTGACGTGTGCGGTCACCTCCGTCACCCTGCAGGGAACCTCCAACACTCCAGGGGCTACTCTGGAGTGGACAGGCCCAGACGGGTTCTCCTCCACCCAGGAAGACCCCGTGGTCTCCCTCCCGGGTACTTACGTGCTCACCGCCACCAATCCGGCCAATGGCTGTACCGCCATCGCTACGGCGCCCGTGGTCTTAGACACGCTACCGCCGACCGCTCAGGCCCTCGGCGGCACGATCACCTGCAGCGCCCCTAATCTCCATCTGCAGGCTTCCTCGCCCACTCAGGGGGTCACCTGGCTGTGGAACGGACCATCGGGCTTCTCCTCCACCCAGCAAAATCCGCAAGTTTCTTTGCCCGGAGACTACAACCTCCTCGTCACCGCACCCAATGGGTGCACTTCCTCGGCCTCCGCCACCGTGCTGGCCGACCAGACGCCGCCCACCGTGTCGGCTTCGGGAGGAACCCTCTCCTGTAGCGTGCAGAGCCTGGCGCTGAGCGCTTCAGCCAACACCACCGTCTCCTGGAACTGGACCGGACCCAGCGGATTCTTTTCCTCTGAACCCAATCCTGTGGTCAACCTGCCGGGCGACTATCAACTCCTGGCTACGGCTCCCAATGGCTGTACCGCCACCGCTCAGGTCTCCGTCGCACAGGACACCGTCGCTCCCGACATCTTTGCTCAGGGAGGCACTCTCTCCTGTGCTCAGCCTCAACTGCAATTGCTGGGCGCTTCCAACACGCCAGGGGCTAACTTCCTATGGCTCGGCCCAGGAGGTCTGAACACCTCTAATCCCACACCTACGGTGGCTACCGGAGGCGCCTACACCCTCGTGGTCACCGCTCCCAACGGATGCTCCGCTGAGCAAACCGTAGACGTGCTCACCGACCTACAGCCGCCTACGGTGTTCGCCGTCGCTTCCGACCTCATCACCTGCGCCCAGCCCGCCGTACAACTGCAGGCCACCGCCACCAATGCAGCCTCTCCGGTGGTCGCCTACCTGTGGAGCGGACCCGCCGGATTCTCCAGCACCGTCGAAGACCCCTCCGTCGATGTGCCCGGTACTTACACCGTCGTCGCTACCTCGCAAAATGGTTGCTCCGCCAGCGCTACCGCCACAGTGGACCAAAACACCCAACCGCCGGACGTCTCCGCTACCGGCGATACCCTCACTTGCACGATCACTTCCGCCGATATCACCGGCGCTTCCTCAACACCGGGCGTCTCTTTCCTGTGGACGGGTCCTGGAAACTTCTCCGCCAATCAGCCGGGTGCTACCGTCACCTTGCCAGGCGTGTATACCCTCCTAGTCACTGCACCTAACGGTTGCACGGCCACCGCCACCGCCACCGTCGTGCTTGATGCGGCCTTCCCCGACCTCGTCGCCAACCGCTCCAACGACTTGGACTGCGACGACCTGCAGGCTACCCTCTCCGCTCAAAGCAACACGCCCGACGTCTCCTTTGCCTGGGCCGATGCCTCCGGTACCTTCTCCGTCAGCCCTCAAGTGGTCGTCTCTACCGGTGGCACTTACACCGTCTCCGTCACCGCGCCCAATGGTTGCGTAAGTACCCAAACCCTCGTCGTCCTCCAGGACATTACGCCTCCTCAGGCCGCAGCCCTGGGCGATACTATTAACTGCATCTCTGGCGTCGGCCAACTCTCCGGACAATCTCCTACCAGTGGCGTCGCTTTCCTCTGGACAGGTCCCGGAAACTTCTCCTCCAACCAGCAAAACCCTCAGGTCACACAGCCAGGCGTCTACCAACTGACCGTAACTGGCCAAAACGGATGCTCCTCTACGGCCAGCGCCACCGTCTGGGCTAACGTAGACGCCCCGCAGGTCTCCCTCTCCGGCGCCGGTGTGCTCACCTGTGCCGTGCCCCAACTCACCCTGCGCGCTCACGTCCAATCGCCCATCTCCTCCGGCGTCTGGACAGGGCCGGGCGGTTTCTCCAGCACCGACACCATCATCACCATCAACCAACCCGGAACCTACACTTTCACCGCCACGGCTGCCAATGGTTGCGTCTCCGCTCCCAAACTGGATGTTACTCAAAACATCCAACCGCCGCAAAACGTCGTCGTCACAGGAGGAACCATCTCCTGCGCTCAGCCGCAAATCGCTCTGCAGGCCTCCACTTCCACAACCAATGTCTCCTACGACTGGACGGGACCCGCAGGCTTTGCTTCCTCCCAACAAAATCCCACCGTCAACCAAGCCGGAACCTACACCGTCCTCATCACCAACCAGCAAAACGGCTGTCAGGCTACGGCCGTCACCAGCGTCATCGGAGACTTCGCCCAGCCGACCGTCTCCGCTTCGGCTTCACTCATCACCTGCGCCGTGCCCTCCGTGACCATCTCCTCTTCTGCCTCGCCGGCTAACCTCATCTATCAGTGGAGTGGCCCAGGCATTACCGCCACCAACCAAAACGCGCCCAACCCGCAAGTGGATGCGCCCGGAACCTACACCGTCGTCGTGCGCTCTGTCGCCAACGGCTGCACCAACTCCACCACCGTGACCGTCCAGGCCGACCGACAACAGCCCGAAAACGTCCTCACCGCCGGAACGACCCTCACGTGCGCCCAACCGACCAACGCCCTCAGCGTTACCACCACCACCGTCGGCGCTACCTTCCTCTGGTCCGGACCCGCAGGATTCTCCTCCAACCAGCAGAACCCCCTCGTCAGTCAGCCCGGTACTTACTCCGTCGTCGTCACCAATCCCGCCAACGGCTGCTCCACCTCCGCCACCGCAACCGCGCTGGCTGACCAACAGCCACCCAGCGTCACCGCACAAGGCGGAATCGTCACCTGTGCCACTCCTGCCCTCTCCCTGTCCGCATCGGCTAACCCAACAACCGTCTCCTGGATCTGGACAGGACCCAACGGATTCTCCTCCACCTCCCAGACGCCCTCCGCCTCCCTGCCAGGTACCTACACCGTCGTGGCAACAAACCTGTCCAACGGATGCTCCGCATCCGCTACCGCTACCGTCCTGGCCGACCAACAGCCACCACAGGTATCTATCCCCAACCCCCCTCTGCTCACGTGCAACACCACCCAGGTCTCCCTCTCCGCACAGGTGGCACCTACCGGCTCCTATACTTACCTGTGGACCTCTCCAGATGGCAGTATCTCTTCTGGAAACAACACTGCCACCGCCAACACTTCCACTACAGGAACCTACACCGTCATCGTCACCAACCTCCAAAATGGATGCTCCGCCAGCGCTTCTACCACCGTCCGCGCAGACTCCGCTACCATCAGCGGCGCTCAAATCCAACCGCGCGATGTGTCCTGCTTCGGCAAAAAGGATGGAGCCCTGCGCATCCTCAGTGTCCAAGGAGGAACACCCCCTTACCTCTACGCCATCGACAACGGACCGCTATCCCCTCAGGTGGAGTTCTCTCCACTCCAGCCCGGTAAATACGCCCTCCATATTCAGGACGCCAACGGTTGCGAGTGGACAACCTCCTTCTCTATCGGAGAACCCGATGAACTGCTCGTCGAATTGGGACCGGATACTACTATCCTGCTGGGCGACGCCATTCGCATCAGCCTGGACAACGTCGTCAATTTCCCCGGCCGCGTAAGCAGCGCTCGACTGGAGCCGGCAGAATGGCAGGACTCTCTGGGCCGAGACCTGTATCCGATCAACTCTTTCCGATATGCCCTCACCGTCGTCGACTCTAACGGATGCCGCGCCAGCGACTCCCGATTGGTCCTCGTGGACAAAACCCGCTTCGTTTATATCCCTAACGTCTTCACCCCAGCGTCCGCCAATGAAAACGGTCTCTTCTTCATCTCGGCTCGGTACCCAAGGCATGTAGTCAACATTAAGTCCCTGCTTATCTTCGACCGATGGGGCAACGCTGTCTTTGAACGATTCAATTTCCCTCCCAACGACCCGGCCCTGGGATGGGACGGAACAACGCGAGGCACACAGGCCCCGCCTGGAGTCTATGTCTACTACGCTGAAGTAGAGTTCGTCGACGGCGAAACTATCCTCTACAAAGGGGATGTGACCATCGTAAGGTAAGGAACGGAGGCCTCTTCTTAAGAAGAGACATGCTGATCCGAGGTGTCGTTCTTTTTCTGACGTGGAAGAACTGGCGCTGTGCTTCTGCTGGGAGCACGATGCCATCGTTTTTAACCCATAAAAACACCAATAAAACCGCGCTTACTTTGGTTCAGCACCTTTTAAGAAAGCCGCCACAAGACTCTCAAATGTGCAATAAGGTACCTTGGGAAATGGAACAGTTACCATCCTTACTTTTATGAACTAGCGTCCTAACGGGTTGTTTGGAGATGTATGGCAAAAGATGAGTCTTCGTTTCGTTACATCACTTATGGCGCGCGAGTGAGCGCCGAGGGGGTTGCAATCCTATTGGAACACGCCATAGACCGCCTTATGAATGGCGAAGAGCGTCCGACACCTATTTGTATTTGGGGGCTGCACGGGATTGGGAAAACGGAGCTGGTGCGCGATGTGGCGAAGGCGCGCGGGTGTTCATTTGTGTATTTGGCGCCAGCGCAGTTTGAGGAGATGGGGGACTTGGTGGGCATGCCGCAAGTAGTGATAGGCCAGGATGGCGCGGCGCTGACGCGTTTTGCGCCACCGGAGTGGGTACCGCGCCATCCTGGGCCTGGCATCTTGCTGCTTGACGACGTGAACCGCGCAGACGACCGCATCCTGCGCGGGATTATGCAGCTGTTTCAAAACTACGGGCTGGTCTCGTGGGCATTGCCGGCCCGCTGGCTCATTGTGTGTACGGCCAATCCGGACGGGGGGGATTATTCCGTAACGACGCTGGATGAGGCAATGCTGACGCGCATGCTGCACGTGACGATGACCTTTGATGCACAGGTGTGGGCACGCTGGGCTGAGCGCAACGACATAGACCCGCGCGGCATCCACTTTGTGCTAACTTATCCGGAACTGGTCAATGAACACCGAACGACTCCGCGCTCTTTAGTGCAGTTTTTCAACAGCTTGCGTGGCATCGAGGATGTGCGCGAAACTATTGGGCTGGTGAACCGACTGGCAGAAGCATCGCTGGA
>JBEQAD010000019.1:0-20870 GCA_041640515.1 Saprospiraceae bacterium | reverse complement strand
AATTGCCATGTCATCAAGGGCGAAATCTATCGAGTGGTCTCGCTGGAAGGTCTGGAAAGCCGCATGTATTGGCATCCAGAGCGGCGCTTAGCTAAGGGCGACCTGCGCCAAGAGCAAAAAACGACAGCCGCTGACGAATGGCCGCCAGTGAGCGTGCTCATCACCTGCCGGTTGGGTGGCGATTTTCTCAAGGAAGTCATTATCCGTACCGAGACGCTCTTTTTCCCCGACAGTGCGGGTAGTTGGGAGCCCCTGCGTTCGAATGCTCTTGCTCTGCGGCGCGCCCAGATACTCTTTGACGCCGCTGAAGTCCATGCGCGCCAATTGAAAGCCGACCTCCTTACCATTGGGCCTGACCTGGATCGTCTGATCAACGAATACCGCCCGCGAACGGAGGAACACCTGCGCCAACTACGCGCCGACCAAGCCGTTTTAGAGGCAGAGCTCTTGGCCAATGCCGATGCGGAAGCCGTCCTTGCGCGCTGGGAGGCCACTATCCGCCAGCGCCTAATAGCGCTCGAGCCTTTTGCCGGCCACCAGCGCATTGACCTGCGCAAGCGCAAACGCTCCTAAGACCGAGACCATGCCCGGTTTGGGTTGGCAGAGCTGCTTTCCCAATTAGGAAACACAATAATGACGGGCCTGCACTCCACAGAGAAAGGCAGACCCGTCGTCTCTAGCTGTTTACTGTTTGCCTGCTAACCATCAAAGGTTGAAGCGCAGGCGGGCGAAAATAAAGCGGCCGTTAAAGCCAAACTGCTGCACCCGCCGCGAATAAACAAAGCGCCCTAGGCTCATGTTGCTCGAGTGGGTGTGGCGGTCCTGATAGGTGTCGAAGAGGTTGTTGGCTCCCAGTGTAATGCCGATTTTAGGTGTAAAATCATAGCCCAGCGAGAGGTCAAAGATGGTTTTGCCTTTGAAGGTCTGGTCGAGCGTTTCTTTAGCGTTGTTGTTGAAGGCGTTGGCAGGAAACGCGCCGGGGTTGTTCGGATCTATGGTGGGGTCCAGATAGGCCACATCTCCGAAATAGACGCCTCTCAGCATCACGCTGAACTTATCGTAGCGGTAGTTAACGGTACCGGTGATTTTGTTCCGCGGGTTAGCCACTTCGATGCGGCTCTGATCTTCTCGGTTGAAGTAGCGGCCTATTTGGCCTGTGCGCTCCAGTACGGGCGATGCCTTGATGATGGGCTTGCCATCGGCGTCCTTTTTCACTTCGTTATCAATCCAAGTGCCGGCCAATGAGAAGCGGATATCCTGCTTAGCACCCAGGCGCGTAGAGTAAGCAATGACTGCCTCCAGCCCGCGCGAGCGAGTGTCAATAGCGTTGGTGAAAAAGTTCGCCTGACTGGCGTTAGCGGCTGCCAGCTGGGCTTTGAGCGTAGAGTCGCCGCCGTCAGTGAAGTTATTGGTCAACACAATGCGGTCGGTAATATCAATCTGATAGACATCCACGCTGACCTCCAGCCCGCGAACGGGTCGGGTGGTAATACCCAGCGAGTAGCTCAAGGAGGTTTCCTGTTTGAGCTTCGGTATGCCCAGGATTTCGGCCGGGCGGCTATCGTTAGTAAACGTGCCGCTCTCCACTGGCACCAATCCGCCCGGAGTAGAGACGAAGAGCGTGTTCGTTTTAGCGTAAAAGCGCTGCTGCATGGAGGGTGCGCGGAAGCCCGTGCTGGTGCTGCCTCGGATGGTTAGATAATCGCCGAAGCGATAACGCGAGGCGACTTTGTAGTTCAGTGTACTGCCAAAGTCCGAATAGTTTTCGAAGCGCCCTGCCACGCTGATCATAAAGGCCTCGCTAAAGTCCTGTTCGAAGTCAGCGTAAAGCCCTATGGCGTTGCGACCTTTAGTGCCGGCGTTGGAGGGTAAGAACCCTGCGAACACTTGAGCTCCGCCTACAGCACCAGAAGCCACGTCGTAGTTGCGATAAGAGGCCTCTTCGCCAGCGCGAATGCCGAACTGGTCGAGGCGATGCTCCGCTCCGAAAGCCACATTGAGCCCTTGTAACACGGAAAACTTACGCGAGAAGTCAAGGTTCGTCGTGTTCTGTCGAAACGTTAGCCCCCCGGCGTCAAAACGGGTCTGCAGGTTATTGGGCGAAATGGCAGCTTGCGTATAGTTTACCGAGTTTTGTACCGTAAAGTCAAAGACATTCTGGCCGAAGGTGTTGCTGAGGTCTACGTCCCACTTGCCCCATTTGCCGCGTACGCCCAGTGCCAGTGAGATGTCGGTAATGCCTGATTGGATTTCCGGAAGGAAGCCATCGGGGTAGAGGCTGATGATGTTGTTGAAATACTTAGTCGTAGCTCCCGTTCGGATGGCATTCGGATAGCGATAGAAGCCCGCTGCATTGCCGGCCTTGCGGTTGTAGCCGCCAAAAGCGTATAAGTTCCAGGCGCTCGTCAGCGGTAGTTCAAAATTGGCCATAAGGCCTCCGCTGTGAATGCGAGAGTTACCGATACGCATGTCGAAAAACTCCCGCGTCAACCCTTTAGCGGCTAGAATGGAGTCATCCACGATTTGGTTAGCAGCATTGCGCGGATAAATCTGACCCGTATAAGTGCCTGCGCGGTCTGTCTGTCCTCGGAAGGTGTATTCGCCAGTGAGGTTGAGGAAGCCTTTGCTGCCAATCTTAACCCCATAGTTAAGCCCTATTTGAGCGTTGTGACCATCTGTTACAGAAACATTAGGGTCGCTTACTTTCTCTGCCTTCCAAAGGGCGTAGTTTTTTTCGAACGTGGTGGCATGCAGGCCATAGAGCACATTTGCATTGAGCACGCCAGTCTGCCTTTTGAGTACGATGTTGATAATGCCAGCGATAGCATCTGAGCCGTATTGAGCGGCAGCGCCATCGCGCAGGATTTCTATGCGCTCTATGGCGTTAGCGGGTATGGCTCCTAAGTCTGTACCCACTGTGCCGCGGTTAACAGTGCCATTTACATTGACCAGCGCACTCTGATGGCGGCGCTTTCCATTTACGAGCACCAAAATTTGGTCAGGCCCTAATCCGCGCAATTGCGCCGGGTCTACGTGGTCTGTACCATCGGCAATAGTCTGCCGCGCGCTTTGGAACGATGGCGCCACGTAAGAGAGCAACTGGTTGAGATCTATTTGCCCTACCTCATTGACTACGCTGGCAATAGGAATAATATCTACAGGCACGGGCGTAGAGGTTTTCGTGCGCGTGAGGTTGCGCGAGCCTACCACCACTAGTTCCTGCGCCACTAACGCCGACGATTTCAGCGAGGCATTGACAACATCCTCAGCGCCAAGAGTGAGCTCCACCGTTTCATAGCCCGTATACCGGAGCACCAGGGTATTGCTGCCCGCAGGCACCTCGAGGCGGTATTTGCCTTCGGCATCGGTGCGCGTACCCGCACTAGTACCCTTGACGGAAATGGTCACACCGGGCAAACCCTCACCTGTTTCGGCATCGGTTATTTGACCGGTGAGCATACGCTGGGCTAAAGCTGTGTGAGCTGTGAGCAGCATCAGCAAACAGATGCGAAAGAAAAGTGTAAAGTGCTTCATACGTGATAACAATTTAGTTTTGTAAACAACAAAGCTAATATAAAGCATATTTACCAAAACTATTGCCTAAAACCAAATAGTTATCTAATAAATAGGCACTTAACCTCTGCGAAGACTATTCATATTGCATAAATACCACCGTTCATTGGTTAGATAGCTCAACCAATTTTAGAATATCTATTTGAATTTGGTAAAAATTTTTACCTGCCTAACGTTGCTTTTTTTATACTATAGCCCGATCGTCACTCCATCTCGCACTAAACGAGAGGAGGGCCATGCCAAGAGGAAGAGAACGACCGCTCTGATGGCGATACGGAGCCGGACTAAGGCGTGTGCTCGCTCTTACGCCGATAGTAGAAGTAGGTTTCCAATTGTGCTCGTACTGGAATGTCGCTTTCCGTTCGCCGATAGCGATTGAGCGCCTGAGCGTCTATGCAGCGCGCCTTGACGTTATCTTCCAACTGAAGGGTAATAATATCGCGAATTTCAGCCTTCAGCGCAGAGTCGTAAATAGGAAAAGCCGTCTCGATGCGATAAGAGAGATTGCGCTGCATCAGGTCAGCACTAGACAGATAAATGCGCTCTTCGCCGCCGTGATGGAAGATGAACACGCGACTGTGCTCGAGGAAGCGGTCCACAATACTGATAGCCTCGATCTTGTCGCTGAAACCTTTGACTCCAGGCACCAAACAGCAGATGCCACGCACGATAAGTTGAACCTTTACCCCCGCCTGTGAGGCTTCGTATAGCTTGCGAATAATATCGCGGTCCTCTATGCTGTTGGTTTTAAGGATAATATGCGCAGGCTTTTTGGCTTTGGCAGCCGCTATTTCCGCGTCTATAAGTTCATAGAGTGCCGAGCGCAGGTTGAACTTACCTACCAGTAGGTGCTTGAACTCTTGTCGAGGCGGCTTAATGTTTTCCAAAAAAGAAAACACATTGCTGACCTCCGAAGTAATGCGCGGGTCAGTGGTGAAAAAACCGAGGTCAGAATAAATCTGAGCGGTTTCTTCGTGAAAGTTGCCGGTAGACAGGTAAGCGTACAGGCGTGGCTTACCGCCCTCCATGCGCCGCACTAGCGCCAATTTGGAGTGCACCTTGACCCCTGGGAAAGAGTAGTAAACACGCACGCCCGCGCGCTCTAGGCGTTCGCCCCATTCCAGGTTGGCGGCCTCGTCGAAGCGAGCTTTGATCTCTACAAAGACAGAGACCTGCTTGCCTCGGCGGACAGCCTCCATTAGCGCCTCCATGATGCGACTGCGCCGAGCAACGCGGTACTGAATGGCTTTAATATGGGTGACATGAGGGTCCTCGGCCGCCCGCTGGAAGAAGTTGACCACGGCATCGTAGGAGTGATAGGGATAGTGCAGCAGCTGATCGTGCGCGCGGATGACTTCAAAAGGGTTCTCCGCATGGTAAAGCCCCGGGTGTGGCAAGGGTGGCAGAGGCTTGTTCTTCAGGTGGTGCAATCCGAAATCAGGGAATTTGAAAAAGTCAAAATTATTGTGATAGCGCCCTTCGGGCAGCATATCGTTTTTGCCTAAGTCGAAGGTTTCCTTGAGGTATTCCAGCAAGTGCTGTGGCATTTCGCGGTCATAAACAAAACGACTGGTAGGCCCAACCTGACGCTTGGCAAGACTGGCCTTTATTTTTTCCACTAAGTCGCCTGAAAACTCGTCATCAATGTACAACTCAGCGTCACGCGTAAGCTTAATGGAATAGGTGTCCTGGATATCGTAGCCCGGAAAGAGCCATGAGACCGAGTGCCGCACGATGTCGTCGAGCAAGATAACATCGTGACGCCCTGGCTCTGAAGGCAGCGGAATAAAGCGAGGCAGCTGGTCAGAGGGAATCTTGACCAAAGCATATTCGCTGGGCGCCAGCGGCTTTTTCTTTGGGCGAAGGTGAACCGCAAGATACAGATGAGCATTGGCCAAAAAGGGCCGGATGCGGCGTTTTACCAACAACACCGGCATAACAAACGGCAGCAAATGGTCGTGAAAGTAATTTTCCACAAAGCGGCGTTGCTCCTCGTTGAGCTCCAATCGGCGCAGGATGTGGACGTTGTGGCGCCGCAGTTCAGGCACGATCTGGTCTTCAAAAATCTGAGAAAATTCCTCTTGCTGTCGGTTGACGATACTATGTATCTGCTTAAGTATCTCACCGGGGACAAAATCCAGCTCGGCCTTTGTTTTCTTGCCCACCTTTTTGAGGTTGCGAATATTGGCCACGCGAATACGGAAAAATTCGTCCAAATTGGACGAGTATATAGCCAGGAACTTCAGTCGCTCTAGCAGCGGCACGGAAGGATCTTTTGCCTCCTGCAAAACGCGATAATTAAAGGAAAGCCAAGAAATATCGCGGTGGATGTAGGGAAGGTCCATAACGAAAGAAAGAAGATGGCAATTTATCGGGTGTTAAAAGTCAACAATTGACGCGAGGGATCTAAGCGAAGAGACAACAAGTCAAGACAGCTAACCTTACTCTTCGAATAGTGCCATTTGCCGAGAGGGTGGCTCATAGGGTACTGGCCCCCGAAGAAAGGCGTCGGGCAAATGTCGGCGAAAAAGCCCGACTGCGTAGGCGGCCAATTCGGGCGCCAGCAGGTTATCTGGTTCGTGACAAAAAAAATAGGCTTCCTCAAGGCCGAGCTTAGCCCAGTAGGCTAAACGCTCAGCCCATTGCTGTATGCGGCTGTAGTCTGTGGGATGCAGGCTGTTGCCCACAAAACGAATGAGTGAGCGCGTCGTGGTTAGGCGCATATGGCACACATCGCGCCGCCCCGCCACATCGGTAATGACAGCAGCCGTTTGGTGTGCGCACAGCAGAGAAAACAACGCCTTCCCAGCACCCGCATCATCAAAGAACGCAGGATGCCGCACCTCAACCGCTAAAGGAAGGCGCGCTGCAAAGGTGCTTAGAAAATGCTCTAGGTCGTCTAAGCGGTTCGGCCCAAAATGAGGTGGCAATTGCATAAAGCAACACCCTAAGCGATCGCCCAGCCCCTCTATGGCTTGACTGAATACAGCCATATCGTCGCATGCGTCGGCCAGACGACGAGCATGGCTTACGCTCTGTGGTACCTTGGGGCAAAAGCGAAAATCCGCGGGCACCGCTTGACGCCAACGCGACACCAGAGGAGCATCGGGCATTCGGTAGTGTGTCGTGTTGTGCTCTATAGTGTTGAACTGCTGCCCGTAGCACACCAGAAACTGGCGCTCCGGCGTGCCCGGCGGGTACCAGCGCCCCACCCAAGCTTTCATGTGGTAACCCGTAGCGCCAACGTAAAGGTGAACAGGGCGCACCACCCCGCCTAAAAGGGCGGCGTTTTCTGGTGGGTCGGCCAGCAGCGAAAAATTCACAGCATCCACGGAGGGCAGCTTTCCAAAATCCATAGTGCTTAGAAAAGCAAGGCAAAGGCAAATGTTTAGCCGCCGATGGCTTCCACCAGCCGGTACACATAAGGCGTGGGTGGGTTGGCCAGCAGCCGCTCTGGTGTGTCTACAGCCTCAATACTACCCTGCCGGAGTACCACAGCGCGGTCGCACAGCTGGTACAGTAGGCTCAGATCGTGGGAAATAAAGACATACGTTAGGCCGAAATCGCGCTGCAAATCGAGCAGTAAATTAAGAATATCGGCTTGTACGGAAACATCGAGCGCCGAGGTAATTTCATCGCAAACAAGCAGGCGCGGCTGCACCGAGAGCGCACGCGCTAAGCATGCGCGCTGCCGCTGACCGCCCGACAACTCATGTGGATAGCGCTGGGCAATATCTGCCGACAAGCCAGTGCGCTCCAGCAGTTCAGCCACAGCCCGCTGGCGCTGACGCTCAGTGGCATGCAATCGGTACACGTACATAGGCTCCCGCAGAGCGTCGCCGATCGTCATGCGCGGATTGAGCGAGCGATACGGGTCCTGAAAAACCATCTGAACTTCGCGGCGCATCTGGCGCCTCATCTCAGGCGGCATGGCATTCAGAGATACATTTCGGTAATACACTTCTCCCATCGTAGGTATTTGCAGACCAGCCATAACGCGCCCTAACGTGCTCTTGCCTGAGCCTGATTCACCAGCCAAACCGAAAATCTCACCCGGAAATACCTCCAATCCTATGTTCGCCAGCGCCACTACGTTCTGGTGTGCTGCCGACCAGAAATAGCGGCGCATCGGATAGTGCACGCTTACCTGGTGCAAGCCAACCAGGGGAGTTTGACTGTAGAGCCGGCGGTGACGGCTAGCCACCTCTTCTGCTCGTATGGGCGGTGGCGGGCAATAAGTGTCAGCAGCGCGCAACACTTCCTGTAGCGAGGGCCATCGCTCTAAACGCTGCTGGATAGACGGCCGGCAAGCCAACAGCCCGCGCGTGTACGGATGAGCAGGCTGGTGCAGCAACCGTTGAGCCTCGCCCGTCTCCACAGCCTCGCCCTGACGGAGGACAAGCACGCGGTCGGCCATGCGCGCCATGACAGTTAGATCGTGACTGATGAACAACACAGATAGCTGCTCTTGGTGACGCAATTCGCGCAACAGGTTCAAAATACCCTGCTGCGTAACGGTATCCAGGGCCGTGGTTGGCTCGTCGGCAATAAGCAGACGCGGATGCCCGGCCAACGCGATGGCCAGTAGGACGCGTTGCTGTTGGCCACCCGATAGCTCGTGAGGATAAGCGCGGTAAATGCGCTCTGGCTCAGCCAGCTGAACGCGTTCCAGCAACGACCACACGTGGCGACGCGCCTCCCGCGCACCTAACCGATGATGCCAGCGAACGGCTTCTTCCACTTGTTGTCCACACCGGAAAAGCGGATGTAGCGCCGCGGCAGGCTCCTGGAAAACCATGGCCATCGCCCGCCCGCGCAAACGCGCCGAAAAAGGCTGCCCTTCCCACAACACTTCGCCACTGGCCTGCGCCTCGGGTGGCAACAAACCCATGAGTGCCAGTGCCAAGGTAGATTTACCCGAACCCGACTCTCCCACAATACCGAGTACCTCTCCCTCCAGCAGGTCAAAAGAAAGCCCTTTGAGAGCTTCCTGCGAGCACTGCAATGGCCCAAAGGTAACCCTTAGGTCGCGCACACTAAGCAAAGGAGAGGTAACCATGGCCAGAGATAAGTTGCCAGCGGTAGTTGACAGAAGCGGTGTTTTACCACAACTCCAACACACTTGCCGTGCAAAGATGAGCGCAGATGCCGTATTGCACCTCCTATCCAGACCCAAGAAGGCGACATTTTCCTTCTTCCCAAGAGCGCCACTGTCTTTAGGCCAAACATTAAATACACCTTAGCCCCATAGCCGAAGCGTTGCATTAGTCTTGGAAAACAAAGTAAGCCTTATATTTCCTGCCTGCTTTCATAAGTCTGATAAAAGGCAGCGCAGAAATAGTTAAAGGCGACTTTCTATGAGTAAATGGATTATTCCCCCGCCCGACTCGAAGGCGGAGCAGGGCGAACGTGTACATTTGCACCGAGCTCACCGACGTTGTCCTGTTATGCTAAAACAACTCTTGTCCATCGCTTTCCTCAGCCTGAGGATAGCTACAGCTGCGTTAGCTCAGGGACCAAGTACAGAGGAGCCTACATGGGAACAACTGCTGCGCGACCCTTTGGCCCACACTTTCTCCATAGTGGCACGCGACAGCCTTAGCGGGGAAATGGGCGTGGCCGTCCAGAGCCATTGGTTCAATGTTGGCGCCGTTGTCCCCTGGGCAGAGGCAGGTGTAGGTGTAGTAGCTACACAATCGTTTGTGAACAAATCGTTTGGCCTACGCGGCTTGGCACTGATGCGCCGCGGCTTAAGCCCGCACGCTGCTTTAGACAGCCTGCTGAAGGACGACCCAGGCCGAGGCGTGCGCCAAGTAGCTTTGCTGGATGCGCATGGACGCGTGGCAGCGCATACAGGCGAGAGCTGCATTGCCTATGCTTGCCACCTGACGGGTTCCCAATACGCTGTACAGGCCAACATGATGTTAGGCCCTGACGTCTGCACAGCCATGCAGCAGGCCTGGGAAACCAGTCACGGGATTCCCTTGGCCGAGCGGCTCCTGCTCGCTATGGAAGCCGCCCAAGCCGCAGGTGGTGACTTTCGCGGCCAGCAATCAGCATCCCTCCTGGTGGTGCGCGGCCAGCGCTCCGATAATCCCTGGGACGACCGAGTAGTTGACCTGCGTGTGGACGACCACCCCAACGCTGTGGCTGAGCTACGGCGGCTGTACACTGTGCATCAGGCTTATGAGCACATGAACCGCGGCGATTACTTCGTCGAAATTAACGACATGCCTTCGGCTATGCGCGAGTACGCCGCCGCACATCGCCTACTGCCTCAGCAGGTGGAGCTACAATTCTGGACAGCCCTCACGCTGGCTAACATGGGAAAAATGAACGATGCCCTGCCCCTCTTTGCAGACGTCTTTCGCCGAGAGCCTGTTTGGAAGATCGCTCTACCGCGCTTGCGCGCCAAAGGACTCCTCACCGTGCCGGACGCCGAAATGGAGCGGATTTTGCGACAGTAGTCGCTAGGGCAGGATTGCCCGTTCTTTAGCCTCTTGCCTTAATCGTATACAATCTTCGGTTTTGACATGAAGTACTGCTGTCTTTTAATTTTGCTTATAAGTAGCTCCTTTCGCCTGTTTGGGCAAGCAACGTGGGAAGTAGGTGCAATGGGCGGAGTGACGGCCTATGCAGGTGACGTAAACGAGCACATTTACTTCGACTACAAAGTGCGCGGCGCGAGCTACGGTATGCTGCTTCGTCGTCATTTCGGGCCGGTATTTGCGGTACGCCTGAACTATTTGGGCGGCACTATTGCCGGAGACGAGTCGCATTTTACCGAGCCTTTCTGGCGTTCGGAGCGCGCTTTCAAGTTCTCCAGCCAGTTTCATGAAGGCACTCTGCTGCTGGAATGGGATATTTTCGGCTATCGGCGTCGCAACGGTTGGCGTTTCCGCAAAATCTTTGGTCCTTATGTATTCGCAGGAGCGGGCTACAACTACTTCCGCACGACCGCAGACTACAACGATACCTACCGTGAAAACCCCATTGTGCCCTTAGAGCGCATCCTGGCGGACAAGCAAGCGCCGCCCCCTTCGCCGACGATGGTGCTCCACTTTGGCGGAGGGCTCAAATGGGACATCGGCCGCTATTGGCTGTTGGGTTTTGAACTCGGCATACGCCCTGTCTTTTCCGACTACCTGGACGGCGTGAGCATTGCAGGCATCCCTGGCAACCGCGATTGGTTTGCTTTTGCCGGCATTAGCTTGTCACATCGCATCCGCGACATTGATTCGGACCGCGATTGGATACCCAACCGCCGCGACAAGTGCCCTCTATCGCCTGGACCACCCAAATACCGCGGCTGCCCCGATGCCGACGGCGATGGCATAGTGGATGACCAAGACGAATGTCCCTTCGTGAGAGGCGCGCCCTCAGCGCGAGGCTGCCCCGATGCCGATGGCGATGGCGTGCAAGATAGCCTGGATTTATGCCCGCTCATTGCCGGCCTCGTTACTGCTTGTGGATGCCCTGACCGCGACAACGACGGCATCCCCGACATGGAAGACCTCTGTCCCGATTTGCCCGGCCTACATCACTTAGACGGCTGCCCCGACACTGACGAAGACAGCATACCCGACCCAAGCGATGCCTGCCCGTATGCGTGGGGCGTTGCTTTAACTTTCGGCTGTCCCGATACCGATGGCGATGGCGTAGCCGATATGCTCGACATATGCCCCAACGAAGTAGGCTCCTGGATACATTTGGGTTGCCCTGACACCGACGGCGATGGCTTGCCGGATTACGACGACTTGTGCCCTCTACAAGCCGGCCTGTTGGCTTTTCAGGGCTGCCCTGATGCCGATGGCGATGGAATACCTGAGTACTCAGACCGATGCCCTACAGCCAGCGGCACGACCGTTTTCCAAGGCTGCCCTGATACTGATGGCGATGGACTGCCTAACCCGGACGACCGTTGCCCCTACGCCGCCGGCCCTGCTTCTAACATGGGCTGCCCAGAACTGAAGAAACAGGTGGTTCGTCAGCTGCAGGAAGCAGGCAAACAAATTCAGTTTGAAACCGGCTCTGATAAACTCACAGAGGCCTCTCTACCTGTGGTGAAGCAGGTAGCCGAAATCCTCAAGAACTATCCCAACTATCGAGTAATCGTCGCTGGACACACCGACAATCAAGGCAAGCGCCAGCGCAACCAAGAGCTTTCCGAGCAACGCGCCGCCCGATGTGTACAAAAACTCATTGAACTCGGCATTGAACCAGAGCGCCTCACTTCCGCGGGCTACGGACAAACAAAACCTATCGCTACCAATAGCACAGCTAAGGGTCGAGCGCTTAACCGCCGAGTAGAGTTTCATCTGATACGCATGTATTGAGCGCGGTATCTGGTTTTAGAAAATCTCTCCGGGCGTTTATTGAGAAATCTTCATTTTCGCCCGAGCATCCGCATTTTTCTCCTCACCAAAAATCTTCCTTAACGCATGGGCATGCACCGAAACGTCCCCTTCTTGACTTTGTCGTTCTGTCTCCTAACCCTAATTCGAGTCGTTGCAAACCTTCAGGCCCAAGCTCCCGGACCCGAAGTCGGCAAATGCGGCCGCTATGCCGATGCTTTTCACGGTAAGAAGACGGCCAGTGGTGAGCTTTACAATAAAAACGACCTAACAGCATGCCACAAGTCGCACCCTTTCGGCACCATTCTGCGCGTAACTCGTTTAGATAACAAAAAATCGGTGGAAGTGCGCGTCAACGACCGCGGGCCGTACATGAGTGGCTACATTGTGGACGTATCGGGCAAAGCAGCAGACATCCTCGGGCTGAGCCGCGACGGCGGAGTAGCTAAAGTGAAAGTGGAAGTCGTCGGTTTGGCAAGCAGCTCAGCGCAAGGAGCCAGTTCCATTTCTCCCTCGAGTACCGTTACGAATAGCCCAGGCACATCACCGACTGCTACTGAGCCCAAAGGAGTCTCTTCTGCAGCCGAAGCTGCTACCCGCCTGACCATCCCAGGAGCCCAGCCAAGCACTACTCCAACACAAGCAGCTACCTCGCTAAAAACCTCGCCAACGACCTACTCTAGCCCGTCCTCAGCGTCGCCATTGCCCGCGGGGGCTGGCGCTTCCAATACGATCAAAGTAAACATCCAGGAGGTTTACCAAATCGAAATTAAGTCCGTACCGGCAAAGTCGTTTGGCGTGCAATTGACTATGCTGACTTCCACTGACAATCTCTTTAAAGAGATTAAAAAAGCCCAGGCTACTTGGCCTCAAAAAGTTATTATCAGCCATGAGAAGATCGCGGGTAACGTCACCTTCAAAATTTTAATCGGCCCATACTCCTCTCGCAAAGAGGCCGAGGCGCAACAGAAAGTGGCGGCCAAGAAGGGATATCCGAAGGGCTTCATCGTCGAGTTCGAATAAGCCCTCTAACGAGACCAACACTAGCCCAAATATTTTACGGACCGGCATTGGGTGTACTCAGGCTACGGTCGTTCAGGCAGCGAAAGAAGTGCCACATCCACACGTGGAGGTGGCATTGGGATTGTTAAATTTAAAGCCGCGGTTATCCAGGCCATTTACAAAATCAATTTCCATGCCCAGCAGATAGATAGCATGGGCCTTGTTCATCAACACCTTAATGCCGTTGACCTCAAAGACATCGTCGCCTTCCTGAGGCAAGTCAAATCCTAAAATATACGAAAAACCCGAGCACCCGCCACCTTTCACCCCTACGCGCAAGCCATACTCATCGGGAATGTTCTCCTCGCGCCGAATGATCGCGAGCTGTTCCACAGCACCAGGCGTCAGGAAAATGGGCGATGCGACGACTTGTTTTTCCTGAGTATTTTCCATATTAAGACCAATTTTTCACTTCGCAAAGATATGGCAGCATAAACATTTCATTCCCACTATGGTTCAGTGTGCTTGCCATGAAGTGAGGTATTGCTGCGAATAGGCCGCTGTGCTGCTGCAGAACAATCGCATACCTTTGCCCACCCTTTTCCAAAAGCAGCACCTTCTCTTTTTTGAGCAATGAGTTTCTTTCTCGAAATACTCAAGCTGACCCTCCCTGCACTGGTCGTATTTTTCACGGTATACTTCATGTTGAAATTGCTGCTGGATGAGCGCCAGCGCATGGACGCTATGCTCCTTCGGCAAGATGCCCAGAAGGTGACGCTTCCGCTGCGCCTCCAGGCGTACGAACGCCTAACCCTGCTCTGCGACCGGGCTTCCATCCCCAATACGCTGTTGCGCGTGCGCATGCCGGGCATGACGACGGCCCAGCTTACCCACGCTCTGCTTATCGCCATCAACCAAGAATTCGACCACAACACCTCACAGCAGCTCTACGTGTCTGAAACTCTTTGGCGTATTATCACCGTCGCCCGGCAGCAAACGCTCACGCTCATTACGCAAGCCGCTGAAGGCCTCGATCCCCAAGAAAGCGACGAGGCGCTGGTGCAACGCCTCTTTGCCATGTTGGAAGTCCAGGGGGAGCCTACACCACTGCAGCAGGCTATCGTAGCCATTCGCACTGAAGCAGGGCAGCTCTTTTAGACCGAAAGAACGCGCCACTGGCACAATATTCTGGCTTTCCGAGATTTGTATTCAATATCCTAAAACAATACTCTTACAAGTGGGCAAGAATTGAGATGCCTAAAAGGCCCCACGTTGGCATGCCGGCGCGCTTTGCGACTGGGCACACTTATTTCAGTGACTTTAAGACAAAAGAAGGGGCACGTTTCAGGGCCATTTACATAAGTTATTCAGCAACAATCGATGCGAAGGATTGTTTTGCAAAAGACTTCAATTCCTTCTTTTTTAAAACAAATCAGTTTATATTCCAAACATAAAACCAAAACAGCACGATATTTTGAACTGTACGCGTCTATGCTTCTGATTGTCAGATAGCTGGCTGAAGCGAGCGAAGAGGGCAAAAATTTTTTCGTCGAAAATTGAGCCACAGCTTTTCCGACTGCCAGAAGATTGCACAATCTTTGTCCTCCCTTCCGACGCTTGCGATTTCAATAAACTCCCTTAGGAGTCCCTTCCGAGTCCGTTAAAACTATCTTGGCTATGATGAACAACTGCCAGATGGTGTGGGACGAGTGTCTGCACATCATTAAACGAAACGTACCGCCGCAAAGCTATCAGACGTGGTTCGAGCCTATCCGGCCTGTCGAACTGGAAAATACCGTGCTAACCATAGCGGTGCCTAACAGGCTTTTTTACGACTGGTTAGAAGAAAACTTTGTCCACGTCTTGCGCACCAGCATTCGTCAAGTTCTTGGCGAGCAAGGCCGGTTGCGGTATCGCATCATGCCCAACGGAGCAGAAGCCAAAGACACCTCAAGGGGCAACGGTCGGGCAGGCTCAACAGCGCCAGCAGAGCCGCCGATGGTGCCCGGAACCATTGACCTGAACGCCATCAAAGACCCGCGTATCATCCCAGGCATTCGGCGCGACCGGATAAACTCTAATCTTAATCCTCAATACACTTTTGACGCATTTATCGAGGGCGACTGCAACCGCCTGGCTCGAAATGCCGGCCTGGCCGTGGCCAAAAAACCTGGCGGCACGGCCTTCAACCCGCTGTTCATCTATGGCTCGGTTGGCCTCGGGAAAACGCACCTAGCTCAAGCTATTGGCAACGATATCGCGTCTCGCTTTCCGGAGAAGCAAGTGATCTACGTATCCGCTGATGGCTTTACCAACCAACTCATCGAAGCCATCCGAAAGAACGAGGTCAACTCCTTTGTGCATTTCTACCATGCTGTGGACGTACTCATTATGGACGACATCCAGTTTTTAGGAGGCAAGCAGAAAACACAGGAGATCTTCTTTTCTCTTTTCAACCAACTCCATCAGAGCGGCCGGCAGATCGTTCTGACGGCAGACCGCCCTCCGCGCAACCTGGAAGGCATTGAAGACCGCCTCATCTCTCGCTTCAAATGGGGCCTGAGCGCCGATTTGTTGGCCCCTGACTTGGAGACGCGCATAGCCATCCTTAGCGCCAAGTTTGAGCGTCAGGGGGTCAAAGCCAGCCGGGAAGTGCTCGAATACATAGCCTACAATGTCAAAGACAATGTGCGCGACTTAGAGGGCATCATGGCCAACCTGTTAGCGCAAACCACCTTCCTGCACCGCGAGGTAGACCTGGAATTGGCAAAAGCAACAACGCGCAGTTTCATCACCTCGCCAAGCCGAGGCATCACCATAGAGGCCATTCAAAATCTGGTATCTGAGCACTTCAATGTCCCAGTAGAACAACTTGCTCAGGCTTGTCGCAAACGCAACTTTGTCGTTCCGCGCCACGCAGCCATTTATCTATGTCGGAAATTGACCGATCAGTCCTTACAGGCAATAGGCCGCGCCTTTGGAGGCCGCGACCATAGCACAGTCATCTACTCATGCCGTACCGTGCAAGACATGATGGATACCGACACCGACTTCTGCAAAACAATGGAAGAACTGGAGCGCAAGGTCAAACTAAGCCTGTCACATTGACCCGCTTCGCATGCGAGTGTAAAAAAGCGCTCTGAAAATTTGGACAAGCCACTTGCATCAGCCTACCTTTGCAGCCACATTAAGCCATAGACGCACGGATGGGTGGGTGAGTGGCTTAAACCAACGGTTTGCTAAACCGTCGTACGGGGTAAACTCGTACCGCGGGTTCGAATCCCGCCCCATCCGCTCTTCCTATAAGATTATTACTTTCGGGATGTAGCGCAGTCCGGTAGCGCACCTGCTTTGGGAGCAGGGGGTCCCAGGTTCGAATCCTGGTATCCCGACGTATGGAGAGGCCCGCAATAGCGGGCTTTTCTGTTTTTAGCGCTCACTGCTCAACCCGCAGGAGCAATTTAGGGCGAAGACGCATCTCTCAGGCGCGCCGAGAGCGCCGGTGACCAAACTCCTTGCCATAAATGCGAACAAGGAGCAAGAAAGAGGCGATGAGAATAGGCCCAAAAATGAACCCAATGAAACCAAACAACTGCAAGCCGGCAATGACGCCAAAAAGGGTGATAAGCGGGTGAGTTTCGCCTAGTTTCTTCTGGAGCCACATCCGGCCCAGATTGTCTACGGAGCCGATGATGATAAAGCCATATAAGAAAATAGCCAATGCCTTGACCGGCTCGCCGTTGGCTAACATAATGGCCGACATGGGGACGTAAGCTAAAGCTACCCCTACAATGGGCAACATACCAGCAATACACGTAATGGCGAACCACAACCATACATTAGGCACTCCCATAAGCCAATAGAACGGCAAGCCAGCAGAGCCTTGCAGGATGCCCATAAAGGGAATGCCCAAGGCATTGCTGAATACCAGCACATTGAGGCGCTCCTTGAACTCCGTTACGTTAGATTTGCTGAAAGGCAACCAGTTGTAGAAGGCCTTCTCGATGCGCATTCGATTCATGAGCAGGTAGTAAAGCACAAAGGCTACCAGCAAGGTCATGATGATAGATTCCACCGTCGCTGAAATAAGCGCCCTCACCTGTGTGCCTACCCAGGCGGTTATTTTTTGAATGTTCTCCGCAGTAATTAGATCCACCTCATACTCGCGTCGCAAATAAGCTGAAATCCGCTCAACATTTTGAATGATTTCGGGCGAGTGCTGTAAGGCCGAGACAATAGGGGGCTGCACCAATTGGGCCAGAGTATAGATGAGTACGCCCAGGATACTACCCGCTAATAGAATGATAAGCAATGCCGCCAAAGCGGGCGGCCATCCTTTCTTTTCTTCTAAAAAAGCCATCAGGGGCGAAAGCAACACATACAGCGTGTAAGCCCCTAAAAAGGCGGGCAAGTAGGAGCGTAAGGTAAAAAAAATGACACCTGCCAGCCCAAGTATCAAAAGCAGCAGGGCAATCTGCCGCAACAGCAAACCCGGAATCCGTGTCATCATAGCTGCCGAAAGGTACGGCACCCGGTAGAGAATCCTTATTGTGGGCTCAGAAGATATCGGCAACAGCCGCCGAGGTTGGCGTCGGAGCCGGCCCAGGTATCGGGTAACGGCGCATGCGCGTGAGTAGATGATTGCATACGTGAGGCCACTCGTCGGCAATAATACTATATAAAGCGGAATCGCGAGGGCGCCCATCGGGCATAAGGCGGTCATGGCGCAGGATACCTTCGAAGGTAGCGCCCAGTTTTTCCAGGGCGCAGCGCGAACGCACGTTGTACGGAGAGGTGCGAAACTGCACGCGCAGAAGCTGTAACTCTTCGAAACAATAGCGCAGCAATAGCCATTTGCTCTCGGTGTTGATGCCCGTGCGCCAAAAATCAGGGTGCAGCCACGAGCCCGTCTCGACACGCCGATGAGTGGTGTCCCAGCTGTGTAGGCGCGTATAGCCAGCGATGCGGTGGTCGTCCAACAGGCGAATCACATAAGGATGATGTACGCGCACTTCACGAAGGGCCAGAGCCTCTTCTAAATGCTGCCAATGGCTGAGAGCATCCGCCCGGCTGTCGGGAAAGTGCTCCCATATGCGCGGGTCTTGTCCGAGAGCGATGAGCGTATCGAAGTGCTCTAACTGCAGCGGCTCTAACAGGATGCGCTCTCCGCGCAGGGAAAGATACGGATCGGGCGGTAAAGGCGGCAGCATGGCGACAAATGGTGCAGATGATGTTTACAAACCTCCGCATATTATCGCTCATACCACGAAAGCATGCATTACCAAATTATTAAGCGATTATTACGCCTACCCGCAGCCTGTAGCAAACATTGCTGACACCTAAGGCGCTACATCCTCGTCGGGCACATCGACTGGCGCCGGTGGCGTGAAATAGGGAATGGCTTGAAGGCGCTCCAGTAAGCGATCGCGTTCAGCCTTAAAGGCTTCCAACAGGGGGCCTGAGATAGGTTCTGGTTGTGGAAGATGGAGGCGCAGGTGATCCACCTGTTGGCCGTTTTTCCAAAAACGGAAGCAAACATGCGGGCCTGTGGCCAGACCAGTAGAGCCGACATAGCCAATCGTTTGCCCCTGCACTACGCGGGCCCCGGGGCGGATGCCTGCAGCAAAGCCGCTCATGTGCAGATACTGGGTTTCGTACACCTTGTCGTGGCGTATGCGCACATACTTGCCATTGCCGCTGCCATAGGCGGCTTCAGTGACTACGCCATCGGCTACGGCAATGATGGGCGTGCCATGTGGAGCGGCGTAGTCTGTGCCGAAGTGAGGACGGTGGTAGCCCAAGATAGGGTGCAGGCGACTCATGCTGAAACGGCTTGAAATACGGCTGTATTTAACTGGCGCCTTCAAAAAGGCTTTGCGCGCTGGGCGGCCATCGTAGTCGTAGTATTCTGTTTTGCCGTCTTCTCTTTTAAATCGGAAGGCATAATAAGCCTTGCCGTCGCGTTCATAAAGCGCAGCCAACAATTTGCCGGAGCCTACAGGCTGCCCTTCTACAAGGTCTTGTTCGTAGAGCACCTTGAAACGGTCGCCCACCTTTTGGCGGTAGAAGTCCACCGAGGCCGCCAGTACATCAATCATAGCATCTGCCAGGTTATCGTTGAGCCCACTTTCGGTAAGGGCTTGCCAAAAGTTGGTCTTGATTTCGCCCACTGCCGTGCGCACTTCTACCGCTACTGGCCGCTTAACGAGCTCTACGCAAGGCTGATCGTGCAGATGAAAGACAACGAATTCATAGGGCGAGGGTTCATACACGACAAACCAAGGCTTAGAGTCATTGCCCTTGTTGCGACAGACGAAATGGAGCGGCTTTCCCATGCGCAAGGAGGTAATGTCGAAGACGCCTCTCGAGCTTTCGACCAGTGCCGCTATCTGCTGGGCTGAGAAGCCTCTTTGTTGCAATAGCCATCCGAGTGCTTCTCCTCGCTGCAGCGGGTGTGCTTCTATAGTGAACTGGTTTAAAGGAACTCCCCACCGATATTCGGTATTGGCTGCCGTAGAAGCATCCACTTCGCCAAGAGCCAGGGCCGCAGCCGTTTTGTCCGATTTTATTCCCAAAACAGCGACTACACCAGCTATTCCGAGGGCTGCCAGGCCAATAATAAGGGAGGTTTGATGAGGGAGGTTTCGGATGATGTGCAGCCAGCGCACAGTCTTTGAGTCTTCCGTTTGCACAGATAATGTCGGGTTTAGCCGTAGGTGATGAGTAAAGGATATGCGGCAAATATAGAGCAGCCTTTGAACTTTACACGCTTTGGCGTTTTTTATGGCTTGACCATGTTCTCTCACACCTACACCTTTTCTACTGCTGTCCTCGTGGCGCTGCTGCTGCAGACCGCATGGAGCTATGGCCAACGCAGCACCTTCGACACTGATAACGAAGGATGGGGGGCCACTGGCGACCCGGCTAATAGCGCCGCCCTATGGGTACCCTCCGGCGGAAACCCTGGCGGCCATATTCGCGTGTTGGATGCTGCTACAGGAGATATTTGGTACTTTTCGGCTCCGCTCCGCTTTCGAGGCAACAAATGCAGTGCTTATGGACGCACCCTGCGCTGGGATCAATATATCAACGACACCACCCAAGCGCATAGCCCTGTTGGTGGCAGACCCGATGTCGTTCTTGCTGGAGCCGGGCTGACGCTGGTCTATGACCTGCCATACAACCCGGGTATCAACTGGACGCCTTTTGAGGTGCCGTTGCGCGAAGATGCTGGCTGGCGGATGAACAACCTGAATGGCCCGCCGCCCAGCGAGGCCGAATTTCGCGCCGTTCTGGCCAATATCACTTCGCTACGCATCCGCGGCGAATATCGCACTGGGCCCGACTTTGGCGGTCTGGACAATGTCGAAATGGGTGCTGGCTTTGCGTTCGACCTCGATGCGGACAACAGCACCGGCGCTGTGGGCGACGATTTTGCTGCTGACACCTTGTGCAGCGCGCCCTATACGACGCCTGTGGTGGATGACGACATGCTCCTGGTCGCCGAAAAGCCATTAGACTCGTTGATATTGCGGCTACTGTTAGTCAAAGACGCTGACGAGGAAAGCCTGGCGTTGACCCAAGTACTGCCCGCTGGACTCTTGGCTGTGCTCCATAGCCCTACCTGGCTGACGCTGGTCAACGTCGGCGGTGTGGACGCCGCGGTGTTGGCTCAGGCGCTGCAGCTGGTGCGTTATCAGCACACGAGCCCGGTACCCACTGACGGCGAGCGGCTGGTCGCATTGCAAGCGTATGGCGAATGCGGCGGCTTGGGCGTTCGATATGCTTACCTCTATTTGAAATCCCGAGGTAGCGCCGGCTTGCCGGGCGATGCCGTGGCATGTCTGGGTGGCCCCGCTGTGCCACTTTTTGATGCCCTGGGAGGCTCACCTATGCCGGGCGGGCAATGGCTGCCAGCGCTACCAGGGGGCTTGTTTGTTG
>JBEQAD010000018.1:0-20966 GCA_041640515.1 Saprospiraceae bacterium | reverse complement strand
GCGGCTTCCTCTGTACGCCATCTATGCCGACGCAGAGGGCCAACTGCATACGTACAGCACCTTGAAGGAATAGCCTACGGGTCAGCCTGCGGGCTCGTAGGTTTCTCCAAACTCTTTTTGAGCGATGCGGTACACCTCGGAAGCATCTTCAGGGGTGACTAAGAAGTCGCCTTCCCGAGCCGTCATAGGGCTACCCCACGCGGCTATGAACTCAAACACCGGAGGCAGTTCCAGCGTGCACAGCCGCTCGGGAGTCAGCTGGATGGCCCAGACACGTCCAACGGCCTGGTATACTGCCCACCCATCGTCAAGCGCTTGAAGGTGCCGATAGCGCTTGGCGAAGGATTCCGCAGGCATCAGATAATGCTCGCCCGCCTGGGTTTGATTGCGCACCAGCATATCGCCTGCCTGGGCGGTGTTCGTCGTTTCCAGACCATCAGAAGTCAGGGTGTCCACCCGTTCGCCAGCTTGAGCAGGTCGGGCAAAGACCCGCGTTTTTTTCTGGTAAAGACGACCCTCTCGCTCCAAAAGGATGCGGATTTTGAGAAGCAAAACTTCCTGCGGTATAGGGCCAGAGGGCATGCTGCTGCTTTGCTTTTTGGCAAAGATAGCAGATGGTTGCCGGTTAGCCCAACTGCACACGTACTGTGGAGACGATGCGAAGCAGCGCCTGGCGCACCACTTCCGTTTCGGGGTGGCGCACAATGATGAAGCCCTCGCCTTCGTAGTGCCCGGTGGCTTCCTGACCAATCGACGGAATTTTAAAGTCGGTAATCAGGTGTCCTACTTCGCGCTCGACCACGTCGAGGCCATGGACGGCCTGCACGCGCCCGCGCCCCTGGCCGCGTAAGTAGGCAGCGCCAGCGGCGTATTGCCGTTGAGGGGGCGTAAACTCTCCAAAGATGACCAAGCGCGCCCATGCGTGCACAGCGTCGAAGTCAGCAGCGCGCCCAGTAAGGGTCATGAATTGTGCTCCAGGAGGCCGGGCGGCAACCTCCGAGATGGCGATGCTGCCGTCGGGTCGGCGGAACCACTCCAGATGACTCACGCCCGTTTGCATGCCAAGCACCTCTAAGGCGCGGAAGGCAATGGCCCTAATGTCGTCGTATTGCGGCGAGTCCACCTCGCGTGGTGTAACGACTTGCCACTGTATCCAGGGTTCGCGCATCACTTCCAGGGGGGTAGGGTAGTAGCAAGCGATGGAATGGTAGAGCGGTTTGCCCTCTAGGGAGAAGGTATCGAAGGCGTGCTCCTGGCCCATAACAAACTCCTCGAGCAGGACCTCCCTTCCAGGCGCCTGGGCCAGGGCGGCGTCCAGTTCGGCCGGGTTGCTGACGCGGAAAGTTGTGAGCGAGCCGGCTCCATCCGGCGGCTTCACGACGACCGAATAGCCACACTCCGCAGCAAAGGCATGGGCTTCTTCGCGCCGCGCGACCTTGCTCGAACGCGCACACGGAATGCCAGCTTGTCGAAAAAGGTCTTTCATCCGCTGCTTGTCTCGAAAGTTCAGCACTGTCTCTGGCAGCATGCCCGGGATGCCCATTCGCTCGCGGACAATCGCAATAGGAACCTGCAACGACTCCACAGCACCTGTAATGCGATGGATGGGCTCGCCCATTTCCTTTTCTAAAGAGAGTGCCGCGCGAGTGAGTACGTCGGCCTGGAAGACATCGCTCACTTGCCGAAAGCCGCTTATGCGCTGCTGGAGGAAAGAAGGCAGCAGCGATAGATGCTCCTGAGAGACAAGCCCCAGACGCACCTCGGGCTGACGGCTGATGACATCAATAAAACGCACCGCATTGGCCGTGAAGTTGGGGCAAGCGTATAGAACCACTGCGTTAGCCATAGATAAAACACAAAGGCTGACGGCAGCCTGCTCGTATCAGGCTGCCGTCAGCAGGAATTAGAGCAATTTTCGGCTTATTTGCTGCCGCGTAGGGCGCGAGGAATTTCGATAAGCGCAATGGGAATAGCGCCATTGTTGATAATGCTAACGCCTTGGGGCAGTCGTATATCGCGCACCCGAATGGTAGAGCCCAACTCCATGCCCGAAATATCCGCCACTACTTCGTCCACTGCGTGCTCAGGCGTGGTCAGGATGTTTATCTTGCGGAGCATAGCAATGAATTTGCCACCTGCCTTGACGCCCGGGGCCTGACCTTCGAAGCGCAGGGGCACCGTAGCTTTGAACGGAACATTTGGAACCAAACGCAGAAAATCAATGTGGAGGATTTCCTCCGTTACCGGGTGGAACTGAATGTCCTTGACAATGCACCGATATTTGGCGCCTTCCAGGTCAATTTCACCCATCTTAAACTTCGACGTGTACACCAATGGGCGTAGGGACGACGGCGTTACCGCAAAGTGCATCGGATTGCCGCCTCCGCTCTGGTACATCACCGCTGGCACTAAACCCTCGCGTCGAAGGCGCTTGGCTGCCTCTTTCCCACCCACTTCCCGAGGCTGAGCCGTAATTGCAACGATTTCCATGACGAATACTAAGGTTGTTTTTCTAAAAAAGGCGCGCAAAGGTATGGCCTCTGTTTCAAAAAGAAAACCTGAGCTCCAAAAGTTTTTCCTATGCCCTGGCTAAAAATATAGGGGCAACGGTGTCCGGCCGTTGCCCCTAGCCCTTCGGAGGTAGTTATCGGGGCTTAGTAGCCCTCGTTTTGTTCTAGCTCGCTGTTGGCGCGGATTTCTCGCTCAGGAATAGGCAGCACCAGTTTGGGATGGTCGAAGGAGAAGCTACCCGTGCCCAGCTCTAAGCGCTTCAGGTCGTGGATGCGTAAGCCTTCGAAGCACAGCTCTAAGCTGCGCTCTTTGATGATGTCGTCCAGCGTGAGTGTGCTCAAGATGGACGCGCGGGCGCGTCGGCGCAGCAAGTTGATATCGTCCAGCGGCGTGCTGCCCACTGTAGAGTTGAGGCGGAAATTGCACTCGGCGCGGGTGAGATACATTTCAGCTAACCGGATGACGGGAATGTTCTGCTCAAACTGCGTCCATTTGCCTGTCTGGCGAGAACCTGGGCGACGACCGGTGCCGATGTAAATGAGCTCTGTGAGGCGTTCGTCGCCGGGCTCGTACAGGTTAGCAAAAGGCGCCAGAATGCGCACGTCGGAGCGGCCAATGCCAGGCAAGCTGGCGTAGAAAGTCGTCAGGCCATCATTGGCTGTGCCGGCGTTGTTTTGCTCATTCATGTACAGTTCGAAAATGGTCTCTCCGGTAAACTTGTTGCGGAAAGCGCTCGTTACGGAAGCATTCAAGCGATAAGCATTGCTCGCGATGACTTCGTTGGCTTTCTGTAAAGCTTCCGAATAGTTTTGTTGCTGCAGATACACACGCGAGAGAAAAGCCTTGGCCGTGTAGGTGGTGGCGCGGAAGCGGTTGTTGCCGTTGCGAGACGCAGGCAGGCCGGCCTCTGCATCCTTAAGGTCCTGAATGACCTGGGCATACACTTCTTCGATGGTGTTGCGCTTCACCTTCACACTAGCTGCTGCTTCGTTTGCCGTTCCTTTCAGCTTGATGGGCACGCCTAGGCGGCTTTTAGGCCCTGTATTGGGAGCATTCCACGGCTTAGCATACAGACGCACCAGCTCAAAATGTAAGATGCCGCGGACAAACTTGGCTTCGGCTTCCAGCTGGGCGCGTTTATCAGTGTCGCTCACTTTATTCAAGTTATCCAGCACGTTGTTAGCCACATTGATGGCTCGATAGGCCGCTATCCACGTGCGCGTTGCCTCCGCGTTGTCAATGGTCATGTTTTTGTTCATCACTTGCCGATAGCTCTGAAAGGTGCCGCGCCATTGGCAGTAGTTTTCGGAGCCGAGTAGCTCGGGCAGCAGGTTAAGGTTGGTGCCGTACAGCGCCCCACTGTGCATGATGCTGTAGGCCCCGACGATGGCAGATTCTAAGTCTTCTGCTGTTTCTAAAGCAATACTGGCGTCAATGGCATCGAGCGGCTGGATATCCAGCTCTTTGATACACCCCGAGAAGAAGAGCACCACTACCGTGCTTATGAGGATGGCTATTTTTTTCATAGCAAATTATTTTTAAATGTTTAGAACGAGGCGTTCAGGCCCAGAGTGATGATACGCGCCTGCGGAGGGGTGTAGAAATCGTGCCCCAGGTTTACAGCGCTGACGTAGGTGGCATTCACCTCTGGATCATAGCCATCGTATTTGGTGAACGTGAACAGGTTTTGTGCGGCTACATAGACAAAGAGGTTTTCCATGCGTACGCGCGAAGTTAGGCTGCGGGGTAGAGTATAACCAAAGGTCAGCGCCCGCACGCGCAGGTAAGAGCCATCTTGTACCCACCGGCTCGATTTAATGGCGCCGTTGCCGCTGTAGAGACGCGGTTCGGGGATGTTAGTGATCTGGCCCGGTTGACGCCAATAATTTAGCTGGTCTTTCGACTGGTTGTCGAAATAATCGCCATTGACCGATTGGAAAAAGCCCGCAATGTTGTACAGATCGTTGCCGTAGACGAACTGCAATTGTACGTCCAGGGAGAAGCCCATGTAACTAAACCGGTTGTTCATTCCGCCGAAGAAGTCTGGGTGGGGGTTGCCTACGATCTGGTTGCGTTTTTCATCGGGCAGCGCTAGGAAGTCGTCTTGGTCCAGGATGTTGCCGTCGGTGTCGTAATACTGCGCGTTGCCGTTGTCTGGGTTCACTCCTGCGTACTTAGGTCCCCAGAAGTAGCCAAAGGGTTGGCCTTCCGACACGCGGCCCAGCTGGCGCGAGCCACCGTCAATGGTCGAGCCATTCATGTTGGTCACTTTGTTCCGATAAGTGCTGATATTAAAATTGGTTGTCCAGCGAAACTTGCCCACGAGGTTCTGCGTCGTCAACACGAACTCATAGCCTGTATTAGTCATGTCGCCGATGTTCTTGGTAATGGACGTAAAGCCATTGGAAGCAGGCAAAGGCAAGTTGAGCAACAGGCCCTTGGTGCGTTTATCGAAATAGTCAAAGCTGGCCGAAATGCGGTCGTTAAACAGGCCAAAATCAATGCCTACATTCAATTGGTTGGTAGTTTCCCACGTCAGGTTTTCATCGCCGATGCGGGTAGGGACGATGCCTGATAGGTCGCCGACGAAGTTAGCTCCCCACAGCGAGCGCCAAGCAAAATTGCCAATCTCCGCATTCCCTGTGCTCCCGTAGCTGGCGCGTAGTTTCAGGAAGTTGACGATCTTATTGTCGCGCAAGAACGACTCGTTACTCATCACGTAGCCCAATGAGCCAGCAGGGAAGAACCCAAAACGGTTGTTTTTGCCAAAACGAGAAGAACCATCTACGCGCCCACTCAAGCCTACCAGGAAGCGGTCAAAAAGTTTCACGTTAGCCCGGGCAAAGTAGGAAGTGAAGGCATAGGCCGACTCATTGGAGGCTCCTTGTACAATTTTGGCTGCAGAGGCAATTTTGGTAAAGCGATCATTGGGTAAGCCCTGGCCTGTCGAGCTTGTCTCGCGGTAGTTGCCGCTCTGATACTGCATGCCTATCGTCGCATTCAGGTCAAAGTTTTGCCCAAACTTCTGCACGTACTGTAAGAAATTGTTAACGTTCTGATTGAGCACGTTGACTTGGTTGCTGTAGCTTTCGCCTGTGGGTGCGCCGTCAAGCGTTTCGCGGCCTCGGAACTGCTCTTCTTGTAGGTTGAGCCAATCAATGCCGTACTCGCTGCGGAACGACAGGCGATCGGTGATGTCCCACTGGCCGTAAATATTGCTAAGGGAGCGATAGGTGGTGGCGTTATTGAAGCCATTTTCCAAGTCAATCAGGTTGTTGTAATACAGCGTATTCTGGTTGAGCTTGCCTGTATTGGGGTCAATTTTAGGCTGAATGGGTGGCAAGGCGTTCAACTGCAACGGGTTAGAAAAAGCATTGTCGCTGGGCACGCGCTGGTTGAGGCTCTTGATGAGGCTCAGGTTGGTGCCGAAGCGCAGGCGATTGGAAGCCTTATGGTCCAGATTGATACGCCCAGTGAGGCGATCCATAGCGTTGCCGCGCAGGATGCCTGTTTGGTCGTTGAAAGTTCCACTAATCAAGAAAGTGGTGCGTGCATCGCCGCCTGTGATGGAAAGCGAGGCATTGCGGACGCCGGCCGGTTGGAATGCTTCGTCGGCCCAGTTGGTGTCGTAATTGCTGTTCCAGTCGTCAGTACCCGTTTCACTGGCAAATTCTTCAGCAGCATCCAGTTCGCCAAAGTCGGATTGCTGGGCTGCGTACGTAAACAGCTCGCGGTACTCGGCAGCGTTCAGCCATTTGCGCTTGCGGGTAGGGCTGGCCCACCCACCGTAGAGGCCAAACGACACTTTGGTGCGACCGGAGCGGCCGCTTTTGGTAGTCACCAGCACCACACCGTTCGAGGCTCGAGCACCGTAAATAGCCGCGGCTGCAGCATCCTTCAGGATTTCGATAGACTCGATGTCCTCGGGAGCAATAGTAGCCAAGGGGTTATCTGGCTCTGTAGCGCTACCGATGCGTTCGGAGATGACCGGAATGCCGTCAATAACGAACAGCGGTTGGTTACCTGCTGATACAGACGAGATGCCGCGCACGCGGATATTCAGTCCTTGGCCCAACTTACCGCTGCCGGAGTTGATGAACACGCCAGCAGCGCGGCCCTGAATGGCATTCTCGAACGTCTGCACCGGCTGGAATTCAAACTCCTTGGAGCTGAGCTTAGCAATAGAGCCTGTCAAGTCTTGGCGGTAGGCCGTACCAAACCCTACCACTACTACCTCGCCTAATGCCGAGCCGCTCTCTACTAACGTAACATCTAGCTCGCGTTGAGCGTTTACAGGCACTTCCTGTTGGGTGTAGCCTGTGTACGAGAAGACCAACACGGCGTCTGGGCCGGGTACCTGCAGGGTAAACCGGCCATCGTTTCCGGTGGTCGTGCCTCGAATGGTGTTTTTCACCACCACGGTGACCCCCGCCAGAGGCTCTCCTGCCTCGTCTTTAACCTGGCCGCTAATGTTGTAGCTTTGGGCCACCAACAGCGACGTTGTGCCTAAGAAAAAGCACAAAAGGGTGACTAATTGCTTCATAAGATGAATAGTTTGATGAATAATGGAAGATTGGAAAACAAGCAATTTCGCAGTACTTGTCTGCAACTATTTATTGCTTCTGCAAATGTAGATGAAGGGCTGATAATCCTCCCCGATATCTCCGTACCAGTACTCTAAAAATTGCGTTACATCGCTGCCGACCTTTCTGGTCAATTCATTGTTACAGAACTCAAAACAGCTCAATGACTATGCGTACGGTTATTCAAATGATCATTGTCTCGCTGCTTAGTGCATGGGCGGCAGTCTTTCTCTATCGTTACAGCGAACAAAAGTCACATACCTCCCCTTGGGGCTTAAGCCAAAGCGGCGAAAGCCGGTACACGCATCTGGTGGAAAAGCTGTTTAGCGCGCGCTCCAATGCCCGCCTTATGTCATCGGCGCCCACAAGCTTTACCGATGCCGCTGAGATTGCCACGCCCGCCGTAGTAAACGTCCGGGCTGATATCGAAATAGGGCGTGGCCTGTGGGGCCGTTCCTTAATAACAAAGTCCTCTGGCTCTGGGGTGATCTTATCGCCGGATGGATACATTGCTACCAACCACCACGTCATCGAAAACAGCCGAGAGATCAAAATTACGCTGGCCGACAAACGCATCTTCTCTGCTACCTTAGTAGGTTCCGATCCCTCTACCGACATTGCCCTACTCAAAATAGACGCTTCTGACCTGCCCTTTCTCGTTTTCGGCAACAGCGACTCCGTCCGTGTAGGGGAATGGGTGCTCGCTGTGGGCAATCCTTTCAACTTAGAGAGCACGGTGACGGCTGGCATCGTCAGCGCGAAAGGACGCAACATCAATATTCTCAGCGGGAGCGCCAGTATTGAATCGTTCATTCAGACCGACGCTGCCGTCAACCCGGGCAATAGCGGCGGCGCTCTGGTGAATACTTTTGGCGAGCTGGTAGGCATCAACACCGCCATCGTCACTGAGTCGGGCAGTTACGAAGGCTACTCTTTTGCCGTGCCGTCTAATTTAGTGCAAAAAGTTGTGCGCGATTTGCGCGAGTTTGGCGAAGTGCACCGGGCTTTCTTAGGCGTCAGCATCGAAGATATAGACAGTCAAATAGCCCAGGAAGTGGGTTTGCCCAACGCCGACGGCGTGCGCATTACCCGAGTGACACCCAACGGCGCCGCCGCCGATGCTGGGTTACAAGCAGGCGACATCATTACCAGTATCAACAAAATCCCCATCCGTCGCACGCCCGAGCTGCAGGAGTATATCGGCCGCATGCGCCCAGGCGAACGCTTATCGCTGGAATACTGGCGCCACGGCATCCTTCGCCGAGCGGAGGCTGTGCTCAAAGATCGCAACAACTCCACGGCGTCTATTCCCCGCGCTACTGGGCTGGAATTTAGCCAGGACCTAGGGCTGGAATTGCGCGAACTGACGCCGGAAGAAAAGCAACGCATGCGCATAAAAGGCGCCATGGTCGTCGGCGTACGCAAAGGGAGCTTGGCTTACGAAACCAACATGGTGGCCGGCTACATCATCACCAGCGTTAACGGCAACCGTGTGAACAACCTTGCGGAAACAGTGGATTGTATCCGCAATGCTTACAACCTCGTCGTGTTAGATGGGTACTACGAGGGCGAGCCAGACCTGTACTCCTATCGCTTTCGAAAATATCCGAACAAATAACTCACTGGGCAGCCTGATGTACCGACTTCACTGCTCGGCCTGAAGGGTCATTTACGTGGCGGAACGACTCGTCCCAGGCTAGCGCTTCGGGCGTTGAGCACGCTACCGAAGGCACTGAGGGGACGCACGCTGCCGCCGCATCGGAAGGGAAAAACTCGGCGAATATGCTGCGATAATAATACTCTTCCTTTGTCTTCGGCGGGTTGATTGGAAAGCGGTAATGCGCATTGGCCAGCTCATCATCCGAGACGGTCTTAGCACTAATCTCTTTAAGCGTATCGATCCAACTGTAGCCCACGCCGTCGGAGAATTGTTCCTTTTGGCGCCAGGCAATGTCGGGGTGAAGGATGTCCTCAAAAGCCTTGCGCAGCACCCACTTTTCGATGCGGCCGTTAGCAGGTCGTTTATCTTCTGGGTTTAGGCGCATGGCCACATCCATGAATTCTTTATCCAAAAAAGGCACCCGCCCCTCTACACCCCAGGCGGCCAGCGACTTGTTGGCGCGCAAGCAGTCGTAAAGATGCAGTTTGCTCAGCTTGCGCACTGTCTCTTCGTGGAAAGCGCGAGCATCGGGTGCTTTATGAAAATACAGATAGCCACCGAACAGCTCGTCAGAGCCTTCACCCGAGAGCACCATTTTGATACCCATGGCCTTGATGGCGCGCGCCATGAGGTACATCGGCGTGGAGGCACGCACCGTGGTAACATCATAAGTTTCAATATGGTAGATGACATCGCGCAGCGCATCCAGCCCCTCTTGGATGGTAAAATGTACCTCGTGATGGATGGTTTTCAGGTAGTCGGCCATCTTGCGCGCAGCGGCCAGGTCGGGCGAGCCTTTCAGCCCCACCGCAAAAGAGTGCAGCTGAGGCCACCAGGCTTCGCTAATGCTCCCCGTTTCGATGCGGCGCGGAGCGTACTTCTTCGCAATGGCGGCGATAATAGACGAGTCTAAGCCGCCTGAGAGCAACACACCGTAGGGCACATCGGACATCAACTGGCGTTCGACAGCGTGCTCCAGCGCATAACGGAGTTCCGTCAGGTTGGTAGAATTGTCTTTGACGGCTTCGTAGTCGAACCAATCGCGTTCATACCAGCAGCGCGGCTCGAGACCTTCTGGGCTGTACAAATAATGGCCTGGAGGAAACTCTCGTATTTGCCGACAAAGGCCTTCCAAGGCTTTCAATTCCGAGGCCACGTAGAAGTTGCCGGAGGCATCCCACCCCATATACAAGGGTATGATGCCCATGTGGTCGCGTCCGATAAGATAGGCGTCCTTCTCCGTATCGTAGAGGGCAAAAGCAAAGATGCCGTTGAGGTCTTCCAAAAAGTGGGGTCCCTTGTCGCGGTAAAGGGAGAGGATTACTTCACAGTCCGACTCCGTTTGGTAGGCGTATCGCCCTTCAAAGGTTTTGCGCAGGGCGCGATGGTTGTAAATCTCGCCATTGACAGCCAACACGTGTTTCCCGTCAGGAGAATACAACGGCTGGCCACCAGAGATGGGGTCTACGATGGCCAACCGCTCGTGTGCCAGAACCGCTTGGGGGCAAGAGAAAACGCCGCTCCAGTCTGGCCCACGATGGCGCAGCTTGCGCGACAAGTTCAGGGCACGCTCCCGCAGGGTTACAGCATCGGCGCCTTTTCCGCCAAAAATACCGACAAATCCGCACATTTTTTGATCTTGGTCTACAAAGGCGTAAAGGTAGATAGCCGTTTGCTCTTAGAAGCAAATAGGTCACATGCGCGCGACCGTGGCCGCGCTTTTTTGCTCTACTCAACCCGACCTTTTCTTAAAAAACAGGATTTTTGCCCAGTTATCGGTTTTCATCCACCCCCATGCACGTAGTATGAATACCCTGTCGTTACGCTCCCTTTTCCCTGACTTAGAAGAAGAACTCCGCCGTGAAATGGAAGAGAAAGGGCGAGTGGTGGCTGTGCCTGCGGGAAAGAGGCTGCTGCAGGCGGGGCAAAACATCCGCCATACTATGCTGGTAATGAGCGGGCTGGTTAAGCTCTTTCGCGAAGACGACGAAGGCAACGAATTCTTTATTTACTACCTACAGCCTGGCGATGCTTGTGCTCTCTCGATGGTATGCGACCGCATGCACCACAGCAGCTCCGTCACGGCCAAAGCTGTGACTAATGCTGAAATCCTGCTGGTACCTGTAGAACATACCGAAGAGTGGATACGTCGCTATCGCACATGGTTCCATTTTGTTGTTCGTACCTATCGCAGCCGTTTCGAAGAACTGCTCGATACCATTGATAGTATTGCCTTTAAGAACCTGGACGAACGCTTGCTATTTTACCTCAAACGACATCAGAAAACGCTGGGCGTTAAGGTCCTACCCCTCACCAATACCGAAATCGCCCAGGAGCTGAACTCCTCGCGAGAAGTTATCTCTCGATTGATGAAAAAGTTGGCAGAAGCCGGTAAAGTGCGGTTGTTCAAAAGCGGTATTGAGGTGCTTGACCTATAGAACACCGAAAAGAATGGCATTTTTTATGGTCTTTTCGCCCTGCTGCACACCTTTCTGCCTCTAATCCGCATCCGTAAGTACACTTCTCTCACTCAACACTTCGTCCTCATGTCTGTACAAAACAGCCACCGCGAACACCGCCGCCGAACCCTGCGCGGTCCTGTCATGATCCTAGGAACAGTAATGACGTTCGTTTATCTCGGTTTGGGTGTTGGCCTGCTGGTCGACAAAACCTTCTTCGCCGATATCCCCTTAGAGTTCCGCAACATTTTCGCCGTCCTGCTCATTGTTTACGGCTTATATCGCGGCTGGCGCGTATACTGGGACTATTACCGACAACGATAATAGCCATAGAACAGGAAAGAGCTTTTCAGATGGGAGAGGTAAGTACTGCATACCCAGAAAACACGCCCTTACCCCTTTAAAAGATAACCGCGCCTTCCAGCAGGAGGTGCGATTTTTGCTCCATTAACGATTACCTTCGATAAACACTGCCATGAAAAGAGGAAAACAACTGCTTACTCTTCTATTTATTACGGTGTTGGCCTCTTGCGAACAACAACGCAGCAAGGATGGCCGGGTGTTAGACACGCCTACCAGCGGTGAACTCCGCATTTTGGTAGACGAAGCCTATCGGCCCGTCATAGCCAGCGCATTAGATGTGTTCGACACCATCTATCCGCGCACGAACGTACAAGCAGATTACGTAGCTGAAGGCGAAGCGGTAACCGCTATCTTACGCGATTCGGTGCAGGTCATTATTATCGGCCGCGCACTGACAGAGGAGGAAATTGAGCGCCATTTCAAACCACGCGGTTTTCGGCCTGCCATGACACTGATTGCTTATGACGCCGTAGCTTTCATCGTAAACCCTGAAAATAAGGACACTCTCCTCACCCAGGAGCAAGTGCGGCAGCTAGTGACCGGGCAGAAGACGCGTTGGCGCGACATCAACCCGCGCTCAGCCCTAGGCGAGGTTGTACTGGTTTTCGACCATCCGCTATCGGGCACCGTACGCTATGTACGCGACTCTATTGGCGGAGGCTCCGCCCTGCCATCCAATGCCTTTGCGATGAAAAGCAATGCGGAAGTCATTGACTACGTGGCCAAGCACAAGAATGCCCTGGGCATCATCGGTGCTAACTGGATCTCCGACGCCGACGACAAAGGCGTGCAGTCGTTCTTGCGCGAAATCAAACTGGTAGACATTGCTCCTGCGCCGGGCAAAGAGGGCTTTGGCCCCTATCAAGCCTACTTAGCCACTGGTCAATACCCTTACAAACGCGCCGTGTACGTTATCAACGCGCAAGCCCGCACCGGTTTAGGCTTAGGCTTAGCAGCCTTTTTAGCCTCAGATCCAGGCCAACGCATCATCCATAAGGACGGTCTGCTGGCCGCCCAGGCACCTATTCGGCTCATCCAGCTGCAGCGCAAGTAACCTCCGTTAGGCAACCCCTGCAATGCCCTTTTGCGTCCGTTAGGTGAGCTTTTTAGTTAAAAGGGAATTAAATTTTGATAAAATACTCGCCCTCATCAACGGGCCCCATGACGGGTGGCTTTAACAAACGTCGAAAAAATAAAACCTTTGCACCTGCTTTGAACGTAATCGTATCTATTCTGTCGTTGTTCACTTAACTTGCTTATCTGATGACTTACCTTCTGAGAAAATCTGTCGCGCTCGTGTGGATGGTGGGCGTGGCTTTAGGAGCCACAGCCCAAACGCACCAGGACGGTATCGCTGCTATGCAGATGAGCCGCTGGGACAAGGCTATCCAGGTGTACACCCAGTTGACGCAAAAAGACCCTGCAGATGTAGTTGCCTGGCTAATGTTAGGCAGCGCCTACGGGGCCAAAGGCGAAATAGACAAGGCGAAAGCGGCCTATGAGTCGGCTTACAACGCCAAGCCTGATGGAGCTTATGCGCTCATCGCCAACGCCCGTATTTTGCTGTTGCAGGGCCGGAAAGACGAAGCCGAGACGGTACTGAAAAAAGTAGACAAGTTCGCCCGTAAGGATGTCACGGCGCGTCGCCTGGTCGGCGAAACGTTCCTGTATCCCATCGGCGCGGCCAAGCCAGACTACGCTCGTGCAGAGGAGGAACTAAAAAAAGCGGTAGAGATCTCGGCCAAGGACTTTGCTACGCAAATGGCCTTGGGATACTCCTTCCTGGAAAGAGCCACTGGAGGGCCAGCTGCAGTGCACTATGAAATCGCCGCTACCATCGAACCCCGAAATCCCCTACCTATTTTCATGCTGGCAAAAGTGTACTACTATGCTAAGCTGAACGACAGGTACCTGGCCAATTTGGAGAAAGCCATCGCTCTGCAGCCCAACTACACAGACGCTTTGCGCGCCAAAGCGGAGTTCTTTTATTTTGATAAACAATGGCAAAAAGCCCTCGAGGCAGCAAAGGACTTAGTCAACAACGCCAGTGAAGTGAGTGTGGATGATGAGATGCTCCTAGCTAATCTGTTGTATATCAATAAAGACTGTGTGGCTTGTAGTGCTTTAGTAGAAAAAATTCTCAAGAAGGACCCTTCCAGAAACTACCTCCGCCGTTTGCAGGCGTATTGCGACTACGACAACGGCCGCTATGCAGAAGGGCTTAAAACGCTCGAGGATTTCTTTAAAATGGTAAAGCCCGAAAAAGTGTTGGCATCTGACTACGAGTACCTGGCCAAGCTCCAAGTCAAGATGGGCCGCGATACCCTGCAAGCCATTCGCAATTATGAGAAGGCCATAGAAATAGAGCCAGAAAGAGTAGACATCTATAGCGATATGGCTAAGCTCTATTACGCTAAAAAAGACTACTGTCGGGCGGCGAACGCTTACGAGACTTACCTAGCCTCACTAGAAGGCGCCCAGGAGCGCGTCAATACAGCCTATCAGTTAGGCATTTGCTACTACTACTGCATCGATGATCCGGAGCACTATCAAAAAGCCGAAAAAGCGTTTGCCATCATTACTGAACTCGCTCCCGACGCGCCCATCGGTTGGATCTGGCGAGCCAAATCCGCCTCTAAATTAGAGCCCGACCTGGCTGCTTCGCCCGAAGACACGACGCTCATCGAAAAATATGGCATAGCTCAGCCTTTCTTCAGCCGTTACGTAGAGCTGGCAGCAGGAGACCCAGTAAAAAATAAGAAAGACCTGATCACCTCCTACGAATACCTCAGCTTCTATTATTTCTTGAAAAAACAAGACAACGAGGCAAAGGAACACCTCTCAAAGCTGTTGGAACTGGCGCCGGAAAACCCTACAGGTCTGGAAATTCAGAAAATCCTCAGTGCAGAGACACCTACCGGAACACCACCCAAAAAAGGAGGCGGCAAATAGTCCTCTTTTCCCTTCTTGTGGCAGCCTTTGGAGCAGAATAGCCCGACCTTAAGGTCGGGCTATTCTTTTGCGCTTTCTCCGACGAAGTAATCGCTGCGCTCCTTAAACAAGAGATTAAAGGTGGTCATACTGCCATAACAGCGCGTGATATATTGCTGGAGATTGATTTTTTCCTCTTCATCGAGCTTTTTGTGAGCGTTGATTTGCTGCTCAAGCACGCGTAAGCGGTCTCGCATCATCACAATTTTGTGAAAAAACGTCTCAATAGGCACCTCTTTGGGCTGAACACCATTGCCCTGAATGATAAGCTTGCCGCCTTTCCAGCGCTCACCCAGCGGTACTGTCTCCAGGCTCGTACCTGCCCAGGCGCGTAAAATGCGCAACAGGGACTGCTCCGCTTCGGTAAAAGTTACTGGTTCCTCGGCTGGAATAGCCTCCACTACCTGCCACGCCGAATAGTCCTTGCTGACCATTTTCAGTCCAAACTGGATAAAACACACCTCGTAAGCTGCTACATGAAGCTTAACGATAACTCCGTCCCCATAGGCCGGATGTTTTACGCGCGAACCAACGCCGAGTAGTACTTGACTCATGAGTGTTGCTGTTTAATGTTCCAAAATGTCGCTCTAACGCCCGCAAATAACGGGTGTTTTTTCTACAGGTGTTGACGTGTCGGCACTGCTCCATTGAACCAATGGCTCGCCTGTTTGTATCAGGAGCCCACTTACTTTTGCCAGCCAGACGCTCTTGCCTTGCGCCATGCTCAAGATTGCATATTCGTCCCTGTACAAATATCCGCTGCCCGACGGCCATCGTTTCCCTATGGCTAAATATGAGCTGATTGCCGAACAGTTGCTTTACGAAGGTACTGTGAGCGAGAGCAATTTCTTCCATCCTGAGGCACTCGATCCAGCCGAGGCGCTCTTAGTGCATACGGCGGATTATTGGGAAAAACTCAGTACCCTCTCGCTGACTGAGCGCGAGGTGCGGGCTATCGGTTTTCCCATAAGCGAGCGCTTCGTCGTGCGCGGGCGCCACATTGCTCGAGGGACTATCCAATGCGCGCTCTTTGCCCTCCAGTATGGCATTGCCATGAACGTGGCTGGAGGGACTCATCACGCTTACGCCGACCACGGCGAAGGTTACTGCTGCTTCAACGATCAAGCCATTGCCGCCGCCTATTTGCTCCACCATGGCTTAGCCCGGCAAATACTCATTGTTGACCTTGACGTGCACCAAGGGAACGGCACGGCACACATTTTTCGCAACGAACCTCGTGTGTTTACCTTCTCTATGCATGGCGCGCGCAACTACCCGCTGCGCAAGGAGCGTTCCGATCTCGACCTCGCCCTGCCCGACGGCCTCGACGATAAACCCTACCTCGCCCTTCTGCGCGAGACGCTGCCCCGTTTACTCGATGAGGTGCGGCCTGACTTTATCTTCTATCAAAGCGGCGTGGATATCTTGGACACAGATCGTCTCGGACGCCTCCGCGTTAGCCGAAACGGATGCCGCGAACGCGACCGCTTCGTGTTCGAACAATGCCGCCGCCATCGCCTACCCATAGCCGTCAGCATGGGAGGTGGCTATTCTCCTCGCCTGAGCGACATCGTCGAAGCGCATGCCAACACATTCCGAGTGGCCCAGGAGGTGTTCTTTTAGCGAGCAGACTTTTCTGCAAACCTGTCTGTAAACCATGAACAGAAAGCAATTTCTCCATTTCTTAGGTACCTTGCCTCTCATTGCTGCTGCCATGAAACTACGCGATTGGCGTGCACTGCTCGACCCACTCTCTCCCACATCACCCATGCCCGTGCTGTTCTTAGGGCACGGCAGCCCCATGAATGCTATTGAAGAGAACGAGTTTGTCACAGGGTTCCGCCAAATAAGCCAGCGGCTGCCTCGCCCAAAGGCCATCTTATGTGTATCGGCCCATTGGGAGACCCGAGGTACCTGGGTGACAGCCATGGAAAAGCCACGGACTATCCACGACTTCAGCGGTTTTCCCCGAGCCCTCTACAACGTGCAGTACCCTGCCCCCGGCAGCCCTGCACTAGCCCAGGAGACGGTATCGCTGGTCAAGAAAACTCAGGTAGGGCTTGACCAGCAGTGGGGGCTTGACCACGGCGCCTGGACGGTGATCAAACATCTGTACCCAAAAGCCGACGTCCCTGTAATTCAGATGAGCCTCGACTACACCCAATCACCACAATGGCACTACGAATTAGGCCAGGCACTCGCCCCCCTGCGCCATAAAGGCGTGCTCATCGTGGGCAGTGGCAACATGGTGCATAACCTGCGTATGGTGGCTTGGGAGCGCCTCGGCGATGTAGGCTTCGCCTACGACTGGGCCACCGAAGCCAGCGAAAAGATGAAAACATGGATTCTCGATGGCAACCACCAACCTCTTATCCAATACGCCGTACACGGAACCCCCTTTCGCTTAGCCATTCCCACGCCAGAGCATTACCTTCCTCTCCTATACGCCCTGGCCTTGCGCCAAAAAGATGAGCCTGTCGAACTGTTCAACGATCAGGCGTTGGGCGGCTCGCTCACCATGACTTCTGTAAAGATAGGATAGGAGCTGGCGTATTTAAACGGCATTCGTTCAGCCCCGGGCCGACCCCAGGGCCAAGCAAAACATGCCCTTTGGCCTACCCTATTTTACACGGCAATAGCGCCTGTTGGGCTTAGTTAGCCGTCGTTTTCAGCAGAAGTCTCTTCTCGCTGGAAAGGCTTAAGGACTTGCTGCAAAAAGTCATGCGGATATGTGTCTACTCCTTCAAAGCCCAAGGGAATATCTCGCCCTTCGTAGGGAATATAGTCGGTGCCGAAGAGATAGTCCCATACCGAAAGCGTGAGGCCAAAGTTGACGCCGTAACGGCCTTCGGGCAGGTGTTTGGCGTGGTGCCAAATGTGCATCTGAGGGCTATTGAAAAGGTATTTGAGTGGCCCTAAAGGCAGATAGATGTTCGCATGGTTGAGATGGCCAATCGTCAGCGTAAACAGGTGCACCAGCAAGAAGTCCTGAATGCCAAAGCCAATCATAGCCAAAGGCAAATATTCTATGCTGCGGTATACAATGGTTTCCATGAAGTGGTAGCGCAAGTGAGCAGCAAAGCCCATCTCGCGTACCGAGTGGTGCACCTTGTGAAACTCCCATAGCCAAGGCACGCGGTGAAGCAGCCGATGAACATTCCACTGGATAAAGTCACGCACAACAAACAGCGTGAGCAATTGTGCCCAATAGGGCCAGCTACCTATTTCGATGGCTACCAAATGGCGAATGCCGAGGGTATGAGCTAAGAAATCATGGAACGCGTGAACGACGACATTGGAAATGGCTGCATAACCCACCAGGCTGAACAGGAAAAAGTTGAAAAACATATAAAAAACGTCCAGCCAAAAGTCTTCGCGAATGAGGCGCTGGTTCTTCCTCCAAGGGAAAAACACCTCTAAAGCATAAACTACGAGCGAGATAGCAATAAGCCAATAGAAATAATTACCCCAGTGAGGATGGAGCACTTCATGAGCGAGATACTGGGCGTAGCCTTTGAAACTGCTAACGAAAATACCCCAATACGATGTCATAAGCAGAGTAAAATTGGATATTTGGTCACTTTAGAGGCGCGGTTTTTCACCAGCAGACACAGTGTTCTTTTTTAACGCCTTCCATTCGCGCATACCGCCGGCGTAGTTGTACACTTTGGTAAAACCCAATTGGGGCAGTTGAGCCGCAGCGCTGCTACTGCGCCCTCCCGAGGCGCAGTAGAGCACCACGGGGCGCTTATGGTCAAGGCGACTAATTTTCTCTTTGAAGTCGGGTGCGTAATAGTCTATTTCCCACGCACCAGCTATTTTGCCCGTGCGCTGAATTTCGGCAGGCGTGCGCAAGTCCACCAAAAGCACCGCCTTGTTGGTGCTCAAAAGTTCTTCCAATTGCGCCGTGTTGAGAGTGATCTGGCTGTGGAGTGGGGAGAGGGCAATCTTTGCCAAAAAAGCCATTGAAACAAGCCGATAAAGCATCTTTTTCATAGTAACAACACATTTTATGGGCAAAGGTGTGGCCTTTGCCCGCCGACAGTTCGTGACGGAAATCACATCGCGCTTATTGAGCCGCTAAACGAGTGCAGTAGCGCGCTTGAGCCAGAGGCGCTCATCAGGAGTGAGATATCGGCCAATCTTGCGCGCCACCAGGCGGTTGTACGCGCGCAGCCAGGTGCGCTCCCGGGGCGTCAGTAGGCTTTTCTCTACGAGGGAAGTAAAAATGGGCACAAGTGTTAGCGTTTCGAAGGCCAAAAAGTCGCCAAATTCGGTGTGCTCTGCTTCTGTGCAGCATACCAGATTCTCTATCCGGATGCCATGCTTGCCCGGCCGATAGATACCAGGCTCAACGGAGGTAATCATGCCTGGCTGGAGGGCGACATCCAAAGGAGCCGGGCTGATACCCTGCGGTCCTTCGTGGACGCACAGAAAATAGCCGACACCGTGGCCGGTGCCATGCCCGAAGTTGATACCCTGCTCCCATAAAGGCTGACGGGCTAAGGCATCGATTTGGTAGCCGCGAGTGCCAGCGGGAAAGCGCAAGGTGGACACAGCAATAAGCCCTCGGAGTACTAGCGTATAATCGCGGCGTGCCTCCTCGGAGCATGGGCCGAGAGCGATGACGCGAGTGGTATCGGTAGTGCCGGTGAGGTACTGCCCCCCCGAGTCAAGCAAGTAAACGCCTTCTGGGCGCAGTTCGGTATCGCTCTCAGGAGTGGCGCTGTAATGAGGCAAGGCAGCATGCGAGCCGTAGGCGGAAATGGTGCCAAAGCTTTCTCCCTGGCAATAGAGCTGCTGACGACGTAAGGCATGCAACTGCTCTTCGGCAGAGCGTTCTGTTATGCGTTGATGTCCAAGGTTTTGAAGCAGCCAGTAGAAAAACTTCGTCAGGGCCACGCCATCGCGCACCATGGTTTGCCGGATGTAAGCTAGCTCTTGCGCTGTTTTAATAGCCTTTTGCAGGGTAGTTAGATTGGTTCCCTCGCGTACGATGATAGTGGGAGGGAGCGCTTCGAAGAGGTTTTGACTGACGCGACGCGGGTCAATCAACGCAACGCTACCCGCAGGTAGTCGACGCAGGTAGTCGCGCCAGTCTTGATAAGGCCACAGGCGGACGCCGTCCCGCTGCAAACGGTGCTTCAATGCCGGGCTTATTTTCTGAAAGTCGAGAAAAAGAGCGGCCTCTGTAGGACCTACAACGGCATAGGCAACGAACACTGGGTTGTAGAGTACGTCATTGCCCCGCAGGTTGAACAGCCAGGCGATATCGTCCAGGCTGGCCAATATCGAATGAGTGATTCCTTGCTCACCCATGGCTAAGCGCAGCCGGGCGAGCTTGTCGGCGCGGGCAATGCCCGCAAAGCGAGGCGGATGCTCATACACGGGTGCCGTGGGCAGCGGCGGCCGATCAGCCCACAGCTCGGCGGCCAGGTCGGCATGAGGCATTAAACGGATGTTTTTCGCGCGTAGAAGCGCCTCCAACGGCTGGTACCAGCTTCTGGAAAGGAGGTTGCCATCCACTCCTACCACGGCGTTGGCAGGTAGCTGCTGGGCCAGCCATTGGGCGAACTCAGGCGTGTGCGGCACGCGCATGCGCACGAGCTGGATGCCGCTGCCCGCTAGCTGATGCTCTGCTTGCACGAAATAGCGGCTGTCGGTCCAAAGCCCTGCGAAGTCGTGTGTGACGACCAGCGTACCTGCTGAGCCAGTAAAACCTGAAACCCAACGCAACACACGCCAATAGTCGGGCACGTACTCGCTCTGATGCGGGTCTGTGGCAGGTATTATGTAAGCATCTAAGCCCTTTTGCGCCATCAAGCGGCGCAGCGCAGCGATCATAAAGGTGTCCTTTATTTTCCCTAGGTAGGCGCAGCAACACTGCTTCGAGTGTAAGTTAAATCTCGCCGTAAATTTGACGGACAGCCTCTAACAAGGGCGCTTTTTTGCGGCGCGATACCTCAATGGTTTCGCCATTTTCCAACTTCAAATAACCGCCTTCACCTTTGACGTAGGTCTTCATGAAATTCATGTTGACGATGTGCTTCTTGTGCACGCGCACAAAGTTGAGCCGCTTTAGAATTTCTTCGTAGGCTTTGATGGTCTTGCTAGCGGTGATGCGCTGGCCAGTGTTTAAGATGAAGTGGGTGTAATTGTCTTCGGCCTCAAGTCGTACAATTTCATTTAAGCGAACAAAGTGCACCCCATCGAGACCTGAAATGCCGATTTTTTCTAGCGCGTTGGGTGAATTGGCGCTATAGTTTTGCTGTAACAGCTCAACGCGTGCCTTCGTATTACTGTTGCTGCGGTTGATGCGCGAGCGACTCACAGCCCGACGGAGGTCTTCCGCTTCGATAGGCTTAAGCACGTAATCAATAGCGGCAAAGTCGAAAGCCG
>JBEQAD010000017.1:0-21032 GCA_041640515.1 Saprospiraceae bacterium | reverse complement strand
CAGGGCCACAGATGCTGGCTTCAGGAAAAGATCCAATACGGTCTGACGGGCGGCGACGAGTTGTATCTCAGGGATTCGAATGGCCTCATAGCCCGCGGCTTGCACACTGCACAGGTAGATACCTGGCGGCAGCATTTCAGCAGTAAAGTAGCCCAAGCTGTCCGTGATCAGTAGCCTGTCCTGTTGTGGGCGGCCATTGGACAAATGCACTTCGGCGCCCACTATTGGGCTGCCTGTGATGGCGTCGCGCACGCGCCCGCGAAGCATTTCCTGGGTAGATGCCGCATGCCCAATCAGGAGCGCTACGAGGAGGGGGTAGAGTGATCGCATAACAACCAGCTATTTGCAAAAAAAATGCCTCGAGTGGAAGAAAAGTTCATCCGCTCGAGGCATGCGGACTGTAAAGAGTATCAGTCAATTATTCTCCGAAAATTTCGCGCAGCTTCTCTACAAGTTGTTCGCCGCGTAAGTTGCGTTGAATAATGCGCCCCTGTGGGTCAATGAGCACGGTCTGTGGAATAGAGCTCACCGAGTAAAGGGCTGCGTGTTCGCTGCGCCACCCTTGCAGGTCACTGATGTGGTGCCAGGTGAGCTTGTCTTGCTCAATGGCGCGTATCCAGGCCTCGCGGTCGCGGTCTAAGCTGACGCCAAAGACGTCGAAGCCTTTGCTTTTGTATTTGTTGTAAAGGGCGACGACGTTGGGATTCTCGCGGCGGCAAGGGCCACACCAGCTGGCCCAGAAGTCAATCAGCACGTATTTACCCTTCAGCGTGCTCAGGGCAAGGGTATCTCCCTTGGGCGTAGCGCCTACCAGGTCAGGCACGTACATGCCCGGGGTAAAGGTCGAGGTGCGGCGCATTTCCGCTTCGAGGGCGGCTACGTCGCCAAGGTCTTTGCTTTTAAAGGTCTCTACGTAGTTCTGTACGAAGAACAGCAACTCTGGATGGTTAGCATTCTGCAGCCCCTTGATGGCTCCGCCTAAGGCTCGGCGATGGGCAGCCGAACCCTTGGGCAGCTTTGCCAGATGGTCCGTAAGCCCTTTTTTAACCTGGGCAGCCGTAGCGCCTAACTGCTGGAGATAAGCTACGTAATTTTGAAATGCATCAAAGACTTCGGGCACTTCTTCGTAAGCAGGGTCGCTGAGGTTCGCGTAGGAAAAGAACTCACGGGCATAAAATTCTATTTCGGAGGCAGGTGTGGGATTTTCCGATACGTCATCAGGCCACACGAGCAGCGTCGCTGAGCGCCACAGCAGTGGCTGGTTTTTCTTCATTTCGGCTATGTAATTGGTTTTGGCGGCGTTGTGCGCTTTCAACTGCTCGCGCGCTGTTTGAATGCCTTTAGCATCCTGCATCGTGCGTGCTTCGCGCTGGGCGTTGCGGATTTCCTCATTTCGTATGCGCAGCTGCTCAGCCTGATTGCGCAGTGCTTCATAAGCGCGATTGATTTCAGAACCAACCGTGCGGCCTTTTTCCATGTATTGTGCATTAGCCCAAAGGGTGAAGTTCTTTTCTTTGCCCAAAACGAGAGGCGTGGTCTGAACGTCGTTGAAGCCGATGTAATACACTTTAGGCTCGCCGCTGGGCATCGTTATCACATATGAGCCGTCTTCTTGACGTGCCCCGCGCGCCACCTCGCGAGTAGCCAAACCGATTTTTTCGTACACCAGGATGTTTATCGCGTTCGGTGGGGCGTCTATGATTTTGCATACCAACGTCACCGGCGTTTCCGAGCTTTTCTTGGCAGTAGTGTTTTGCAAGTATGCTTGAAAGGGTGCTACCAGCAATAGTAGCAGAAGTGCATTTCTCATGTTAGCGTGTATTTGCTGTGTTTGTTCTTAAAAATTAAAAACCTGAGTGGCCAAAAGTTGGGTCAAAAGTACGTACCTCAGCGCGCAGTACGGTCCAAATTAGCGCAACAGCGTGTGTGAGCCAGGTTAAAGCAATTTTTTGACCAAAAAAGCGAGAGTGTCAAAGTAATCTTGCCTTTTGCGCCGCATTAACTGGGCAGCTCGGCAAATATTATATGGAGCAAAGAGGCGCTCTCAATCTTAGAAATCAATCTAACGGAGCATTATCTCACCAATTCAATGGTATCTGCTTCGCTGTAGTATTCAGCAACACCTTTAAGGATGAGTGAAGGTGACTCCTGATAAAAAGCCTTCTTGCGAACGACGTAATACGTCCATGTCCCTGGGCCAAGCTTGGCCAACTGGACGGCGGGAAACTCAATGCGGTCGGAGCCAGGGGTGCAAATGATTTCCATCGGCACTACGGCTGATTTCCCTACCTGCTCCCAAATTATGACCCAGATTTCTTTCTCGCCGACGGGTGGGCCGTCCCATGTTAAGGTAGCAGGTCGGCTGAGGGAGAGCTTGGGGCTGCCCATAGAGAAATCAAACACAGGTGGCATGGTCAGTATACACTCGCGCGGCCGTCCTTGAGCGTCATTCCAGCGGAACGGGTGCTGCGCTATATAAGTGCCGGCCTTTGCTAAACGATAGGTAGGGGTGCCCGCCAAATGGAGCAAGCGCATGGGCTCGTTCCGATAAAGCATGCCCCCTGGCACTTCAATGCTGTACAGGCTATCGCCCTCGCTTTGGCGACGAGCAACCGCCTCTGCTAAAAATTGACCTTCCTGTTTCATGTAGCGCACATAAAATTCAATCGTCTCGACGGTAGGACGCTCCGACAGCTGGCATGCCAGACAGAGGGTGGCGGCAGCGCAAAGAAAGGTCAGGAGTGAAGTCAGCGATGTCATAGGATGCTAACGTTTCTAACAGCGGCTACGTTCGCCGGCATTTGGCAATTTTCGGGGTAAAATTCGGTAGTAGTAGCGTAGTCTGTGAAACATTTCGCTGTTCTCCAGGAGGCTTCTACTCGTTGAGGAAGGTGGTTCATACATTTGCTCTTTCTCCGTCGAATTTTTTTGATGCTATTTGCTCTATGTATGGAAAGAAAACGCGTCCTCATCACCGATGACTGTCATGAGCTGTTGATTGCAGGCTTGGAGCGTTTAGGTTATGAGTGCCGGTTTGCTCCAGAGATTACACCGGAAAAAGTTTCCGCGTGTATTGCCGAATATGAAGGACTGATTATCAACAGTAAAATCCACGTGGACAGGATCTTGTTAGAGCGCGCCGTTCGGCTTCGGTTTATAGGAAGGTTAGGGTCGGGTATGGAAATTATCGACAGATCGGCGGCAGCCGTGCGCGGTGTGGCTGTCATAAGTAGCCCAGAGGGCAACAGTAACGCTGTTGCTGAGCATGCACTGGGCATGTTGTTGGCTTTGTTGAACAACCTCATGCGCGCGGACAAGGAGGTGCGTCAGCGCATCTGGCGACGCGAAGCCAATCGCGGCACTGAACTCAGCGGAAAGTCGGTTGGCATTCTTGGTTTTGGAAACACAGGAAGTCAATTCGCTCGAAAGCTAGGCTGTATGAACGTACAAGTGCTGGCCTACGATAAGTACAAGACAAACTACGCTACCGACATGCCCTGGGTTGAGGAGACTGACCTGGCTACGTTGCAGCGCGAGGCCGATATTATTAGTCTGCACTTGCCTCTGACATCAGAAACCCAACATATAGTGGACGCCTCCTTTATTCGGCAGTGTAAGCCTGGCTTTTTGCTTATCAATACTTCGCGCGGCGCCTGCGTGAAGACAGAAGACCTCGCAGAAGCACTGGAGAAAGGGCTCCTGGGGGGAGCTTGTCTGGATGTTTTCGAAAACGAGAAACCCACTACCTTTTCGCCCGCCGAAGCTGCACTTTACGAACGGCTGTATTGCCATGAGCGGGTGGTGCTTAGCCCTCATATTGCTGGCTGGACGCACGAGTCAAAGCGAAAGTTAGCAGAAGTATTATTAGAGAAAATTACCGCCGCTCTTCAGGCAAAGCAACTGTAGTAAAGTGGTGAAAGTTGTCAAAAAAGGGTCAATCGGGCTTTTTTAGTGTTTTTGGCAAGACGACTTTTGTTATCATTGCGCCCATCTTCTTGCTTAAAGGCTGCGGCCTGTTTTTTTCTGAAATTTTGATAATCAAATTTTTAGGTAATAAAAATTGCATCACCAACATCTGTTCTATGGTACGTTCATTACTACTATTGCTGGCCCTGTTGCTCGCGGGAGAATGGGTCTTTGGTCAGGTAGGCGTAACAGTAATTGCCGGTAAGGTTACTGATGATCAAGGCGAGGCACTGCTGGGTGCTACCGTCAAGATCATGCGCGGAGCTGACCTCATTCGCGGCACATCCACAGATTTTAACGGCAACTACCGGGTGAGTCTTGACCCAGGCAACTACGATGTGGAGGTCTCGTACTCTGGCTACCAGTCTCAGAAGGTCACGGGCGTGCGCGTCATTGCCAACACCATTAACAATCTGGACTTCATTCTCTCGTCCAGCGCGGTACTCACGGAGGTCGTAGTTAAGGACTACAAGGTGCCGCTTATTGAACAAGACAAAACGTCGGGCGGCCAAACACTGACCTCGGAGCAAATCAAAAACCTGCCCACGCGGAGCGTAAACGCCATTGTGGCCACCACAGCCGGGACTACCTCCATTGATGGTGGTGCGATAAACATCCGCGGCTCGCGTTCTAATGCCACTAACTACTACATTGACGGCATTCGCGTAGCTGGTACACCTCCGCCCGTTCAAGACATTGAGCAATTGCAGGTCGTTACGGGTGGCTTGGGCGCTGAATACGGCGACGTAACAGGCGGCGTCATTTCTATCACGACAAAGGGCCCTGCCGACGTGTACCATGGGACAGTAGAAGTAGAGAACTCTTATGGCCTCGACCCCTATGGTTGGTTTCTGGGAACGGCTAACGTTAGCGGTCCGCTCATCAAGCGCAAGGGCCGGGAAGGTGTCCCCAGTAAAACGATTCTGGGTTTTCGCGCTTCAGGTCAGTATCTGACGCAGAAAGACGACCGCCCTTCAGCAGTGCCCGTCTATCGCGTCAAGGACGAGTTGTTAGATACTCTGATAAATAATCCGCTCGTTCGCCAGAACGGTATTCTGGTTCCTCGTGCGGAAAATTACACTCGCGATAGTGTAAATGCATTGAAGTATCGCCCTTATGAAGGCAGGCAAGAGTTCGACTTTACGGGTCGTCTGGACCTGCGTCTGTCGGACAATATGGACTTCAGCTTAACGGGTACGTACCGCAACGTGCAAGATCAGTTCACGCCTGCTCCCAGCTCTGGTTCATGGCGTCTGCTCAACAGCCACAATAACCCTACATCATATGCCTCGCGCTACCGCACTATTGCTCGTTTCCGTCATCGTTTAGGCGGCGATGGTGGAGGAGGCACCACCCGAGTGGGCATCGCCAACGTCAGCTACACTTTACAATTTGGTTTTGAGCGGGGTAACTCGGAACAGTACGATCCGCGCCACAAAGATCGCTTCTTTGATTACGGCTATATCGGACGCTTCAATTTTGAAGAGCGCCCAATACCGGGTATAAACAACAACGGCCAGATTGCCCACGTCGGCAACTTGCGCGCCTTTACCGGCTACGAGCAAGGCCCTATTTTGGTTAATCCGGGGTTGATTGCCTACAACCAGTATGCTTCAGACCCCACTAATATCAACTCTTATTTTGCCCTTAATGGCCTTTTCTCGACGCTGTACAACAACATTTGGTCGAACATGCACAGCAATGTGAATCTGATTTACAATACGTACCAGCGAACGGAGAACGACATCATAACCGCCATTGCTTCGGCTAACTTTGATTTGAAACTCGGTCGTACGGGCACTCATAGTTTTCAGTTTGGCTTGCTCAACGAGCAACGTGTGGAACGCTTCTACGGTTTGGCACCTTTTGGGCTGTGGAACTTAATGCGCCAGTTGGCCAATGGACATTTTAATGGCTTAGACACGACCCAAGTCATCGGTACGCTACCTGTACCACAACTTGGCATTGAAGTGCCTCGCTACGCCAATGCCGTCATTGACTTGCCTGACTTTAGATTCTATCGGGCTGTTCGCAATCTGACAGGCAAAAACCTGCCAGATTTCGTCAACACTGACGAACTCGATCCGCGTCAGTTAAGCCTGAGCATGTTTTCGCCGCGCGAGCTGACAGACCAGGGTTTTGTAAACTACAGAGGATACGACCATACCGGCCGTCGACTGACAGGCAACGTCACCTTTAATGATTTCTTTACTGCGCGAGATGCGGATGGTATTCGCACCTTCCCGGTAGCACCCATGCGTCCGCTCTACCAAGCCGCGTTCATTCAGGATAAGTTTGTTTTCAACAAGATGATTTTCCGCCTCGGTCTTCGCATCGAGCGTTTCGACCTGAACACCAAAGTGCTGCGCGACCAGTACTCGCTGTATGAAATCATAAATGCCGAAGAGTTCTACCGAACGGTGCCGGGGGCTGGACAGCGTCCGGGTACTATTGGCGATGATTTCAAGGTGTATGTAGTGAGCTCGAATGACCGCACTGTCAAGGCTTTCCGCAACGGCGATACCTGGTATTTTGCGGATGGTACACAGGCTCCCGATGGCAACGTCATTTTTGGCGGTGGTGTAGTGGAGCCCTACTTACGCGATACCATTGCTGGCGATGACATTTTTGATGTGCGCTACAACCCGAACACTTCCTTCCGGGACTATACACCTCAAGTCAACTGGCTGCCGCGCCTGGCCTTCTCCTTCCCAATTTCGGAGGATGCCAATTTCTTTGCGCACTACGACATCCTGGTGCAGCGCCCCCCGAGCAACTGGGATGCCACGCCGCTGGACTACCTATATTTTTATGTTCCAGGACGCACACCAGCAAATAATCCGAACCTGCTGCCTGAGCGAGTAGTAGACTACGAGGTGGGCTTCCAACAACGCCTCACACAGAACTCAGCCATCAAATTCTCGGCTTACTATCGCGAGCTGCGCGATATGATTCAGCGCCGCACCATTCTGTATGTGCCGACGATTGGCCGCTACGACACATATGGAAATCTGGATTTTGGCACGGTGAAAGGGTTTACCTTCCAATATGACTTGCGTCGCGTGCAGAATGCAGAACTGCGCTTGGCTTACACGCTCCAATTTGCCGATGGCACAGGCTCCGATGTGAACTCCCAGCGTGGTCTGACGACGCGGGGCAACCTGCGCACGCTTTTCCCGCTGAGCTTCGACGAGCGTCACAACATTCAGGGCATCTTCGACTATCGGTTTGACTCGGGCAAACGCTACAATGGTCCGCGCATCGGCGGAAAAGACATCCTGGCGCTTTTTGGTGTTAATGTTCAATTTTCAGCGGTGTCGGGGCGTCCTTACACGGCTCGTCAGCGTGCTGAGCGTTTCGGCGGCAGTGGCTTTTTGGGCTCCATTAATGGCAGCCGTCTGCCCTGGCGAACGAACATCGACTTGCGCTTAGACAAGACATTTGAGATGAGCAAAAACCCCCGTTTCCCTCTGAGCCTCAACGTTTACTTGCGCGTGGCTAACTTGCTCAATGCTAAGAACATCATCAGTGTTTATCCTGTTACGGGTTCTCCTTACGATGATGGTTATTTGGCCACGGCCGAAGGGCAATCCGTGGTACAAGGAATTGCTAGCCAGGGGCGTAATGTGCAAGCTTTCCTTGATGCCTACTCGTGGGCTGTGCTTAGCCCCGGCTTCTTCACCATTCCACGCCGTATCTATGTAGGCGCAGCTTTCCAATTTTGATAAGACTCAAACTACAACTGTTCATCACTTAAACACATATTGAACATGCGCATATTAACAGGAACCATCATGGCGGTGTTAGCGCTGTGGACAGGCGCCCTGTCGGCACACATTCCTGGGGGGCCAAAGAGCTCTGGAAAGCCGCCCCAAAATGTTCAGTACCGCGGTGTTTGTGCGGCTTCGCGCTCTCAAATAGACCAAGAGATAAACAATGTGCGTGCCCGCCTTTTAGGTGGAGGCGACTGTTGGTGGGATTTCAACGACGGGCGCTACATTGTGCCCAAGGTTGATCCGGCTACGGGTCAGCGCGAGGTGTCTTCACTGTTTGCTGGCTCGGTGTGGCTGGGTGGTGTTGACCCGGCAGGTAACCTAAAATTAGCTTGCCAGGACTACCGCCCAGGCGGCCGCAACGATTTCTGGCCGGGTCCTCTCAGCGACCAGGGCATTACTACCGACCGTGTCTGTGCTGACTGGGATCGGCATTTTCGAGTCTTGGGCGACGAGATTCGTCAGCACTTAGGTAACCTGGCCAACGGTACAGCCACTCCTGAGAACATTCCACGCGGCTTAAAGGGCTGGCCTGCTCGCGGCAATCCTTTCTTTTTCGATGTGTGGGGCTTCCCTCTTCCTTTTACGAGTCAGGGCTTAGCTGGTTTTTACGACGCCAACGAAGATGGCCTGTACAATCCTCTGGATGGTGATTACCCCTCTATTGAAATTCGCGGTTGCCCGTTGGATCGCTTTCCTGATGAGATGATTTTTTGGATTTATAACGACCAGGGAGGAGGTGCTCCGCATGCGCGCACAAACGGGGTTCCTATTCAAATGGAGGTACAAGTGCAAGCTTTCGGGTATGTGACCAACGACGAGCTGAACGACATGACGTTCCAGCGTTACAAACTGATTAACCGAGCGGTTGACCGAATCGATTCTACGTTTTTCGCCATGTGGATTGACCCTGATCTTGGGTGCTATCAGGATGACTACATTGGCTGCGATAGTACCAAGAGCTTGATGTACTGCTACAATCAAGATGCTACCGATGGTCAACCAGGTTGTGATTGCGCCGGCGTAGCCACGTATTGCGAAAGCGTGCCCATTATCGGGGTGGACTATTTCCGCGGGCCATTGGATGAGTTCGGCGAGGAAATCGGTATGTCCTCGTTCGTATACTACAACAACCCGTCAATAGGCTCTTGGCCTGCTGCTATGACGGATCCGCAGCAGCCCTTTGAGTTTTACAACTACCTCACTGGGCACTGGCGGGATGGCACACCTTACACCTATGGAGGTAGCGGTTATGACTTGGCTAACACGAGAATAACACGCTATGCCCTACCTGATCCACCTAATGCTCCCACCGGTTGGTCTATGTGTACGGCCAACCTGGCCTTTGGGGACCGCCGAACTCTGCAGGCCTCGGGCCCTTTCAGTCTGCTTCCTGGTGCGGTGAATGAACTCATTATCGGAGTGCCCTGGGTGCCTGATATCGATTATCCTTGCCCAGATCTGGAGCAGCTATTCCGCGCGGACAAGTTCGCACAGGGACTATTCGACAACTGTTTTGAACTGCCCGATGGCCCCGATGCTCCGACGGTAGACTGGATTGAACTCAATCAAGAGCTAATTGCTGTGCTGACTAACGAGAATCCGGTGTCCAACAACTATCGCGAGGGATATCGAGAGGTGGACATTTTGGCCCCCGACTCGCTTCGGTTGAGCCCGGACCCAGAAAAGCGGGCAAAGGCGGAATATCGCTTTGAAGGCTATCTTATCTATCAGTTGATTAACCCGAACGTTTCTACAGCAGATTTGAATGACCCGAGTAAAGCACGACTAGTGCAACAAGTGGATATCAAAAATGACGTAGCTGATATTTACAATTGGGAAGAGGTTCGGGACCCGAACGACCCACTGCGTTTGGTGTATTATCCGGTCTTACAAGTGAGGGGAGCTAATCAGGGGTTGCGCTACACTTTTCAGATAAAAGAAGACCGCTTTGCCCTCGGGAATGACAAGCGACTTATCAACCACAAAAAGTATTACTACACCGTCATTGCCTACAGCCACAACCAGTACGCCCCCTTTAAGCCCTACGATATTCCAGTATCGGGTCAACAGCGTCCATATTTACCCGGGCGCAAAGCACCCACAGGTCCCATTCCTATATACACGGTAGTTCCACGTCCCATCGTGGATCGGGCGCTCAATTCTGCCTATGGCGATGGCGTCGCTGTTACGCGCCTGGAGGGTACAGGTAATAATGGTAATTTCTTAGAGCTAGAGCCCGCCAGTCGAAATGCTCTTTTCCAGCCCGGTCTCAAGGACACTGTACTGGCCTACCGACCGGGTAAAGGGCCTATTACGGTAACGATCTTCAATCCTTTAGAAGTTAAGGACGGTAATTATGAGCTGCGTTTTGTAGATAAAAACATCAACGACACCCAGCTTGACCCTGACGCCCGCTGGGAGCTACGCCGCCTACCCGATGGGGAGGTTATCGCTTCTCAACGCACCATTGCGGAGCTGAACGAGCAAATTGTACCGCAATACGGCTTTTCAGTGACGATTGCTCAAGTACCTCTGACAGGTAGTTTTACGTGGTCTAAGAAAAAACCAAACGATTACCCATCGCCGGGAGAGAACAACGGTGCTATTGGCGCTACTATCGAGTATGCTGACCCTAACGTCCGATGGCTGACGGGATTCCCTGACCAGGAGACAGGTATTTTCCATTACGTGAAAACACGTCGCCTCGAGCGGGATGAAGAATTTGACCCTAAACAGGCTCTTTCCAAGTTGGGTAATGGCTGGTTTGTGCCTTATGTCTTGTGCGATTGGGTGCTGACAACGGATTCTCGCATGATCACGCCTGCCTGGACACCGCAGCAAGCGTCGCTCAGTGGCTCTGCCATGGGTGGGGCACAAGAGCCTACAAATCCCAGTAGCCGCTACTTTAAGTTGGCCAATCTGCCTAATGTAGACATTGTACTAACGCCGGATACGAGTAAGTGGAGTCGTTGCATCGTCATAGAGTCTGCCTCTCTGTATTATACGGGAAGTGCTTTTCCGAAAAAGCAAGGTTTGGAGACGCAAAGCAACCCAAATACACCTACGCGCAGGCGAAGTTCCTTTGACGTTCGGTTTGCGCCGTCGGTAAGCAAAATAGATGCCGATGGCGATGGTTTGCCTGACCCAGACGGCAGCAATGTGATAGGTATGGGCTGGTTCCCTGGGTATGCCATTGAAGTGGAAACAGGGCGTCGACTAAATATCTTCTTCGGTGAAAATTCCGCATACAGCAGATCGGTTGACCCGTCGTATACAGGCCGCGACATGTTGTGGAATCCAACGAGCCAAATACTGACGGTAGAGCAACCGCAGGACTATTTTGACCTTATTCTGGGTGGTCAGCACTGGGTCTATGTTACTTATACCAGCTACGACGCTTGTGAAGCACTTCGCAGACGTCTGACGCCAGAACTAGCGCCCAATATTGGCTCGGCCGATGTATTCAAAGTACCAGAGATGCGCAACATTGCCTGGGCAGGCATGCTGGCATTGGCTCCTGGCTATCAAATGAAGTCCCTGCGAGAGGGACTTATACCGACAGAGACCATCATTAAGCTGCGGGTCAACAGACAGTTCGACACATGGTATAACGATGCCGATGGTGGTAAGAAGACGGGAATGCCTAGGTATCTCTTTAGCATCCAGGGCAAGGAGGCGGCAGCACTCACCGCAGTACAGGTGCAGAATGCGCTTGACTCAATCAAAGTGGTTCCCAACCCGTACTACGGCTATTCGCCCTACGAGACGAACCAGTTCTCGAACGTGGTGAAAATCACTAACCTGCCCGCCAAGTGTACGGTGACGATCTACTCGCTCGATGGCCGCTTTATTAAGCAGTATGAGCGCGACGAGGTGTATGCACCCTACCAACAAATCAGCCCAGACTTAGAATGGGACCTGAAGAATAGCAAAGGTATCCCAGTGGCTAGTGGAGCCTACCTTATTCACGTGAACGCACCAGGGCTAGGTGAGCGAACGATAAAATGGTTTGGTATTGCCCGACAATTTGACCCATCAGGTCTGTAAAGTATAGCCATTCGCGCAGGGCAGCCCTTCTTGTTCGAAAGGGTTGCCCTGTGTCAGTGGCCTTTCAGACTCTCTTTTATTCATTTCATCCTCTGCTATCATGCTCAATTCTTACTTCCGTATGAAGAATCTATATCGTAGCAGCCTGCTCTTTCTTTTGCTCTTCTCTTCTGTGGCTGTAGCCTGGGGGGGCAATCCCGATCGCCAGGGAGAAGCTGGAGCCGGCCAATTGCTCGTCAACCCATGGGCTCGCAGTGCAGGGTTGCACTCGCTCAATACATCCTCTGTCACAGGCGTGGATGCGCTTTTTTTGAACGTAGCAGGTCTACCTCGTTTTAATCGCACCCAATTGGCTGTAAACCACACCCGCTACCTTGAGGGAGCAGATATAGGCCTTAACGCTCTCGGTTTTGCTCAGCGCGTAGGACGAGGCGCCTTTGGCCTTAGCTTAGTCTCTATGGACTTGGGCGATCTCAAACTGACCACGGCAGATGTTCCAGAAGGTTCAGGGGCAACCTTTAATCCCTCGTTTTTCAATATGAGCCTGTCATATGGCCATCTTTTTGAAAATCGCGTCTCCGTGGGGGTTGCTGTGAAATTTGTCAACGAATCTATCCCCAACGCAGGGGCAAGCGCCGTAGCGCTCGATGCGGGTGTGCAATACGTAACGGGAGAGAACGACAACTTTAAATTTGGTATATCGCTGCGCAATGTCGGTGGCAAAATGCGGTTCAAAGGCGAAGGTCTGGGTGTGCAGAACAACAGTACTAATCCGACATTTAACTACCCGATCACGTTCTATCAGCGCAGTGCGGAGTACGAGTTACCCTCTCAACTAAATATTGGAGCCTCTTACGATTGGCTCTTGGGCCGCCACAATCGCTTGTCTCTGTTAGGCACCTTCACCTCCAATGCTTTTGCTCGCGATCAGTTCGGCAGTGGATTAGAGCTGCTTGTTGGACAAATGTTTACGCTGCGTGCTGCATATAAGATAGAGTTTGATACTCCGCGCCGCAGCACAGAGGCCACGCTCGACAACGGTTTTAGCGGTGGGTTCTCACTCTCCACTCCTTTTAAAAAAGGGGGAGAGAGTCGTCTATCTATTGACTACAGCTATCGGAATACTAATATCTTCCGAGGTATCCACAGCATCGGTCTGCGCATAGACCTTTAGGACGCTCTTATGCTGCTTTTGCTCGGCCCGCATTTTTCTGTCAGTGAAAAAATGCGGGCTAATGCTTTTGTGTACAAGAGGGCAACCTACGTATTTTTAGTCTCTTATGAAAGCTGCGCGGGGCGGCTCCCGTAAAAACACAACAGTATGGAAACCACCTGGCTCTCGTTTCTACCCTCGTTTTTTCAAGGTCTTGTCATTGCCTTAGGAACGGGTTTGGTGTTGGGTTTGGAGCGAGAGCATCAGCAGCGTGTTGAACAGTACAGCTTTGCAGGGCTTCGCACTTTCTCGCTTATCAGCGTGCTAGGTTATTTGAGTGCTCATCTGGCGGTACAGGTAAATAATGCCTGGCTGCTACCCGCCGTGGCGTTTGGGATGTTGTTGCTGATCATCACGGCATATAGGGCTCAAGCAGAGGAGTGGCAGAGCATGGGTATCACCACTGAAATTGCGCTTTTCATCAGCTATTTGTTAGGCGTTCTAATAGCCGCAGGGCATGCAGGAGAAGCTTTTGGAGTGGCAGTTGTAGTAGCGGTGGTGCTTTCGCTTAAGACACGGTTCAAGTGGTTTATTCAACAGATTAGCCAAGAGGAGCTGGCAGCCTTTCTGAAGTTTTTTGTGTTGATAGTATTGGCATTGCTCCTATTGCCCGATGCTTATTTCGGCCCTGAAAACTTATTGCACTATCGATCCATTGGATGGGTCATTTTGCTGGTGTCCTCCATTAGTCTGGCGGGTTACCTATTGCTTAAATTTGGCGGTACTCGCTACGGCATTTTAGGCACAGCGTTAGTAGGCGGCCTGTTTTCTTCTACCTTAGTAGCCTGGGTATTCAGTGCGCGCAGCCGCGAAATCCCTCGGCTGGGTTCCCTTTTTAGCGCAGGTATCTTGCTTTCCTCTTCGATTATGTACTTGCGTGTGCTCTTTCTAGCTGGGCTATTCGCACCAGCGCTCACTCGCCAACTTCTACTCCCTTGTGCTTTGATGTTGCTAATCAGTCTTGGTGTTGTGACTTTGGTTTACGTCGCCAATCGACCGTCTTATTCCAAGGAGGATACGCCAGCACTACCTTTAGGCAACCCGTTGGATTTAAAGAATGCGCTCTATTTTGCTATTTTGTATGTGGGTGTCTCGCTATTTATGTACTACTCGCGCCGAGAGTTGGGCGAAGGCGGCTCATACGCCTCGGCTGCCTTCTCCGGCATTGCCGATATGGACGCCATCACCATCAGCACGGCTCAGTGGGCGCAGCGTACTTCGGCATACGCGTATGCAGCACAGGTGGTCGTGGTGGCTGCGCTGTCCAACACGTGCTTCAAGATGCTTTTGGTGCTTGTGCGCAGCCACCCTCAGACTCGTCGGTACGCTTCTATTGGCTTTGGCTTGGTGCTGTTATTTGGCTGCCTGTGGTTACTTTTCCGATGGATGACCAGCCCGGTCGGATAGCGATCTTACTTCAGAATATGCTCTTCAGCTTTCCTACAGTCTAATTCCAGTTCATAGCATCTGGGATGTCCGCAATAACCGTGTAGGTGCTACCTTGATTGTACATGGCCAATTGCCATAACTCAGAAGGCTTAGTATTGAATAGGTAGTTGGGGTCCATTTCTCCGCTGACCCAAGATCCGTAGGACATTTCCTCCGCGAGCTGCCCTGCTGACCAGCCCGCGTAGCCCACCAAGAAACGGATGTTGTGAGGCTGCACCAATTGCTGGGAGATGAGAAACTGCAGTTCCTCGAAGTCGCCACCCCACCATACGCCGCGCGCTACCTGTGTGCTGCCCTCTAAAATGTCCCCTACATTATGAAGAAAATGGAGCGTATCTGTTTGAACAGGCCCGCCATAGAAGACGTCTGCTTCAAAGTATGGGAAACCCGGTAACAGCTCGTTGAGGCTCATATTAATAGACTTGTTCAGGATAAAACCCAATGAGCTCTGTTCGTGATGCTCACATAGCAACACCACCGAACGCCGGAAGAAGGGATCAAGCATAAAAGGCTCGGCAATAAGAATTCGCCCGCTCTTTATCAACGTATTGGTTGCCATTTACCTAGCGTGTTTTGTCAAGTTAGGCGCCGAAAAATAGGGACTTTTTGTCTTTAACTACAAGCACAGTTTTTAAATGGCCCTTTTTGTCTTTTGGGCACGAGTAGCGGTAGGGCTGATCTTGCGGTCGCTAGACTGCACGAGTTGCTGTTAGATCAACATTCGCCGAGCTGCGCCTCCTTGGCTATTTTGCGAATCATACCGCGCAGAACAGGTCCGCCACCGCCCACCTCGATAAATTCATCGATGCCATCGCGGACCATGTTTTCAATAGTTTGCGTCCAACGCACGGGAGCAGTGAGCTGAGCAATGAGATTTTGGCGTATTTCCTCCGGATCTACTACGGGTAAGGCGTGCACGTTTTGATAAACCGGACATATGGGCTTTTGGAAGGGGGTAGCGTTGATGGCGAGCGCTAATTCATCCTGCGCCGGCTGCATCAGTGGCGAGTGGAAGGCTCCGCCCACCGCTAAAACTACGACGCGCTTGGCTCCGGCTCGCTGCAGTTTTTCTACAGCACGCTCGATGCCTCTACGCGAGCCAGAGATAACGAGCTGCCCGGGCGAATTATAGTTGGCCGGTACTACCACCTCATCCGTTATTTCGGCGCAAATGGCCTCTACCATAGCGTCTTCCATACCCAATACGGCAGCCATGGTGCTGTCTACCAATTCGCAGGCTTTTTGCATGGCCTGTGCTCGCTGATGCACTAAGCGCAGTGCATCTGCAAAGGATAGGGCGCCAGCAGCTGCCAGGGCAGTGAACTCGCCCAAGGAGTGTCCGGCTACGGCATCGGGTTGGAACTGCTCACCAGCCACTCGACTGCGTACCCAGCTTTCTAAGAATACTGCAGGCTGAGTTACCTTAGTTGGTGTCAGGTCTTCTTTAGTCCCGTTGAACATCACGTCCGTAATGCGCCAACCTAGGATATCGTTGGCCTGCTCGAAGTAATCTTTTGCTACAGTGCTGCTTTCATACAGTGCTTTGCCCATGCCCTCAAATTGAGAACCTTGGCCCGGGAATACGTAGGCTCTTTTCATCGCAGAAAGTGTATTTTTAAGATAAAAACATAGCCTTGAGTGCGTTCCATAGGCGAGTTTTTAAGGTTCGGTTGGGTTCCAAAGTCGCCAGAGTAGAGGCCCACAAGAAGGTAACTCCCAGAAACTTTACGGGCTGATACTCTGGAAGTTCTATTTGAAGCCCCAACTCGCAAGGAGCAATGCCAAAACTTAAAACGGCGCGAGGTTGTTTGTTCCGAAGTAAAGCAGCTAATGCTATGCTCTCATTTGGCTGGATAGCCGCAAAAAGAGTATCTTTGTGCAAATCCAATGCTACGGAGGCAAGTATTTTTTCCAAAAATACCACAGCGGCAGCCTCCTCTCCAGCCTCCAGTCTTGCTAACACTATCACCCGCTTCAAAAAGCCACCCCGGGCAAATTGGAGTAAGGACTCTTCGGGTATTCGATATGCTTCGCTTTTCTCAAAAGACATAGGGTGACCCTCATTTTTTGTCTGTAAATCAATTATTTTTTGTCGGTTTATTTTAATATTTTAAAAAACAGTCCGACCAATCAGAAGATTATTTTAGTGAACAGGGTCTAAGAGCCTACCTTTGCAGGCATTTACCGATTTCCTTTAACTATATAAAACAAGCTTACATATGGCGCTAAGTTCTCCCATTTCGGTTACCCGAACGAAAAAATCGCGGATATCTACTGTGGATTTTTCTAATATTCCCTTTGGCAGGGTTATTTCAGACCACATGTTCATTGCTGAGTATGACGGTAAGGAATGGGTCAATCCACGAATTGAGCCTTTTCATCACTTGGAGATTTCGCCCGCCAACCTGGCTTTGCATTATGGGCAAAGCATTTTTGAGGGGATGAAGGCGACTAAACGTCAGGGCGAGCCTGTTCTTTTTCGAGCGGATGCGCATGCTCGACGGTTGAATTTGTCGGCCGAGCGGATGTGCATGCCTACGTTTCCAGAAGATCTGTTTCTACAAGCTTTGAAGATGTTAATAGACCTCGATCGGGATTGGATACCGGAAACAGAGGGCTACTCCCTTTACATACGCCCACTGATGTTTGCCACGGATGCCTACTTCGGCGTGCACGCCTCGGAGACGTATCAGTTCATCATTTTCACAGGGCCTGTCGGCCCCTACTACCCGAAGCCGGTACGCCTTTGGGTAGAAGAGGTCTTCACTCGTGCAGCCCAAGGTGGAGTGGGGGAAGCCAAGTGCGCGGGTAACTACGGCGCCTCCCTCTTGCCGGCGCAGCGTGCCCGCCTAGCTGGCTACGACCAGGTGATGTGGATGGATGCGCAAGAGAAAAAGTACGTACAGGAGGTAGGCACTATGAACCTCTTCTTCGTCATAGACGGCAAAGTAGTCACCCCGGCAACCACGGGTACCATTCTGCGAGGCATTACTCGGGACAGCTTTATCACCCTGCTTAAAGACTGGGGGTATACGGTGGAAGACCGCCTGCTGAGCATTGCAGAAATTACAGATGCTTATTGGCGAGGCACCCTTCAAGAGTGTTTTGGAGCAGGTACAGCCGCCGTAGTTAGTCATGTTAGCGATATTACTTGGCGCGACCGTAAGCTAGAATTGCCGCCTGTAGACGAGAAGCACCGCCCTATAGGTACAAGGTTGAAGAACTACCTTAATCAACTGCGCATTGGCCGAATACCGGATGAATACGGGTGGCTGCAATCTTGCGAGAACTCCGGAGTGTGGGAGTTAATGCAAGCAGAAGAGGGTATCATTACTCATAGATAGGCGATTCAAGACTTCTTAGATTGATCTGCTTTTTTGAGTAGTTCTCGCTGAGCGCGGCGATAGGCTGCTGCAGCCTCTTCAGGCGTGTCAAACATGCCTAAATGCACCGGCTTGCCTTCGATAGATATTATCGCCCGATACCGCTTAAGCTCTTTATAGACACCTACGTACCCGGTGCGATTTCGCGTTTTGCGATAGCGACTAGCCAACGAACGAGAGCGAAAGCAAAGGTTTTCTATACGACAATCTAATTTATTGCCGTTTTTCGCGCTGACCAGCCATTCTTCGGGCGTTTTTTCACGACTTAAGTACTTTTCAGCAATTAGTCTGTGCAAATAAATAGTCTCTGTTTTATAGCCTCCAGAGAGCTTCCGCCAATTCTTTTGAAAAACAGCACACCCGCTCGAGTGTCGACGGAGATTATTCAAAAGGTCAAGCTCAACATAGTACGGATCTTTCGACAGCCATTCGTAGGCGAAGTCGTCTAACAGAACATAATCGTCGGCGTTCTTGAGCTTTATTTTGTAAGTCACGGCTCTTGATTGGGTGTAGCGTATTCTTGTTTTTAAACACTATTACTGGACCTGGGTTTTCCTTGTAGAATAAGGAGTTAAGAATCCACGAGTGGCATGCCCTTTGTGCAATAATCAAAAAATCCTGCCGTTTTTTGCTACAATCGCACCGCTCTCTCGATAAAAGACACGTGTCAAATTTTAAAAATTCGTCGATATGAAAAACTGGAAAAAGGTTCTTTTTTGGGCATTCCTAGCCGCCATTATTTTGTTGGAGGCTTGCCATCGTGGTTATGGTTGCCCATATTAAGGCTAAGTTGAGAGAACCGACATTTAACGAATAAAATTAAATACTCGTATGTCGGGCTTGAGTGGTGCAAGCACAAACTTAGCGGGCACCGCTTTTTATTTTTGTCTCTGTGCGACTGATCCGCGTTCTTTACCGGTTTTTCTTTTTTATTGTCTACACTACTCTGATTGCCTTGCAGATGTACGCATGCCGCAAATGGTTAGGCTTTGGTACCCCACAGTTAATGGAGATGCGGCGGCGGTGGGCAAGGCGTCTACTAAGTATCTGCGGTGTCAGGGTAGTAGTTGAGGGGAGTGTGCCCACCCACCCTTGTTTGTTGTTAGCTAACCACCGCTCCTACCTCGACCCTATTTTGCTGTTGCGCGACGTACACGCTTATCCTGTAGCTAAGGCTGAGCTGTCGCGCTGGCCGATCATTGGGCGTGGAGCGCGTCATGCAGGCATTATCTATCTGCAGCGCGAACAAGTCAGCAGCGGAGGCTTGGCGTTAAAGGCGGTAGCGGATGCTGTTTTGCAGGAAGGCTTCTCGGTCATTTTATTCCCTGAAGGTACCACCTCTGACCAAGAGCGGCTGCTGCCACTTAAAAAAGGCGCTTTTCGCGCTGCGGCCCGTTGGGGCCTGCCGGTCGTTCCGGTGGCGATATGTTTTGAAGATCCCTGCGACTTTTGGGTGGGCTCTGAACCTTTTCTCCGGCATGCCTGGCGCCGCTTCCAGGAGCAGGAAATTATCGTTCGATTGTGCTATGGCCCTAGATTTTGCCATAGCGATGCACATCTCTTAGAAGAGGAAACTCGCCGATGGATAGATACTCAGCTGGGTGTTTTCCATTAGGTGCATTCCTCTGCACAAGGGCGCATGTGCTGAAGTCGCTTCTAAAGAGTCATGGTGGTGGTAGTCTCGGCCTTTTGTTCGCGTATTTGTAGACAGAGTAGCGAAGCCAGGGCTAATAATCCACCGCCGACCATTACCGCAGCGATGCGACTGTTGTCGAGCACATGCTCCATAATGGGCCCAAAGAAAAGTGTGGCGATGATTTCAGGCAACACAATAAAAAAGTTGAAAATACCCATAAAAACCCCTAGCTTATTGGATGGCAGCGTAGATGCCAACATAGCATAGGGCATAGACAGTATGCTTGCCCAAGCAATGCCCACACCAAACATAGAGAGTAACAGCCAGTATTTATCAGGAGCTAAACCGACATACCACAGCCCTAAGGCTCCTATGGCCAAGCATATCATGTGCGTGTAACGACGGCTAAGCTGGTCAGCAATAAAAGGCAGCACAAAAGAAAATAAGAAACACACGGCAGAATAGAAACCAAAACAGATGTTTCCCCAAGCAACACCCTCAGTATAAAGCGCCGAATTTGTGTCAGCTGCGCCTAGAATGTCTCTGGCTACAGCAGGAGTAAAGTAGAACCACATTAAAAATAGGCCGGGCCAGGTGAAAAATTGTACCAGTGCCACCTGACGCATAGTAGCCGGCATGTGCAAGATATTGGAGAACACCTCCTTTACCCCCCGCCAAAAGCCAGCAGTCTTTGCCTTTTCGCGTTCGAAGGCCTCTACGTCAGCCGGAGGATACTCTTTCGTAGTTAGGACAGTGTACAGCACGGAGCCGAGGTAGAAGAAAGCCCCCACCGAAAAAACAGCAACTAAGTACGGCGGTACACCTTGCCCATTGCCCTGCGCGTCTTCGCCCAGGATTCTCAGGATGACAGAGGGTAAAAGAGAGGCTAACACGTTGCCTATACCGATGAACATGCTTTGCATGGTGTAACCGCGGTTGATTTGCGACTCGGGAAGCAAATCGCCTACAAAGGCACGAAACGGCTCCATGCTTATGTTGATGCTGGCATCCAGTATCCACAAAAGCCCGGCAGCCATCCAGACAGCAGAGGAATGAGGCATAGCCAACAAAGCCAGCGTCGCCAATATGGCACCTACGGTAAAATAGGGTTTGCGCCGCCCCCAACGACTCCAGGTACGGTCGCTCATGTAACCGATAATGGGCTGTACGATAAGCCCTGTCATAGGCGCTGCTAACCAGAGCATTGGTATTTCGTCGGGTTTGGCGCCCAAGTACTCATAGATAGCGCTCATATTGCCCATTTGCATGCCCCATCCGACTTGAATACCGAGGAAGCCAAAGCTCATGTTCCAAATCTGCCAGAAGCTAAGCACTGGCTTATGTACAGTAGAGGTCATAAAGGAAACGGTTAGGTAAAGTAAAAAATGCCGAAAAACACGAAGACGCCCATCTTAGGATGTTTTCGTGTTTTTCAGCGTCGGGCAGATCTTCCAACCTTCTGGAGATCTTTTTTTTAGGAAGAGGAAAGCACGCAACTAATAGTCGTCACTATCGTCGGCGATGTCGTCGGCTTCTTCGTTACCGCGACGACGTGTCACAAT
>JBEQAD010000016.1:4429-21680 GCA_041640515.1 Saprospiraceae bacterium | reverse complement strand
TATGCGTCCGCTATCGGTGAGCGAGTTTGAGGCGGTAGCCGAGGCGTCGGAAGCGCTTGTTTTAGACACCCGTTCGGAGCAAGAGTTCGTCAAAGGTTATATTCCAGGGTCGGTGTTCATTGGCCTGGATGGCCAGTTTGCGTCGTGGGTAGGAACGCTCATCCCTGACCTGCAGCAACCTATCTTGTTGGTGTGCCCACCAGGACGCGAAGAGGAGGCAGTGACGCGCTTGGCACGTGTAGGTTACGATAATGCACTGGGCTACCTGGAGGGTGGCTTTGCGGCGTGGCAGGCTGCAGGCAAGGACGTGGAGAGCATCGAAAGCATCAGTGCTGAAACATTTGTCAGCCGGATGAAAGCACCCAACGCCGTAGTGCTGGATGTGCGCCGCCAGAGTGAATACGATACCGAGCATGTCATTGGCGCCCAAAACTTCCCACTCGATTTCATCAACAAAAACATGGCCGAGCTGCGCCAGAACGTCCAGTACCTGGTACATTGTGCCGGTGGCTACCGCTCGGTTATTGCGATTAGCATCCTGAAAAACCGCGGCTTCGACAACATGGTCAACGTGGAAGGCGGCTTCAAGGCTATTAAGGAAACGGGCAAGGTGGCACTTTCGGAATACCGCGAACAGATCAGCGAACTGTGAATAGTAGGGCAACATCACATAGACAAGTACCAAACAAGACGAGCCGCTGGGGAAAGCCTCAGCGGCTTTGTTTTTGCTGGGCTATCTTTTTGTGAACTTTAAACGCGAGTGGGCAGTGGATGGTCTTACTTTTACCAAGCGGCAATGGGAAGCCCGGCGGTGTTTGCTTTTAGGCTAAAACAACAACACTATGAAAAAAATGCTGATAATGAGCCTTTGGTTGTGTGCCATGGCCATAGGATACACCCAGATAGTGAACACTACCTATGGAGCTGTACAAGGCTTTACGCAAGATGGTGTCTTGAGTTTTCTCGGCATCCCCTTTGCCAGCCCACCTGTTGGACCGCTGCGCTGGAAACCGCCTATGCCACATCCGGGCTGGACGGGGGTTCGCTCTGCGCAGGTGTATCCGCCGGCGTGCCCACAGAAAACTTTCTCACCTACCGACTCGGTGGGTACGGTTGTGGGGAGCGAAGACTGCCTCTATCTCAACATATGGACGCCCAACCTCAGCGGCAGCTTGCCCGTGATGGTGTTTATCCATGGCGGTGGCAATCAACAAGGGTCTATAGGGCAAAGCCTCCTCAATACTCGCATTTACGAGGGTAAGCATTTGGCCCAACGCGGACAAGTGGTGGTGGTTACGGTGCAATACCGCCTTGCCGCCTTAGGCAATTTAGTACACCCAGGGTTAGAGGAGGAGAGCACCTATGGCAAAGCAGGCAACTACGGCACGCTTGATCTGGTGGCTGCCTTGCAGTGGGTGCAGCAAAATATTGAGCGCTTCGGAGGCGACCCAAAGCGGGTTACTCTTTTTGGCGAAAGCGCTGGAGGCGTTAATACGGGCAATCTAATGGCTATGCCGGCAGCTGAAGGACTGTTCCACAGGGCCATCATTCAGAGCGCGGCTCCGCGGCTGAAAGCATATGCCGTCGCGCGTTTGGAGGGTGTGGATTTCGCCCAGAAACTCGGCGCTACAGGTACACCAGCTCAACAAGTGGCCTACTTGCGCGCCCTTCCGCCCGACTCCTTAGTCCGCGACGATGTCAGCCCTATTTCCAGTGGAGGCGTTGCTCAGGGCAGCTGGCAGCCAGTGCAGGATAACTACTGGTTTCCGCAGGCACCTTTGGACGCCATGCGGGGCGGGCAGCATCAACCAATGCCGCTTATCATTGGCTCCAACAGCGAAGAGATGAGCCTTAATGTTCCACCTGTGTTTACTCCGCTGATGCTGCAGGCGTTCGTCCAGAGCACAATCCCGGCGCCCTATCGACAACAGGTGCTGGCTCTTTATCCGCCCGGAACGACCAACGAACAAGCGCGGGCATCGTATATAGCGTTGGTCAGTGATGCACAATTTACGGCATCCACCCGCCGCGTAGCTAACTGCGTTAGCAAAAATCAAACCCAGCCCGTGTGGCGATATTTTTTCACTTTTCGCCACACCGTACCCTCGTTGGCCTCTTACGGAGCCTACCACGGCATGGAGCTATTCTACGTATTTAATACGTGGGAAAACACCTTGTTCGGCAGCGGGCCGTTGTTTTCACCTGCCGACGACAGCGTACAGCAACTCATGGTTCGATACTGGACGAATTTTGCCCGCACGGGCGACCCTAACGGCCAAGGACTAACCAGCTGGCCTAGGTACGAGGGGAATACGGACTGCTATATGGAACTAAAGGCCACACCTAATGGCCAGTTTTGCGGCTTGCGCACAGCACAGTGTGACCTATGGGACCAGATAGCAGGCTTTCTGCCATGTGCAAGCATTTCGAACGACGAAGCCGATGCCACGGCATCGTGGTGGCTGCTTTATCCCAATCCGGCTCAGGAAAGGCTGCATTTGCATGGCCCCACAGACCCATCCGTGCAAGTGGAACTCTTCGATGTGTGGGGGCGTTGGCAGTGGACAAGCCCGCCCGGAGAGAGGTTGTTCGACCTATCGGCACAGCCCTGTGGGCTTTACTTAGCGCGCATCCGCAGTGCCGGCGGCCTTCAGACACAATGGGTTATCCGTCAGTGAGGCGTTGGGAGGGGGTTATTGTTGCTCGCGGTTCTCTTCCGTTTCCAACGTATCCGGCGACGGTGGTGGCGCGGCTGCGCGATAGCCTATTCGGGTTGTCCATTGGGCAGTGTCGCGTACCTCTGGCGGCCGGCGAAGGTATTCTACCTGCAGCGGCGGCAAGGGCACCAATCCGGCTTCATCCAGGTAAAGGGCGAGAGCCTTCTGCGCGGCACCCAAGTCGAGCATGCCCACCTGTTCCACCCAATACGTCTGGCCGGCTTCCAGGGTAAAAGGCTGTAGACCACCTAGCACTTTTTGCCCAGCTAGGGTGGGTACAGCAGCGGCTATGTCCGCCTCCTGCATTAGGCTGTCTATTGTCCAGAACAAGGCGACTTTTGGCCCTGTTGGGATTAGGCTGCGTTTGCGGACCAGCAAATCGAGCCGCTCAAAATGCTTACGTAAAAATGCCTCTACCCCTGCCAGTGGCACCCGCTGGCGGAAGCCCAGATAAGACTGTTCGCTGCGCTCTTCCTCGCGCACCACATAACCGTTATAGGTTCGCGGCATCATAGCCTCGCAGTGGCGCTTGAGGTTTTCCAGACCGCGGCTGAAGTCTTTGCCTACGCCAGCATCTACATCGGTGAACATGGCTAACCCATTCCACGGGTAGCCTATGTGCATGTGATACACCCACCGCACCGTCGTTTGCAGGCTATCCGCCTCAAAAGTGAACCACGTGGGAGAAGTCGCCTTGTAGGGCTTGTCTATAGTCACCTCGAAGTCAATTCTACGAGGCCCTAAGGCTTTTAACTTCATCTGGCCAACACCTACCTCGCCTTCACCCATCCAGTAGTACACCGCTCCCGGTGTGCCATCTGAACCTTCTATGCGAATAGCAGCATCCATGCCGGCCCAGGGCGACCACACCCGAAAATTCCAAAAATAGCGCACTTGGTCGTACACCAGATCTATAGGTGCCGCTACAGTTGTCTGGCGTTCAATAAAGTAGTCTTTTTTGGCAAAAAGCCCAAGTAAGGCTGTTAGCGCGCCTGCTGTCAGGACGACATAGAGAAGTAGCCGGAGTGCCCTTACCAAGGTGTCTTTGTTCATAAAAGGCGGAAAAAGAAGTGGGCTGCAAAAGTATTGGAAAATCGCTCCTGTCTGAGGGCTGCTCAGCCCTGCCGGCGTGCGATATTTGCCTCGACAAAAGCGAGGCGCCAAGCAAAGCGCAACGCAGCACCCATGCTCAAAACTCTCGACCGGTACCTCATCCGCAAATACGTCTCCACGTTTTTTTTCTCGCTGCTCATTTTCACCATCATTTCAATGGCCATTGACTTCAGCGAGAAGGTGAAATCGTTTATTGAAAAGCCCTGCACCCTGCAGGAAATTTTGATTGACTACTACCTTGGGTTCATTGCCTACATGGGCGGGCTTTTGCTGCCTCTGTACGTGCTCATTGCTGTTATCTTTTTCACATCTCGCATGGCCTTTAATGCCGAAGTGCTTTCCATCCTGAATGCAGGGGTGAGTTTTCGGCGCCTGCTACGGCCTTATCTGCTGACCGCAGCAGGCATCATGCTGCTGCATCTGCTGCTCAACCATCTGCTTGTGCCCATGGGCAATAAGTCGCGGTTGAAGTTTGAGCGCACTTATGTGTGGACAGACCCCAAAGGCCGCAATAGTAACGTGCACTTGTTGATTGCTCCCGATACGAGGGTCTTTGTGCGCGATTATAACCCCAACACTCAGTCTATCATTGGGCTGCGCATTGACCAATTCCAGAACAACCGTCTGGTAAGCCTGCTTGATGCACAACAGGCCTCTTGGCAAGAGGAAACTCAGCGCTGGCGGTTGAGCTCGTACGCCATACGCACTTTTGACGGCCTGCGCGAAACGCTCGTGCACGGGAAAGTACCGCTGGACACAGCCATTAACCTATCGCCACAGGACTTTGTGTGGTTTCACAACCTCAATGAAGAGTTGACGACGCCCGAATTGTTGGCTGCTATCGAGCGCGACCGCAGCCGCGGCCTTATCACCTCGCGCCAGTTTGAAATCGAACTGCACCGCCGCACTGCCGATGCTTTCACTACCCTCATTCTGACACTTATTGGCGTAGCGGTCGCTGCCCGAAAGGTGCGCGGTGGCATGGGGCTGCACTTAGCCATCGGCATTGGACTGGGAGCCACCTATATCCTGCTGTCTAAGTTCGCCATTTCCTTTGCCGCCAGTGGCTCGGTATCCGCCTTGGTGGGCATGTGGATTCCCAATATCATTTTTACAGGGATAGCCCTTTGGCTGGTTAAAAAAGCACAGAAATGAGCCTGTGCCATTGGTCAATGTGGCGCTTCCTGTACAACCTCGGGCTCACCTTTTAATACTATTTGCCAGACGGAAGTCGCTCCGCTTCACGGGTGCTCAGTTAGAAGTGGCTAAGGAACAGACGGGGTGGAACGGCAGGCAGTTTTATTTCAAGGATTCTTAAAGAAGCCGTAATTTTATCGATGCTGAGTAGGACTTAAACAGCGATAAAACGCCTGAACATGAAGCGCCCCAGCTTGATTCGATTTGTCCGCGTTTTGCTTTTGCTGCTGTGGAGCGTCAAAGAAGCGAACGCACTGGATGTGGGAGTGGCCTATGTAGTATATGCTACTCCGGAGCGTCCCTATGTGGAAGTGAACATAGAAATTGCGGCAAGTTCCGTCACCTTTCGGCGGGCAGACAGCATTCACCTTCAGGCTTCGGTGGAAGTCCTTCTCTTGGTGCGTGCGGGAGAGGTGGTTGTCAATTATGAGAAGTATCTGCTCAACAGCCCTTTAGTAACTACGCCGCGGGACTTGCTCGATGTCAAGCGCTTCTTCGTGGCTGCAGGTGAATACGTACTGGAGGTGATGCTAAGCGATGCGTACGATGCACAAAATACTCGCACGCTGACCTACCCTTTGCGCGTAGAAGTGGGCACCAAGCCCTACCTGACCGAACCGCTGTTGTTGCGCAGCTACCGGCGCGACAGCTCCGACCATCCTTTTGTCAAACACGGCGTCTTCTTGGAGCCACTGCCGTTTGCTTACTACGAGCAACGCGCCACCAAGCTGGCCTTTTATGCCGAAGTTTATTATGGCGAGCAGCTGGGTAGCAACGGCTATGCTGTGCGCTATTTCGTGGAACAGGAACTGGGCAACGGCCATACCCTGCTAGTGGTCACAGGTGCCCAACGCAAGAAGCCCTCGCGCCTGGACGCTGTGTTAGCCGCCGTTGACATTAGCAAACTCAAAAGCGGTAACTACACCTTGACAGTGGAACTACGCACCGAGTACAACGAACTCATCGCCCATCGCAAAATAACGTTCCAGCGCAGCAATCCACTCCTGGACATCGACCTGAGCAAGGCCGAAATCAGCGAAGAAGAGCTCAACAAGTACTTCGTGGCTGAACTGAGCGAGGAAAACCTCCGCTACAGCCTGCGGGCTATTTCTGCGCTTACGTGGGGTGATGATGCCGAATTGCTCAAGAACCTTCTAGCCGGCTCCGACTTGTACGCTATGCGCCTTTACCTTTTGCGGCATTTTGCAGAGAAAAACCCTAATGATCCCGAAGCTGCCTATTTGGAATATATGCGCGTTGCAGGTGCGGTGGACAAACAGTTTTACAGTGGGTTTCGCCACGGCTTTGAAACAGACCGGGGGCGCACCTTCCTCCGCTTTGGACGCCCCAACGACGTCATCCGCGTGGACGACGACCCCGCTGCACCACCTTACGAAATCTGGGTGTATTTCGACTTTCCTAAAACCCTGCAGCGCAACGTTAAGTTCCTCTTTTACAACCCCTCGCTAGCAGGAGAAGACTTTATTCTGCTGCACTCCAATGCGCGCGGCGAAATCAATAACCCGCGCTGGGAGGTTATCTTGTACAGCCGCAACGCTATTAACCAGATAGAAGGCTCCAACTACCACGACGCCACCCATATGCAACGCAACTTCAACCGCAATGCGCGGCGCTTTTTTGAGGATTTCTGAGCGCCAGCCGCATCCCCCTGTTGTGACTCAATTAAATGTACGGTGCGGGCGGCAGATGCTATTTTTGCCGACCTGTTTTGTACACCAGCCTTTTTGCCTTGGCTCATGGCTCGCCCGTCTAAGCATACTGCTCCAGAAAAACCCTCGACGACCACGCCGCTCATGGCTCAATACGCAGCGGTCAAGGCACAATATCCTGACGCTATCCTGCTGTTTCGGGTAGGTGATTTTTACGAGACATTCGGCGAAGACGCCATCAAAACAGCCAATGCGCTGGGCATTACTTTGACCAGCCGCAATAATGGCGGCTCCGATGTGGAATTAGCGGGCTTCCCTCATCACGCTATGGACATGTACTTGCCGCGATTGGTGCGCGCCGGCTATCGCGTCGCCATTTGCGAGCAAATGGAAAAGCCCATACCGGGCAAGGTAGTGCGCCGCTCCGTTACAGAGGTCGTGACGCCAGGCGTGACGCTGAGCGACGCCTTGCTTGAAAACCGCCAGAACAACTACTTGGCCACGTTAAGCTTTGGCAAAAACGAGCATTACGGCCTAGCTTTTCTGGACATCAGTACAGGGGAGTTCTTCACCTGTGAAGGGAACGCAAGCACGGTGGACAAACTTCTCCAGAGTTTTAAGCCCGCAGAGGTGGTATTGCCCAAAAGTCGGCTTAAAGAATTTGTCGCCTATTTTGGCGACAAGTTTTATACCTACACTTTAGAAGACTGGATCTTCACGAGCACATTCGGGCGCGAGAAGTTGTTGCAGCATTTCCAAAGTGCCAGCCTGAAGGGTTTCGGTATTGAGGAACTGGAATTGGCCCAGGCAGCGGCCGGCGCTGCACTCCACTACTTGGATACTACAGAGAACAATCACTTGGCGCATATTCGGCAAATCAGCCGCCTGCCAACGGAAACGTTCGTCTGGCTTGACCGCTTCACCATTCGCAACCTGGAACTTGTGCAGCCCAACCATGAGTCGGGCGTGTCGCTGCTGCAAGTGCTCGACTATACCGTCAGCCCGATGGGCGCTCGCTTGCTGAAAAAATGGCTGCTTTTGCCGCTAACGAACCTGCAGCAAATACGCGAGCGACACGACGCTGTGACGCTCTTGCTCCAGCATCGCTCATTGGCGCACCAATTGGAGGGCCACATTCGCCAAGTGGGCGATTTGGAGCGCTTGGTGGCAAAGGCCTCTGTCGGCAAAATCAACCCTCGCGAAGCCCTTCAGTTGCGGCGCGCCCTGTCGGCCCTTGAGGCCATCAAGCATCTGCTTGAGCCTGGTTGCCCGACTGAAGGCGTATCGGAGGACAATGCCTTTCAACAAGCATTAGCCTTAGCCGAAGGCACTGGCCTTCGCCGATTGGGTGAGGCGCTTAACCCCTGCATTAGTCTAAGCGAGCGCATCAGCGCTACGCTTCATCCCGAGGCACCCGTAGATGTACGCAAGGGCGGTGCTATTGCCGATGGTGCCAACTCTGCGTTAGATGAACTGCGCCATATCGTCCGACATAGCAGAGACTTGCTCGTTGATATTCAGCAGCGCGAGACTAAGCGCACGGGCATTCCTAATCTGAAAATTGGCTTTAATAACGTCTTCGGCTATTATCTGGAAGTAACTTCCAAATGGGTTGACCGGGCACCCGCAGACTGGATACGGAAGCAAACCACCGCCAACGGCGAGCGCTACATCACTCCCGAATTGAAAGAGTTGGAGAGTAAAATTCTCGGCGCAGAGGAACGTATCCTCGAATTGGAAGAGCAAATCTTCCGCGAATTAGTGGACGAACTGACTGAATACATCGGCGCTATCCAACAAAACGCCCAGGTGGTGGCGCGCCTGGACTGCCTCTTGTCTCTTGCCACCGTTGCTGAAAAACACCACTATGTTCGTCCGGAAGTGGACGACTCGCTGGCCATCGACATTCGGGCTGGTCGGCATCCGGTCATCGAAACGCAGCTGCCGCCGGGCGAAGCCTATGTGCCCAACGATGTATTCCTGGACAACGACACTGCCCAAATCCTGCTCATCACCGGGCCCAATATGGCCGGCAAATCGGCACTACTTCGGCAAACAGCCCTCATCGTCCTGATGGCTCAAATGGGTAGCTTCGTACCAGCAGAGGCTGCGCGCATGGGAGTGGTGGATAAAATCTTCACTCGCGTGGGGGCCAGCGACAACATCAGTAGCGGAGAAAGCACCTTCATGGTCGAGATGAACGAGACAGCGCTCATCATGAACAACATCAGCGATCGATCGCTCATTTTGTTAGACGAAATCGGGCGAGGTACCAGCACCTACGATGGCATCTCCATTGCCTGGAGCATTGCCGAATACTTGCACAACAACGGCAAAGCACGCCCTAAAACCCTCTTCGCTACTCACTACCACGAGCTCAATGAATTGGCTGAGCGCCACGAGCGCATCCACAACTTCCACATTAGCACGCGCGAGGTGGGTCACAAAGTCATCTTCTTACGTAAATTAGAAGCCGGCGGCTCCAATCACTCTTTCGGCATTCACGTCGCCCGCATGGCCGGCATGCCGCCTGAAATCGTCGAGCGTGCCCAGGAGATTTTACGCACCCTAGAGGCTGACGGCAGCCGCCTGAGTGGCAACAAAGGCTCCAAGGCACTGCCTACTCCCGACAAAATGCGCCAGCGCGTCAAACAGGTGCAGCCGCATTTACAATTGCAAATTTTCGACGCTGACGAGTATATCCGAAAGATTCGCGAAGAACTGTTGGCCCTCGACCTGAACAGCATGACACCGATAGACGCTCTGTGGAAATTGAGCGAGCTGCGCAAAATCGCAGAAAAGAAGTAAGCCCACTCACAGCGAACGGTGGTAACAAGCAAGAACACCCGCCCTGTTTTTTTTACCGTTTATTCTTATTCTGCTGTTTTTCAGGGAAAAACACAAGGTTACCAGCCATAGAAATACCATACCTTTGCTTCATCTTACTGCCAAAAGATGGTCCCTCTGCTATACCAGGCAGCGCAAACAATCGTTGTTTAGTCGCCTGTATTTCATTGAATAATAGGCTATTTTATTCAAAAAAACGCGGACCATACCGCTGCCTTCTTGCACTATCGGCATGCGCATTTTTCTCACCTCTATCCAAACTCGCTCAACCATGAACCCGATAACGTCCAGACTTTTCTGGCTGTCACTAGCCTTTTTGGTCGTCAATGTGAGCTACAGCCAAAGTAACTTAGAAGAAACTCTTGCTCGTGCTAATAAGCAGTTTGACCTCAACGCTTTCAATCTCGCCCTGCGCACCTACGAGCAAGTACTCAAAGAGCAACCTAACAATGCCCAGGCGCTGGCTCGGAGCGGTGACTGTTATTTCTATTTGAACCGCCCCCAAGAGGCGCTCGGCTGGTATGAACGTGCGCTACAGAGTAACCCTGCGCCATCGGAAGTTATGTTCCGCTACGGACGTGCACTCATGCATACGGGAGACTACGTCGGCGCCAAAAAGTGGTTTGTCGCTTACACTGCGGTGAATAGTACCATCGGACAGCACTATGCGCAAATGTGCGACTTTGCCCTGCAAATGAGCCGACGCGAAGGCATCTACAAAGTGCTTAACGAGCCAATCAACACCATCAGCTCGGACTTTGGACCGGCCTTCTATGGCGACCAACTGGTGTACAGCTCATCGCGCAACGACCTGAAGCGCCGCACCAGTACCAAATCAAGTAGTGACTGGACGGGCAGCGCTTACAACCAGCTGTTCGTCACGCGGCGCGGCCCCGACGGCTACTTACAAAATCCGACTTTCTTGCGCGACGATTTGCAAAACACCTTTAACGATGGGCCAGTCAGCTTTTCGGCTAATAAGCGCCGAGTCGCGTTTTGCCGCAACAGCTTCATGGACGGCACCCGTCAAGTCTCTGAAAAAGGTATGAGCCTGAGCCTGTACATCGCCGAGGTCGTTGAGGGCAAATGGATCAACGAGCGCGCTTTCCCTTATAACGGTTCCGACTATGCTACAGGGTTCCCACACTTAAGCGCCGACGGGAATACCCTTTACTTCGCTTCTGACCGCCCCGGCGGCATAGGCGGATGGGACCTGTATGTGTCCACCTGGAATGGCTCTTCTTGGTCAACACCTAAAAATCTGGGAGCACCCATCAACACCCCGGGTAACGAAATAACACCTTTTGTAGACGGCGATGTGCTTTACTTTGCCTCCGACTGGCATCCCGGTCTGGGTGGATTCGACATCTTCCGCACGGAGCTGGTAGAGTTTGGCACTCCACAGGTGACCCACCTGGGCACGGGTCTCAACTCCTCGCGCGACGACTATGGCTTCGTTTTCGATGCCCAAAGTGGTATTGGCTATTTAACAAGCAACCGCCCCGGCGGCCGCGGCCATGAGGACATCTGGCAGGCACGTAAGCAAGTGGAGGAGTTCGTTATCGAAGCCGTAGACGAGCAGCGACGCCCAGTGCCTTTTGCCGAAATTGATTTTTCTACATGCAACGCCACTGCTGGCACTCGCCAGACTGACGCCACTGGACGATATACCTTTCAAACCCCTGCTAGCAGGGCTAATTGCCAGGTGACCGTGCGCAAAGAGGGCTATCGCCCTGCCTCCGTGCCTATTCGCACTGGCGGCGACAGGACCCTTAAAGTAGTGCTTATTCGCGAAAGTGCCGCAGCGCGAGCTGTGTCGTCGCCCTTTGCTTCTGGAGAGCAAACACCCATGACGTATAGCCTTACTGACGATAACATCCCCGTTCAGATGGGCGCCATAGAGCGCTTCAGCATAACGGTAACCGATCCCAACGGGCGCCCTGTCCCCGGTGCCGAAGTGAACCTAACGGCCTGCGAACTGGGCGTTCAGCGCACCGACGAGAATGGCCGCGCCGCCTTCTACTACCCTGCTGGCAGCGAGTGCAACCTTGTTGTTCGAAAAGACGGCTATGAGGATGTCTTCATCGCTTTGCACCAGCAGGCAGGCCGTGACTTGGCCGCTCGCCTCAAAGCATCCAACCGCATACGTTACTCCGGTACAGTGCGCGATGGGAATACCAACCGCCCTATTGCTGATGCTCAAATTACAGCGCGTTCGCGCAGCGACAACCACCAGACACTGGCCCTTTCCGATGCGAATGGCAGATATACACTCCAACTCAAGCCAAGCCAGGATTACGACATTTTCTTCGAAAAGGACGGTTACCAGAAAGGCTCGGTGGCGGTTTTCACTGTAGCGCCCGATGACAACCTATCCTACACTTTGTTGCCTGCTCGACCAGCCGTATACTCTGCAACGCAACCCAGCAGTAGCCCGGGCATGATTTCAATAGAGGATCTGGGTGCTGCGCCGTCTGTAACGCCTTCGAAACCGAAGAAAAGCACATCGCCTCCTGCGGCCAAGGGCGAAGCCTTCGCCATCCAGTTGGCCGCTAACCCCGAAGACTTTTCAGCTAGCAAGCTACGTCGCTATAGTGAATTCACCTCGTTGGGTAACCTCTACACCGTGCGCGAGGGTAACTTGTACAAGCTCCGACTGGGCGCCTACCCTACTCGAGAACAGGCCGATGCCGTGCTGGCGCAAATCAGCCCCAGCGTCAAGGATGCTTTTGTAGTGCGCGAAACGCAGGTAAACCCGGAAGCACTGGTCACTGAGCCGCCCTTAACCCCTTCCTTAGCAGTGAAAAGTCCAACGGCATACTCCACAACCTCTTCCATGCCGACCCCCACACCGCAGAAGTATGCTGTGCAGGTAGCCTCATCCGGAGTAGACAAACCGCTGCGCCTCAATGACTACACCCACTTGAGCAGCATTGGCAACACCTACATCCGCACAGAGAACAACTTCATGCATGTGCGCTTAGGCCCTTGGGACACCCCCACCCAGGCTGAGGCAGGGCGAGCCGAAGCGGCTCGCCTCGGCTTTCCAGGCGCCGTGGTTGTCATTGAAAAAGCGGACAATGTGCCTTCTGCCCCTGCCAGCGCGGCTCCTCCAACAGCGCCCAATATTTACTCCACCTCATCGGTAACGGCTCCAGCAGTGTCCGTCTCGGCGCCGCCTGCTACCAAGGAATACTATGTACGGGTGAGCGCTATGGAAAATGCTGGCAACTTTAACACTCGCCAAGTAGAAGGTCTGGGCGGGCGACTGGAAAAGTGGCCTCTACCCGACGGGAAAATGACGGCTATCATGTTGACTGGCTTCACCGACCTGGAGGAAGCGAAGCGCGTTACTGACCGCTTGCGGGCGGGGGCTTTTCCGGATGCTTACATTATTCAAAACGAGCAAGGAAAGATGAGCCGCTATCGCTACTGAAACGACTAAACCCCTGGCCCAAAATAAAGACGCCTGTCGTAATACACGGCAGGCGTCCTTTTTTCCCCACTTCACTCGGCCACATGTTAATACATCACCAACCGACGGCGAGCAATGCCATACTCACTCTCTATCTGGTAGGCATAAATACCCGGCTCTTTCAAGTCGGCGCGGCGAATGAGCATGTGGTTTTCACCTTTTTCGAAATCGCCACCTTTGGAGAAAACCTCCTGGCCACGACTGTCGAAAATGCGCAGTATGACCCGGCTTTTAGCCGGCAACGTGAACCATAACAGCGTCATTTCAATGAATGGGTTCGGGGCATTTTGCAGCAATTCCATGCTGAGGGTATGGGTCGTTTGGTTTGGATAGGCGGCGATATTGCGGCTGCTCATGAGAGAATGAATTGAAAACGATTAAACAATGCCGTCAACTGGCCAAAAGCCGTGCCAAGTGCAACACAAAGCCGTTAATACTTATCAAATTCAGGGTTTTTCCTTATAGTTTTGATGAAGAAAAAAACGGAGATGTCGCTAATTTTGCATCGGCAAAAGCGGGATTAGCTCAGTTGGTAGAGCGTCAGCTTCCCAAGCTGAAAGTCGCGAGTTCGAGTCTCGTATCCCGCTCCAAAGCAATAGGCGAGTATCGAGAGTGCGCTCTGGATACTCGCTTTACTTTTGCTAGCAAGATGGTCAAGGGTAAAAACAGCGGGCTTTGGCTTAGTGCGGCGCTTCTTGGGCTTGTAGGCCTGTGCGCGTGCGAAGACCCTTTTGCACCACCAGAGCAGCCACTGGTGCCGGCAGAAGCGCAACACGCTTATTTCCCTTTGCGCATAGGCCAATGGATAGAATATCAAGTAGATAGTATCCTCTTTGATTTTGGCACTACGGGCCAGACCGTGCGCGACACAGTGCGCCTACAGGTGCGCGAGGAAGTGACAGACACCTTGCGCGACGACACTGGTCTGCTGTTGTACAGCATTGAGCGCTCAGAGCGCTTCTCTGAAGATGCTCCTTGGACACTGCGCCGTGTATGGGCTGCAGCCCGCACCACCACGCAAGCCATCCGCCAAGAAGACAACTTGCGTTTTTTGCGCTTAGTGTTTCCGTTGGCTCCACGCACCCGCTGGGACGGCAACCGATGGATTGACCCTACACTCGAAATTGAGGTAGCTGGTGAGCGGTTACGCCCCTTTGGGAACTGGATTTATCGAGCTGACGCCGTAGACATAATCGCCCAGATAGGTACTTTCCACTTTGACTCCGTGCTCGTCGTAACGGAGGTGGACTACGCCAACGCCATTGAGCGGCGCCTCTCTCGCGCCTGGTACGCGCGAAATATCGGCTTAGTACAGCGCGAGCAGTGGATATTGGACTCACAGTATTGTAACCAGACACCGCCTCCCGCCGATTGCCTGACACGGCCCTGGGAACTCAAAGGGCAAAAAGGCTACATCTTGCGCCAACTTATCCTACGCCATAACTGATAACTATGGACTACATCCAAATTGGCTTTACCCGAAAGACACACGGGATACAAGGAGAACTGAAGGTCTTCGTTGAGGAGCCTTTTGAAGACCTCTTCTTAGAAAGCCAGCGCGTTTTTTTGGAAATAAAAGGCATTAAACAACCCTTTTTCATCAAAAGTATCCGCGGCGGCGGTGAGCTTATTGTAGCTTTTGAAGATATCAACAACCGCGAAAAGGCACTCCGTTTACAATCGCGGCCTATCTTTCTCCCTGGACAGGAAGTGCCGCAAGAGATACTGAAAGCGCTAGAAACTGCCGAGCCCTATGCACACCTGGTCGGTTATCTCATTGTGGATCAACAAACAGGACCGGTAGGAATTATTCAGAACATCGTGGAGATGCCCCAGCAAGACATGGCTATTGTACAGCGCGAAGGACGCGAAGTGCTCATTCCATTGGTATCGGCGTTTGTCATCGCCACCGATGAGAACCAGAAACAATTGCTCATGGACCTGCCTGAGGGGCTGATAGACCTTTGAGCGGACGGAAACAATAGGCCGTCGCCAAAGCCAGTAACCCAAAGACGCCTAACACATACGGCTCGGCCCAAAGAGCAGAAAACTGAGCTAATACCCACATTATCGCCACCGAAGCTGCCAACAATGCCAGCACGCGCCCAATAAACCAGCCGCGCGACTACAAATAAGGCCCAACACCTGCAAAGTAAAGTGCTGTACCTGCCCATTTGACCCATGCAAACAGCCGTACGCGCAGGTAATCAGCGCTGCCAGCCGTGAACGTCTCAGAGTCATACAGTAATAAAAGCGAACGAATAGCGCCATTTTCACCCAAATCGGCGAAGCCCACCAACAGCGCCACAATACCCAGTAGTAAATAATGCCTGCGGCGGGAAACCAAGGATATCGTTGCGGCAAAACCACACATGAACAACGTGTAGGCCAGAATAAAAAGGCCGTATCGACGCGTGGCTTCCAGCAACGCCCGAATGCGCTTAGCGCGTTCAGGAGCTTTACCCAGCACCACATCCATCGTCACCGGTGAAGGTGCCCATTCTACTGCCATGACAGCATCGCGAAAAGGCGGTGGCGTGTCAAAAGTCACCTGGCGCAAAGGCTGGGCCATAAACGCAGCCAACAACAACGCCAAAACCCCAACTATTCCTGTCAGGAAAAATGGACGCCGCTTCATATGAGCAGCCAGGCGATTCAGGTAATTCATGCGCTAAAAATAGGGTGAAAAAATACGGCTCTGCAGAAGCCATTGGCATACCTCCGCAGAGCCGTAAAATTCTCCTCGCAGTAAGAAGTCTTTACCGCTTGTCCACCATCTGGGTCTTTAGGATATTGCGCTGTCGGTCTTGCAGCTGCACCATGTACATACCTTTTGGCAAATCACCGACGGGCAGGTTAGCGCCCTTATCGTATTCAAATTCCCGAACTTTTTTCCCTACAAGGTTGAATAAGAGAACAAACCCAACACTTTCATTAGGGTCATTGACAGTAATGTATTCTGTAGCCGGATTGGGATAAACAGATAAGTCCGGTCGAACGCTGTTTTGGGAAAGAAGGGTACCGAGAGACAGGATGAGGAGAAAAAACAGAAGTAGTGTATGTTTCATGCGCAAAAAATAATTAAAATACATTTCGAAGATACGCCAAACTAAACGGCATTTGTGGGCGAAGAGTTCCTTGTTTTGGAAAAAATTAACTTTTAGTGTGTTGTAACAAGAATGCTTGAGATGGCACAAAAGTTACCATCGATGCTGCACTTTTTTAAAAAATTCGCCTAATTACCTCTTGGTTGTGCAGTAAATCGCAATACCGTAACCATTGGGCGGGTGGGATAAATACCACCTGAGTAAGGCCCACAGTGCAGACGCGCTGGCGGCTCATACAGAAGTCATTTTCTGGATCGCCAATGCTGCCAGTCAAGTGCAACTGGCGCAAGGCTGCCGCCGTTGGGCGAGGGTGCTGCTGAAGCCAATGAGAGAACACTGCCTCGCGCGCTACCTGGACGGGAGGAGTGTAGAGAGTAGCAGAAGACCAAAAGTGCGGCTGGTTAGCAGACTTGTGAGCAAGGTGCCGTTGTTGGCCATCCCATCGAAACTCCACCAGTTGACCACGGGTGGCGTAGAGCAATGTAAATGGCTCGATACCCAAGAGGTCATAGTTCTGAAAAAACACCTCGGGCTGGGCTGCGCGCGCAAAATCGAGCAATACCCACCCGCGGCTGCGGCGATAAGGCGGAGTGCGTTCGTGCTTAACGAAAGCGCCATTAAGGACACAAACGGTAAAGCCCGTATTGGAGGCGATTAACCAGGAACCACCAGCGCCAGCATCACGCGGATAAAAGAGCCGGCGCCCGCCATTCTCTTCTACCATCAGCCCCGGAGCAGCGCGATCGGGCGCTTCATCGCGATTGTGCGTGAGGATAAAGCCGCGTGGAGTAGGCAGGTAGGTTACTGTACACATTGGCAATAGGATAAGAGCGGCGGGCTGACCGGAGCTGTACTTAAGCTAACATGGCCACAAACTCGTCGAACAAATAGCGCGCATCGTGAGGGCCCGGGCTGGCCTCTGGGTGATACTGGACAGAAAAAGCAGGCTTATCTTTCAGCCGGATACCTTCAATAGTATTGTCGTTCAGGTTAATGTGTGTTGGCTCTACCATAGAGGGTGAGTCGTATACCGCTTGCTCGAGCACCCCAAAGCCGTGGTTTTGGCTCGTGATTTCACCTCGCCCCGTCAGCAAATTCTTAACAGGGTGATTGATACCGCGGGGC
>JBEQAD010000016.1:0-4419 GCA_041640515.1 Saprospiraceae bacterium | reverse complement strand
ACCATAGTGAAGTTTGTAAGTAGGCAGCCCTGCTGCCAACGCTAAGATTTGCTGGCCTAGGCAGATACCGAACAGGGGTTTGCCGTCGTTCAGCAGGTCGCGGGTAAGCGCCACAGCGTAGTCCATAGCCGCCGGATCGCCTGGGCCATTAGATAGGAAGTAGCCGTCGGGTTTCCAGGCTTTTATCTCTTCAAAAGAGGTCTGTGCCGGAAAAACTTTGAGGTAACAGCCTCTCTCCGCCAGGCAACGCAAAATGTTGCGCTTGATGCCGTAGTCCATCACTGCGATGCGATGCGGAGCATCTGGGTCACCCCAGAAATACGGCTCTGCGGTGGTGACGCGGCTGGACAGTTCAAGGCCGGCCATGGGAGGGGTAGCTGCTAAGCGCCGACGCAATTCGGCGAGGTCGTCTATTTCCGAGGAGATGATGGCGTTCATGGCGCCGCGCGTTCGAATGTGCTGCACCAAGGCACGCGTATCTACGTCGTAGAGGACCACTAAGTTTTCTGCCTCTGCATAGTCATGAAGACTTTGGTCGGCGCGGGGTCGGCTGTAGTTAACGCTGAAATTGCGGCATACCAGCCCTGCAATCTTGATACCGTCACTCTCTACTTCGTCCTTGCGGGCGCCATAGTTGCCGATGTGAACGCTAGTCATGACGAGGATCTGACCGAAGTAGGAGGGGTCAGTAAAGATTTCCTGGTAACCTGTCATGCCGGTGTTGAAGCAGATTTCACCGGTGGTAGTGCCAATTTTACCAGCAGCACGGCCTTTGAACAGGGTGCCGTCTTCGAGGAGGAGAAGGGCCTGGGACATTTGTTTTTTTGGGCTGCAAAGGTCTACAAAAGGCTGCAGTCGCACAGAAGAGATTTTTTTTGATGCAATAGGTTATTTTTTTATAAAACGACGGAAAGAATGTCCGCTATCGGTCGCAATAGCGGGATTTCCGGGGGCTATCACTTCAAGAGTGGTACCTTCGGCATAGATTTTGGCTTGAAGACATGGCCTTTATCTGCATCCCGAAAACAATTCTTCTTACCTGCAAACCACCCATGTGCGGCATTTCTGGCATAATCCACCTCCATGGCCAACCCGTAGCGGAATCTCCGTTGAGATGTATGATGCAGGCTATGAAGCACCGCGGCCCTAATGACGAAGGCCTTTTTTCCGAAAACGGGGTGGGGCTGGGTTTTGTCCGACTTAGTATTTTAGACCTCAGCCTGGCTGGACATCAGCCAATGTTTTCGTCTGACGATCGCTACGTCATTGTCTTCAATGGCGAGATATTCAACTACATCGAGCTGCGCGAAGAGTTACGCGCCAGCGGTTACACCTTCCATACTCAGACGGATACGGAGGTCATTTTAGCGGCTTGGCAAGCATGGGGAGAGGCGATGCTGCACCGCTTCAACGGCATGTGGGCGTTCGTACTATACGACCGCCAAACACGCGCCCTTTTCGGCGCGCGCGACCGCTACGGCGTAAAACCCTTTTTCTACGCTACGGACGGCGATCGCATTCTCTTTGGTTCCGACATCCGCTCCATCACAGCCGTGTTGGGCCGCAAGCCCACGCCTAATGAGGAGGCTATCTTTCATTTTTTAGCATTCAATCGCACCGACCACGACGATAGCACCTTCCTGCAGGAGGTCAAAAAGTTGCCGCACGGGCACTGTTTTAGGTTAGAACTGGCGTCGGGAGCGCCCGACGAAGCTAAGCAGCTGCGCCCGAAGCGCTGGTACGATTTGCGGCGCGAGCTGAAGGAGCCGTTTCGGTCGCCCGAAGAATACCGCGCCATGTTTGCCTCGGCTGTAGGGCTTCGCCTACGCAGTGACGTGCCCGTGGGCGTATGTCTGAGTGGAGGGCTGGACTCATCGAGCATCGTTTCGGTCTTACTCAAAGACTATGAAAAACGCGACCTGAACACATTTTCTGCCGTTTACGGCGGCAACCAGCACGGCGATGAGTCGGCTTTCATCCAGCTGTTCAACGGCCAGGTGGCTCATATGCACTTTACACAACCCACCGCAGCGAGCCTGCTCGAGGACCTGGATGACCTGGCCAAGGCACAATACGAGCCTGTGCCCAGCAGCTCCACGTATGCGCAGTACTGCGTGATGAAACTCGCCGCAGAGCGCGTGGTGGTTCTGCTTGACGGGCAAGGCGCCGACGAAGCCTTAGCTGGCTATCACTACTTCTTTGGATTTTATTTCAAAAACCTGCTCCGCCGGGGCATGATGGGCACTTTGGCTGCTGAAGTAGCGCATTATTTAGCCAATCACCGCTCGCTCTACGGTCTGAAAAGCTGGGCGTTCTTCATGCTGCCACCGGCTTGGCGCGCCAAAGTGCGAGTGATACAACGCGGCTATTTGCACCCTGATTTTTACCACGCCTACGCCAATGGCAATAACGTCATCACCGACGAACTATATGGCTCCACCTCGCTGCAAGAAGCCCTCATCAACCACTTTGAATACAAATTAGAGCACTTGCTCAAGTGGGAAGACCGCAACTCGATGTGGTTCTCCTTGGAAGCGCGCGTGCCGTTTTTAGACTACCGACTGGTGGAGCGCACGCTGACATTGCCCGATGAACACATTATTCATCACGGCATGACAAAGAGTATCCTGCGCGAAGCAATGAGAGGCACCCTACCCGAGCCTATCCGCCTGCGCCGCGACAAGGTTGGCTTCGAGACGCCTGAAGCCGAATGGTTTCGAACGCCCGTTTTTCAGCGCTATTTGGAAGACCTACTCCACTCAGAGCCATTCGTCAGCCGCGGGGTGATGGACATGGCCAAAGTGCGAGAGACCTACCGCAAACATCTGGCAAGAGAAGGCAACTATTCGCGCGAAATCTGGAAGTGGATTCACCTGGAAAAATGGTATAACCAATTCATCGACGGGAAATGACCTTGCGAAACGCTCTTTTCAAATGCCTGCGCTATTCTGGCCTGCCCTGGCTATTGCGCCACACGGTGCAGCATCGGCGCGTAACGCTGGTTATGTTCCATGACATCGCACCAGAGGCTGCCGAACGAGCTTTCTCTTTTCTGAAACGCGCCTACAACGTCATTTCCCTCGACGATTACTTAGCTGCCCGGCAAACTGGCGACCATCGCCTCTTGCCACCGCGCGCCTTGGTGGTTACCCTGGACGACGGGCATATCCGCAATCGGGAACTGCTACCCGTACTGGAAAAACTGGATCTGCCCATCACCATCTTCTTGTGTGCAGGTATTGTCGGTACACAGCGGCACTTCTGGTTCAAATACCGACACCCGGCAATAGATATCGCGCAGCTCAAACGGGTGCCTAACGCCGAGCGGCTGCAGACATTGGCACGGGCGGGGTTTGCTCCTTTGCGCGAAGGCGAGCGGCCCCAGGCACTTTCTCGCCGACACATTGCAGAAATGCGCTCACGAGTTAACTTCCAGAGCCACACGCTCTTTCACCCCTGTCTGCCTCATTGCACAGACGAAGAAGCCTGGGAGGAAATTGCCGGCTCGCGCCAAGTGTTGGAACAAGACTTTGGCCTGTGCATCAACGCAATAGCCTTCCCTAACGGCGACTATAGCGCCCGCGACCTCAAATACGCGCAGCGCGCGGGTTACACCTGTGCCATCACCGTGGATTTTGGATACAACACCCTGAGCACCGACCCGTACCGTTTGCGCCGCCTGAGCATTGACGATATGGACAACGAGGACGCTGTGTGCGTGAAAGCCAGTGGATTGTGGGCGTTTCTGCTTGCCCTCCTCGGTTGGCGCCGTTGGCGCTCGCCCTACTATGATTTTTCTTTTTCATCTACCGAAACCAGCCCTCGTGCTAAACAGCAACATATCCCGAGCTTCCTGAATCACCGAAACTAAACCCACGCACCTTATGCTGTACACTTCCTACACCGATTTGCAAAAAGCCGCTTTAGTGGAGGCGCTCGACCACTTCGTAGATGCCCATCCCAACGGTAACTATTTCCAGAGCAGCGAATTTTTTCGCCTCATCGGAACGGTGCGCGGCTATCGGCCCTTCGTCCTGCTGTCGGCCCATGCGCAGGGCGGCATAGATGGCGTGCTCATGGGGGTGTTGCAGTCCGATGGCCGGGGGCCAAAGGCCTGGTTATCGCGCCGCTTGATTGTTTGGGGTGGGCCATTGGTCGCTTCTGAGTCGATAGCAACAGCGCAAATGTTGCTGCAAGCGCTAAAGCGCTACGCGCAGGGCAAGGCCATTTTTATCGAATTCCGCAATTTTTTTGACTGTACACCGCTACATGACGCCTTCGAGTTGAACGGCTTCCGTTTTCGCCCCCATTTGAACTATGTAGTGAAAACCGACAGCGTAGAGGCGGCCAAGGCCCGCCTAAGCAGCAACCGGCGCCGTCAAATAAAGACAAGCTTGGCCGCCGGTGCCGTAGCGGTAG
>JBEQAD010000015.1:0-23381 GCA_041640515.1 Saprospiraceae bacterium | reverse complement strand
CAGATTATTAGACATAGCCAAAGACTGCAGCATACTTGGGTTCGCATAACCTGCGAAGAAGCTACCTGTTGTATTCGTTGCATAGCGCTGATAAGGAAAGTCCACTAGTGGAAAGTCCAAAAAAAGTCTCACAGTGTCAGCCTCACTTTGGGGCTGGGCTTTGATCGCTTGTTTTGAGAGCAACAGCAGGAATACGAATGTCAATGTTCTTGTCCTCATTATATCTGATTTTTTTTAATTTCTTGTCAAAATTAGCACCAAGGTTTGCGCACCTATACGCGGGTGGAGATTTTTAAACTAATCTTAATCTTCCATACCTAAACTCGGCACATCGCCTTCACAGAAGCGCTGAACCTGCGATTACGCTAAACAGCCGTTGTAGACTGTTTTTTTATTTTTTATTCTTTCTTCTTCTTTGGAAAATCAACCACCACGGCATAAATCAGCAAGACCAAAGCCCCCAACGCAAATTCAATATGTTGGTTTTTGACTGCTGCACGAGTTATATATACCGAAGAAGCAAACCAGGCTACAGGGATGAGCAAACGGGTGATGAACCATTTAGTGTACCCGTTCATAGTTCGCTGGTTTTGAAATGAATTTTTTCATCTCTACAGATTAACTGTATGGCATCTCTGCCCGAATAGGCCGCAGGAGGCATTCCGCCACCGGGTGTTACCCAATGCCCACACATATAGAAATGGGCAAGCCCTTTGAAATGGGTGGGTAGTTTGAGTTTTGCAGCATCGGGAGTTGGCAGCCAACCTTCGTAGCTGCCGTTGTGGTTACCTGTCCAATTCTTATAGGTAATGGGGGTGGCAGTATCTGTAAAGTCTACTTTACCCTTTATATTGCCAAAATAAGCATCCAAGGCATCAATTAAGGCATCGCTGACTCGCTGCCGTTCATCTCTGTATGCTTCCTGACCTTGTTCGTACAGATTTTTCCAGTAGGGATAATCGGTATCCACCATGGCGGTAATGAGCGTTTTGCCTCTGGGGGCTAGGGTCGGGTCAAAATTGTAAATTTGGAAGGTAATCCGCTCGTGTGTATAGTTGCCTACTTTTAGAGGCTTTACAAGATAACAAACCAAAGTGCCTTCTATTATTCTCTGAATAATACCTGTATTTTTTAACGCTTTTAAATATTGCGAGACAGTAAATGAGCAAGAGGCTATTTGTCGATAAAATCGCCACACATACAGGCCTCTGCATTGAGTAAATATTCTCCGATTGCTGCTCTTTCGAGGTGGACGAAGGCTTTAAAATAAGCCGGCCATGCAGTTTTGCTTGTCCGTAAATCGCTCTAATTTCGTCGCACCCACAGTTTCATTCTCTTTGGCCAAACCTATATTGATGACTGAAGCTCTTCGCCCTTATTGTTTTTGTCAGCAACATTTCTTGTTCTGTTGAATTGGCGGACATTTTACGCTTCCGTAACTGCAATAAACACAACAGTCGCCCTGCTTTGGCCTCAATACTTTCTTGCAGTTCTTACACTCGTAGAAGTATTGGCATGCGTCTGTGGGCATGGTTTCTTCTTTCTTGTGATCGCAGTTGGGGCAAGTAATTGTAGATTGCAATATGATTTTCATTTTACTTTTCCTTCTTGTTTATTACTAAATATCCCGTTCTGTTAATTGTTTCTTCAATCTCGGCAATGCTCGTTTTTGAATTGTCAAATTCTACTATTGCGCTTCCGTTTTCGTATGAGGCCGCTGATTTGATTACTCCTGGAAGTTTGTTCACTTCATAATTTATGTGTTCTTCACAACCTGTACAAGTCATTCCTTTGATCGAAAACTCAACTATCTGAACATTTGATTTGTCATCTATGATAATGTGTTTTTCATTCTTTGGATAAAAGATCTGCGCATAATAGGGAAAAGCAAGCATTACAATTGAGAATACTGTTGCAATTCCTAAAAACATTCTGGAATGAATGAATTTTGGTTTTTCTTCCGTCTCGCAATTACAGTCCATTGGTTTTTTGGGTTTCAGTTTTTGATACCACGCAAAGCCAAGGACTAAAACTGTCAAACCGATAAAATACGGTCTTGCGGGTTCGAGCCATGAAAAAGTAGAAGCAATTCCGCTGGCCCCTGCAACAAGAGCCAATACGGGAGTGATGCAACAAAGTGAAGCAGCAATCGCGGCTAAAAGTCCTGCGCCAATGAGCTTTTTGTCTATTCCCATAAAATTTTATTTTCCTGAATCACTCTGAAAAAAGGTTTAAGCATTTTTTCATACTCTTTTGTCAAGGAGTAGAAAATGGTTTGGGCCCGCCTTTCCATTTTAATAAGCTTCCGGTCTTTGAGTTTGCGCAGATGCTGCGAAACTGCCGAAGTGCTCATTCCGAGAATGTCACTCAAGTCGCAAACGCAAAGCTGCTTCTCTTCGTAGAGCAGGAGCAGGATTTTCAGCCTTACGTTGTTACCTGCCAGTTCAAGGCCGCTGGATATATAGTCAAACGAACCGCTCAGTTCTGAAATACGGTCTTTACAGCGGCTGATTTGCTTAATATCTGCTTGTTGTCTTGTGCAAGAAATGTTTTCCACGCTGCAAAGATAGTTAATTTATTTATTAAAGCAATTACTTAAATACAAAACATCAAAAAGAACCCGATTTTGTCTGTCGGGTTGTGGGTCATAGCCTGGCCACTAACATTTTCAGGCTTTGCGTTCGGGCGGATTTTGGAGTGCAAAAATGTCAACCAGCGCCACGCTTGAATAGCAGCACAAAGATCCAAGTTTGCACGCGTTGCACTGAGCTTGCCGAAGTGTCACCCCGCCTGACGCAAAACCTGTGTTATAGGGCGTTTTTATCTATTTGTTTTAAATTTTTTTTAATGTTTGTCAGCGTTTTAAAAAACTCAATAATGATTTTTGTTTCATTAATTTCAGAAAATGCATCTAACTAATTTATTAATCGCTGGTTTTTGATGCCCAAACTTCTATTTCAATTTTTAGTTTGGCAAGTCCTAATGCCTTTATATATCCAATTGTCATTGACGGATATGTTTGACCAAATAAGGTTTTCCATTCCGCATAGAAAACCCCCAATCAATTTCTTCCGTAGCCCAAATATTTACTTTTATTATGTCATCAGAAGTTAGGTTTTGGCTCTCCAATATCTGTTTGATGTTTTTAAATGTGTTATGTATCTGTTCATTCAGGTCTTTTGGGATGCTTCCATTTTTATCTACTCCAATTTGACCCGAAAAAGTGTATAAATCTGAATTTTTAGGAACGATCGTAACGTGCGAGTATTTTCCAACAGGTGCTGGAATATTCTCTGGATTTAATCTGATAACCCTTTTGTTGCTCATACTCATTTCTGCTTTAATTTAATATATCTGAAAATTTTGGTCGGCTTTAGGTGATCTTAAAATGCTGTTTTGGTGCTTGGCGCAGTGGAGATTTCAGAGCACAAAAACTTTCAATACACCACAAAAGTTGATGCGAGGTAGAATGCTTAATTAACCACGTCAACCGCCATTACGCCAAACCGCTGTGCCTGTTGCGCAACTAACCAAAAATAGTGAATAAAACTTATCTGTCAAGCAAAAAAATTCAATCAAGTGAGTCTAATTTTAGACCATGCAAGGCCAAAAAGAACTACAACCCAAAATGCTGTATCAGGTGAGCATAGATGACCTGGTGCCGCAGGATAATTTTTATAGGAGTTATCCCAAATAGTAGAAAAAGAGATGGTAAGGATGCCTACATTCCCAATTTCGGGCAATACAAATCGGAGCGGGAAGGGTTTATCTTAATAAGTCAATAAACCACCAAACAAAGGAAACTCCTCCTGTTAGAAAAAAAACGATTTGTAAGCCCCACTTTCCTAAATGGCCATAGTGTAATTTAAGGATTATAAATAAGTAAGCAGGTTTAAGAGGATCTTATTTTTTGTTTGTATTCTTATACAAGCTCCTTTTGTCTTTGAGCCTGTAAGTTTGCCAACTCATTTCTCAGTATTGAAGGTAAGCTGTCCGCCAATGAGGGTAGAATGAACAGTTTTTTATTTAGTCATTGTTTTTTAATTTTAATTTATAAAAATTTTGTCCTATTCATATCGCTTTTCGGTATCGCTCCTTTTTTTGAGTGCTTTCCGGTCTTCACTTTTTTGTCATTCGCAAATGGCCTGATAGGACCTGTCAAAGATAAACCTTGGTGGTTCTCCTGTCTGTTCGCCATGTCGTTTTTCAAAATGCACCATAACGTTTCTCAGTTTTGTGTTCAAGCAGACATTTTAGCAGTACACTCGATACAAAGAACTAAAGTTCAATTATACATAAAATTGTCAATATAAGCATGCTCCTGCCTGACTCAAAACCCATGTTAGCTACTGGTATTTTGCTTGAGCCTTTCAATGGTTTGTTTCACTGCCAACCTATTTGTTATTGGTATGTAATTAAACTTTGAGTTAAACTTTGAGCTATCAAAGTAATAATCTCTATCGTACTGATAACGTATTTCGTACATTTCTCTCAGAATTGGCACAAAGACTCCTAACAGCTTCATTCCCCAAGCGGGCAGTACCTGATACTTATCGGTGGCATTCATTTCATCGGAAAACAGTTTTATCCACTGTTCACCGGTAATTTTTTCAGGGTCAGTTGGCAGGTTCCAAATCTGATTATAGGCTTCCGCAGTGTTACCCAATATGGCAGTACCTTTTGCCAGATCGGGTGCATAACCCGTTGTATGAATTACTTTGGCATTGCAAAACCATTGCGCTTTTCTGCCTTTTACAAGGTTATCGTACACTAAATTCATCAACAGGCTTCTGTCCTTGTATTCGCTGAAAAAGTCAGGAGCACGAGCAATAATGGCTTCTAAGCTTCTCTTCTCAGCCGCTTCAATAATAAGTTTATCTACTTCTGCTCTAACTTGACCTTTTTTGCTGGTTGGGCTTATGGGGGAGGTTTCCGTAATGTGTTTAATGTTATCTCCTCCGATGGCATATACATTATCGAAGAAGACAAGTTTTGTTTTATTTATCAAACAAGCATCAATGACATTTTTCATAAAAGGTAACCATAGCTTTTGCCATATTTTGGTGTTATAGTCAAAGCCCACAGTAACATAGACGACTTCGCTGCCGGCAATGGCCTTGGCTACCTGGTCTTTTTGCGTCAGGTCAGCTCTAAAAAGTTCGTCATTAGGATTTACTTTTTTAGGGTTTCTGCTTACCAACCTGATGTCATTGGTATACTGGCTCAGAGACTTTGCAAGTTCTGTGCCTATGGCCCCACCTGCACCTAAAATTGTCTGTTTCATTTTTTTTAATTGTTATTTACATTTGAAGATAGCATCTTATATATTACTACAGCTTGGTAATTTAGGAGTACTACATTGTCGCCCGGCACAGAAACTCGATAAGAGTACTCAGAATCAATCTTACACGTCACCTCCAGTTGAGGTGATAGGCGATAAGCTACTATTCTACAGAAGTCTTGGTTAATGAATCCTTGTAAATTTGCTTCTAAAAGACGATTTGACCTATTACAATTGAAATATAATAAAGCTTAGACTGAAAGATGCTTACAACAATCTGTTTTTTGCTCTGCTGCATTTAGATTACATGCTGTTTCTTCTTGGTCAAACATCCGGCTCTCGACACTTTGCTTCTTTTCGCAACTGAATAAAAAAGCCTTGCGAGCAAAAAAAGAACAGAATACTTGAATTACCCATGAAACCCTTATTGCTGCAGCACTTTGTTATGGGCATGATTATTCTTTTTTCTTCCTTAATAGCCAACGATAAACATTCATATCCCCGACCGTTACAACATAGGCTTGTACAAATTCCCAACCATTATCTGCCATATAATTCAAAGCATCAACCATCGAATTATATTCTCCAACTTTTCTACTTTGTTCATCTTTCATTTTTGTATCTTTAAAAAATCTTCTTTCCTGACCGTAATCAACAGAAATATTAAACTTGGCGCTTAAGAATTTTAGTGTGCCAACAAGTTCGCAATAAACATATTTACTTGTCTCTTCAGAATCGCTACTCTTCTGAGCAAGCGCAGTGTTCACCAAATTAGTTGACAGAACCATTAACGATGTTAAAATAAATGCTTTCATAATTTTAAAAATTAGAAATGTTTTGTTGTTTATCATTCTATCCTGAGCAGTCCCGCTTTTAAGAGGATTTTTTTATTCTATACCTTCTTATTTTTCTCTACAGTCAATCGTCAGATAAATAAAGAAATGTTACTCCAAATTCTCGATTGTTATAATTTCTTTCTACTGTTTTTTTATTTAACCTTCTAATAATTTTTTGACAGATTTGCATAGTGGTGAATTTTTAAGCACTGCATCCAGTATTATGACGAGTCAAGGTGGATTACTGCCTCTTTTTCATTCGCAGTCTTTCGCTTGATTGGCAAAATATAGTTTTATTTTCCCTTTAAATCATCAGCAAATAATTCCAGTGTTTTTGCTGATGGATAAGTTGAAAGTGAAGCAATTTTATTTGCAAGTTCAATTGGGAGCAATGCACCTTCAAATTTATTACTTAAAATTTTAGGTAATGTTGCTACAATATTTTTGAAACTGATTAAATGCTGTTGAGAAGGAGTTGTCACGAATTCGCCTCGTTGTCCAGTTGGAATATTGATAACCATTTTGTGATAATGGTTTATCTTTACAAATAATTTCGCACCGTAATTTGTATCCGAACCATAAACTGCTGTCGTATTGTTATGCTTGATTTCCTCTTGAATATATTTATTGTCAGGAATAAAACAGTGTCCAACAGGAGCGAAATTACCTATTAATTGTAAGTGGTCATAAAATTGTCCTGTTTTTTCCTGTCCAATCATTGCAATATCAAATCCTTTTGATTTTGCAAACTCAAAAAAACGTCTGATTGGTGCGGATAACTTCGCAAGTGTAGCACGCAAGGAAAGTGGACCGTCTTTCACAAATAAACAATTTTTTAAAACTTCTCGTTTATTTTCCCAAAAGTATCGAATTGGAGTAAAAATCATTAATGTTTCACTAACACTCATATAATCAGAGGCAATCTGATTTGGTGCATAATCATCTGTCATACTTTGATGTAATCCAAACATATCCGTAATAAAGATTTCGCCATTACATTCATTGCAATATCCTTTTTCCTCATCAAACGGAATTGTGGCAACATTTTTTTCGCAATGTGGACAGCCAAACTTTTCAAGTTCTGATTTAGGTGTGTCTAACCATTTTTCATAAGCAATCCACTTTAGTGTTTTCATCATTTCCCCATCCAGGGAATTATTTAAGCCTTTATCTTTTACAGATTCAAACATTATTTCACGAATGGCATCGTAATTTGATTTTCCATCAATGTAAACATTACGCAATGGAAATGCAGTTGAATGATACAATGCAGACTCTTTCATTAAATCACGTAATGCAAAAGGGTGTGGATTGTCTTTATCAATTTTTGATATTGCATATTGGTCAAGACGTAGAAGTGCTGTTTTAACAAAAGCAATAGCTTTGAACGGAGGATTTGGATTTTCAATTATTTGAATTGAGCCATCAGTAGAAAATATAATCTTTAACTCTTGGCCATCAGTTGGCAGTGGTTCCCATTTAGAAATACTTCCAGTGTGCTCAATAATTTCAGGATCATTGAAACTTCTACAAAGTTTTTGCACAAGTTCACTTTGTATTACTTCTAAATGCCCCAATTTACTAGCACGTTCGGGCGGAAGTCTATTTCCTGTTCCTCGTTGATATGGCATTATCTATTAGTGTTTTTATTTGGAGTAAATCTTTTTGCCTGCATAGAAACTACGAATCTATGTGAGCGTGTTAGCATTCGCATATATCCAGGAGTTTTTGCTTGCAGAATATCGTTCTTAATGCTGTCGTAAGCAATATTTAATTTTGCAAGTTTATTTACATCTTCTTGAGATGCTAAGTGAGCCACAAAAAAGTTTTCTGTTTGTGCAAGTAGGTCTGAATTTACAGTTGAAGGCGATTGAGTAGAGTAAACCATTCCGATATGATATTTTGCACCTTCTTTTGCAAAACGTCTATAAATCCTTGTTTCATCACTATTGTCGTTGTAACCGAAAAGATTGTGTGCTTCTTCAAAGTAGAGTTGAACATAGTGATTTCCTAATTGATTATTTGTAAATTTGTCTGTTTGATGATAAAAGACTGCTTCTGATAATTGACGAGAGAAATAAGTCATTAAGATTTCATCAGCATTTCCTAAATCAAGAATTACTGTTTGTCCTTGATCAAGTAATTGTAAAATATTGGTTATGTAATCGCTAGCTCGTTGGTCGTGATAGTTTCTAAATCTAAGTAAAATTGAAAAACCACTTTTACCCGGACTGGGTTCAAGCATTTCTAAAAGAGCATTATCCTCTTGGTCAAAGATAGGATTACCGCTACTAGAACGTAAGTTTTGGTCATTAGGATAAGCTTTTCTAAATCTATGAATTACTTCTAATTCACTTTGAAGTGTGTCAAGTGAATTTGGGACTTGCGGCACTTGTAATTGAAATGCTGAATAAGCTGAATTTCTCAAAGCATCTGAAAAGCCTGGATTAAATCCACGAATAGTATTTGCACTTGGGATGGAACCTCTGACAGTATTTTCATCACAACCAAATTGACATTTGTGGAGTAAAGCAAAGTAGAATTGTATTTTTCTTATAGCTCGTATTTTTTCATTCATCCGGTTATTAGACATTGCATTGACTTCTTCAAAATCTGGAATATCAACTGAAATAAATGCATCAACATAATCAGAACCACTTCTCCCAGATTGACGAATAAGTGTATTCAAAACTTGTTTTGATGAGCGTGGCGAATGATAGAAGTTAAGTTTAAGCGGTTGTGAAGGTGTATTCGTCTTTGGCGTTAAAGCATAAACCGTGCATCTATCAGGATATGCACTTCTAATTGAAAAATTGTTATCTTGTGGATTATCGTTAGCATATTCGCCATTGATATCAAAAATCAACTGTCCAACGTTTCTTGTATCTTTTGTTGTCTCCAATAAACTTTGAACGATTAACTTCACTACATTACTCTTCCCTAATCTTGTTTTCCCGAACATTGCTGTCCTGCAACCTTTGAAATCATTCGTTGAAAGAAAGATATCTACATCAGGAAGTTTTTTATTAGGAAGAGGTAATCTATTCTCTGTTAAACGAAGTTTTCCAATAGCAAATCGGTTTTCTTTTGGGACAAGTTCGTTGTTTACTAAATCTAATAATTTATCATCAGGTGAATATATTTTGTATTTGTGAGCACTCACATAATTGTTTAAGTCTCCAGAAAATTCAATTGTATCTAATTGTGTTGGATGTGGATAAAACATTCCAAGAACCTTTGTTTTTAATGCACCCCACTGCAATTCACTTTGCGTAAAAATATCTAATTCGGGCATTGATTTTTTTTGAAGTTCAAAATATGTTTGTTGAACTTCTTTTGTCAGTGGTGTTGGTGCTGAATCCAGGACACGAAGCAATGTAAAGTGTAATGGAATGCTTGTTCCGTTTTGTTCAAACGAGTCTGGAACCATAATTAATAATGAATTTCTTGGGATACCACCAACATTTACTTTAAATGGATCGCAAGTAATTATTGTTATTTCATCATAGCCAATATCCAATACATAGCCCACGAAACGACTTTCGTTATATCGTTTTGCAGTTTCTACGCTTTCTTCTGTGTTAAGAAAATCAGATAAAATTCTTAATGGGTGATTTTGATTTGCAGCTGATTCAAAAAATTTATTCATTGCCTTTTTAATAGTTAGTGATTAGAACTTCTTTAGAGTCTTTTGTTTGAATGCCTGGCTTGGCACTTGTGCCAAAAGGAATTTTTTTGATGTTAAAATTTTTGTATAATTTTAAAATGTCTTTATGTGAAGAATTAGTCATTGCCCAACGAATCTGTTTTGATTTTGGTAAACTTTTAAGCGTTTCAGCTAATCGAATTTGTTCATCAAAAAGAAATTTTCCATTGCAGTAATGTAATTCGTGTAAATCCTTTTCGCCAGGTTTATAAGGTGGATCAAGAAAAATAAAATCATTTTTTGAAGCATTCAAAATAACATCTTCAAAATCGTTATTCAGTATTTCAGCTTTGCGAAATATTTTAGATAGTTCTATAATATTTTGATGTGTGATAACCCAACGTCTTTCTTCTCCACCATAACCAACATTAAAATCTCCTTTGCTATTGTGCCTCCACATTCCTTTGAAACAAGTTCTGTTTAAGTACAGTATTCGTGCTGCTCTATAATACAAAGGCTTCCCTGCCATTCCTTTATCTCTAATGTCGTAATATGCCATCTTTCCTTTTGGGAAAGATTCAAATGTTTCCCATACTTTGTGAGGATATAATTTAACACCTCTATAAAGTTCAATAAGTTCAGAATTTAAATCTGAAATCAAAGCATTATCTGGATTTATAAAAAAGAAAACAGAACCACCACCAACAAAAGGTTCAATGTACTTCCCTTTTATATCTTTTTTTGTTGGTAAATGATTTACCAAAAATGAAAGTAATTTTGTCTTACCACCTGGGTATCTTAAAAATTTCATTCCTATTTATTTTCAAGTTGTCTATCGTTTTTATGCTGTTGTATCTTTTTAACTTTGTCGTACTTGGGGTCGTAACCGAAGTTCTTCATCTTTACGCAATGGCGGATTTCGGAGCACGAAACTGTCAATACACCACAAAAGTTGATGCGAGATAGCATGCTCCATGCACTACTTGACCCGCCATTGAGCCCAACGCCTGTTAAGGGGCGTTATTTCATCAATGTTTCGTCAAGAAAGAATAGCATTTCTTGATTTGCTTCCATAAAGCAAGAATTTAGTATGTTCTTTGCTGTTATGTACCCTCCTGTATTTGGTCGAGAAGCTGTCTTTAATATATCTTTTACTTTCTTTATTTCGTTATTATTCCTATAGTCGTATATTTTCACTGCATACGCTGTAACTGCATTCCATTCTCCCTCAGGAAAAACACCATAGGAAAAATTTCCACCTACGCTACCTATCCCAACTTTAACATCAGCTCCAAAAGCTGCGTGATATGCCGAAATTCCAATTTTTACTGTAATTCTATTATTAGCTGGGTCTTTATAGTATTGATTTGAGTTTAAAACATTTATTGTCGTTGATGGGTAAGTTCGCCTAATAAAGTCTGTCAATTTATTGATAGTTTCGTCTGATGTACATTCGACTTTTGATTTTGAAGTTAAAATTCTTCCGTCAAATACCACCAAATCTATAGTGTCCTTTTCTAAAAAGCCTTGTCTTGGAGTGGCGATTTGTTCTTCGGGACACCAAACGTATAGTTTTTGAGCGGACAATTTTCCAGTTGCTAAAATCAATGAAATTAGTAAAAGCCTAATTTTCATAGTGCTATTTTTTTGTTATTTGTCTGTTTATAATGCCACATAACGTTTTCGGGATTTGCATTCGGGCGAGCTTCGGAGCACTAAACTTTCAATATACTACAAAATTGCGCCCACCGCCTGTTAGCAGCAGGCTTTCCGTCTTTAATGTTAGCAATCACATTCTTCATCACTTTTTAACGCTTTCCGTTAATGTTAGTAAAGTCGCCAAACTTTGTTGTTAGACTGCAAACTTATTTAATACCTGTGTATTGCGCAAATCCAATCTATAAGTTTTTCAAAAATCCTTTAAGCTATTGCATGTAGCTTAATTTTGCTAAAAAAGCCAACTGAGAACCATGAAAGTGCCACGTATTCCTTCCGGCAAAACGCGGTCGGCGCCTCGTGGTGCAGCGGCTCTTTGTCTGGTCTCTGCTCGGAAAATGCTGCTGCTCGCTTTAGGACGAGGGAGAAAATCTCAGGGCTTTAGTAGATGTTTCCTGGAAGTTGAGTCATTTTTCCTCCTGTCGGCAAAAGGGCTCCTCAGCTGAGCAAGCATTTTTACCTTTGTTGCATGACGCGGGAAGGAGCTCTGGCAGTTTATGGCGAGGTGGTGCGCATAGCGACGCATTCCAGTTGGGCAGCCCGGGAGCGGGTACAAGCGCTGGCGGACTTACAAGAGCGACTGTTCTGGGAGGAAACAAAGCAGGAAAGACTGTTTTTTAGCACGCTCTTTTCACGCATTAGCTACGTTGGGCACAAGTACCAGCTCTCGACGGAGGCGCTGCGTGTCATTCATCAATTTCGCCGCGTGGCAGCGCGCGTGCGGCGTGGGCAAAGGGCAGCCTATATAAAAGACGTCTCGTTGGGAGTGTGGGCCGTGGCGGAGGCTGTTCGCGGATTGTCGGGCGAAGCGATGCCAACGGATATCGAAGCCCTCCTGCCAGCAGAGGGGGAATGGAGTTTTGAGTCTCCCGATGTGGTACGACATAAAGACGTGGCGCGGGTATCCATAATAGCCGATTTGGCGGAGGAGTGCTGCCTATTGGCTTACGATGAGGAAACTCCGGAGACGCTGGTGCGGGTACGCTATCACCTGGCAGAGCGAAACGAGGCCTTTTCACCCACCATTCAGTTGCTTCAAAAGGTATTTCCTCTGCCCGTGACCGTGCACTTGCTGGACGTGGACATTGTGCAAGGAGGGGAGTACCATCCGCGCGCTTTTGTAGTGGAGCCCGACTATTTGATGGATGTATCGGTTGTTGCTGAGCGCTTTCAGCCAGACGGTGTCGTCCCATTGGGTTTTTTGGTGAAAAAATTTTTGCCTTACCAAACCTCTACTGCTGCGTTAATAGGCAACGTAGCCAACTACTTCCTCGACCGGCTCATGAATGACCCGGAGGCCGAGTTTATGGCGTTGGTGCGCGAAACATTTCGCCTCTTTCCTCTTGTGTATGCACCTATGGCAGATAGCGAGGTAGCGGATGTAATCCGTCGGGCCAAAGAGCACTACAGAAATTTACAATACATGGCTGCAGAGGGCTTCCAACAGCAGGGCATTTCGCCAAAGCATTGCGTATTAGAGCCAACTTTTTTCAGCCAGCGCTATGGCCTACAAGGACGCCTCGACTTGTGGTACCGAGAGGGAGAGCGGGCAGCCATTGTGGAGTTAAAAAGTGGGCGGGTATACCGACCGAACAGCTACGGTATCTCGCGGAGTCATTTTACCCAAACCCTCCTTTATGACTTGCTGGTGCGCTCGGTGTTCGGAGCGGAGATAGACCCAGCCAAGTACATCCTCTACTCAGGAGCCGACGACCAACCGCTGCGTTTCGCTCCTACTGTAGAGCCAGAGCAGTGGGAAGCGCTCCAAGTGCGCAATCAGCTGGTTGGTATAGAGCGTTTGCTGACGCAAATTCGCCCTGGCGACCTACAGGTGCCGCTTTTTGAGCGTCTGCTGAAAGAAGCGCCCAAGGAGCCAACTAATGACTTTGTGGGGCGAGACTTCGCTCAGTTTGCTCAAACGTACTCGCGTCTTACGCCCTTGGAGAAGAAGTATTTTAATGCTTTCAGCGGCTTTATTGCACGCGAGCATTGGTTGACCAAGGTGGGGGCAGAGGGCAGTGAGGGCGCCGGGGGTAGTGCGGCACTATGGCGCAGCAGCCTAGCCGAAAAGCAGGAGGATTTTGCTATTTTAGCCCAACTGGAAATTGCTGAGAACTGCGCTAACCAAGCCGAGCCAACTATCCTATTTCGGCGGACAGCGCAGACTAACCCACTGGCCAACTTCCGCATAGGCGACCTAGCCGTACTGTATCCGGCTGATCGCCCAGAAGACAATGTCTTGCACCATCAAGTAATCAAGTGTACCCTCGTCGAACTGGGCGCCGAGTATGTGAAGGTGCAGCTGCGCGCCCGGCAGTTCAATCTGAAGCCCTTTGAAACTCATCATCGGTGGAACTTAGAACCAGATGCTCTTGAAAGCGGTTTTGGCTCGCTTTACAGCAGTCTGTACGAATGGGCTAGCGCTGAGCCAGCAGTGCGCCAGCAATGGCTTTGCCCGCCTTTGCAACCCGCCACCCGACCGCCAGGGCAACCGGTGCGCGTGGAAGACATTGCCACCGCGCCGCGTTTCTTTTTGCTGTGGGGGCCACCGGGCACAGGCAAGACAAGCATCGTGCTGCGCGATTTGGTTCGATGGGTGTTGCGGCATACTACAGATAATCTGGTTCTTCTAGCATACACCAATCGCGCTGTGGATGAAATGTGCGAGGTGTTAGAGCTCGTGGGCGAAGACTACATCCGGCTGGGGACTCTTTTCGCTACTGGTGAGCGCTTCCGCAGCCGCCTGCTTTCCCAGCGCATTGCCACAGCCAACACACGCGCTGAGCTGTTGGCTACGTTGGAGCCTGTGCGGTTGTTTGTAAGCACGGTTTCTTCGTTTGCACAAAGCGAAAACTTGCTAAAGATTAAGTCTTTTCAACGGCTTATTGTGGATGAGGCGTCACAAATCCTGGAGCCTCAACTCATCGGGCTGCTAACGCGCTTCGAGCACGCCGTACTCATTGGCGACCATTGCCAGCTGCCCGCGGTGGTGGCCCAAGGGCCGGAGCACACCGAAGTGAGGGACAACGACCTGGTCGCTATTGGCCTGAACGACCTGCGCGAGTCGTACTTCGAGCGGCTTTATCGTTACTGCCTACAGCACGGCCTTCACCAGCACTACGGCCAGTTGTACCATCAGGGGCGCATGCACGCCGACATCATGGCCTTTCCCAATGAGCAATTTTACGGCGGCCACTTGCGCCCGTTGCCGTTGCCTGCTGGCAAACGCCAGTATTTGCCGCTCTCCGAAACGGAAGGTCTTCTGCAACAGCGCGTGTGTTTTTTGCCCGTGGAATCTGCCGATGCGCTGCCGCATCAGCGCACTTCCGAGGAAGAAGCGCGCTGGGTAGCACGCTTGACCCGCTACTTCCGAGAGACTGCTGAAAAGAACGGACAACCCTGGGATCCTGAGCGCAGCTTGGGCATTATTACTCCGTGGCGCGCGCAAATCGCACAAATCCGTCAGGCGCTCCTGAGGGAAGGACTTCATCCGGACGAGTTCACTATAGATACGGTGGAACGCTTCCAGGGCGGCGCGCGCGATATCATTCTTATCTCTTGTTGTGTCCACAGCAAGCAGCAACTGCGGCGCTTAGTGAGCCTGTCGGCAACAGGCATAGACCGCAAGATGAACGTAGCCCTGACGCGCGCTCGGGAGCGTGTGATGGTGTTGGGCAACCCCAAAGTTTTATGCGAAGACGAGCGCTATTGCTCTTTTATTCAACGCTACACCGTTTCCTTAGAGCAATTCTTTGGCAAGGATGAGCAAAGTTTTTCCAACTTTGTTTCCGAAATTATTCCTTCCATTCACAGTAACATCTGCTCATGATACGCAGTAAGATTGCCGGCTTAGGGTTTTATGTGCCTGAGCGCGTGGTTAAAAACGAAGAACTCACTCGCCTCATGGACACTTCTGACGAATGGATACGCGAGCGCACTGGTATAGAGGAGCGCCGCTTCGGACGGAAACACGAGGAAACGACCTCTACTATGGCAGCCATTGCTACGCGTACGGCCTGCGAGCGCGCTGGCATATTGCCCGAGGAAATAGATTTCATCGTCTTTGCCACCCTTAGCCCTGACTATTACTTCCCAGGATGTGGCGTGTTAATGCAGCGCGAGCTGGGCATTACGCATCGCGAAGTGGGCGCATTAGACATTCGCAACCAGTGCAGCGGCTTCATCTACGGATTGGCCATTGCAGACCAGTTCGTGCGCACGGGTACTTACAAGAACGTGCTGGTGGTAGGCTCCGAAATGCACTCGATGGGTTTGGACTTTAGCACGCGCGGGCGCAACGTTACCGTTATCTTCGGCGATGGCGCGGGGGCTGCCATCGTGCAGCCGTCGGAAGACCCCGAGCGCGGCATCCTGACCACGTGCCTTCACGCAGACGGCACTGATGCCGAGAAACTCTCTTTCATCAATCCGGGATGCCACGGTGGTTATCACCATAAAAAGAGAGGCGAAGAGGTGGATTTTGGCTATCCGCCACCGGACACGTACGGCGAGATTTTTATTACGCCTAAAATGCTCCAAGAAGGCATGTACTATCCTTACATGGACGGCCAATTCGTTTTCAAGTTGGCCGTGCAAAAATTCCCGGAAGTTATCTTGGAAGCGTTGGGCAAGGTAGGGCTCCAGCCCTCGGATATCAACCTCTTGGTTCCGCACCAGGCCAACTTGCGCATCAGTCAGTTCGTACAAAAGCGCTTGGGGCTGCGCGATGACCAAGTGTGGAATAATATTCAGCGCTACGGCAACACCACGGCTGCCTCTGTGCCTATTGCCCTGTGCGAGGCCTGGGAAGCCGGCAAGGTGCAGCCGGGCGACTTAGTATGCCTGGCCGCTTTCGGCTCAGGCTTCACATGGGGCAGCGCTCTTATCCGCTGGTAAGATAAAGCGAGAAAAGCCAACAAGAAGAGCCCTGAGGAGCCAGTTTCATTTGCACAAAAACCGTGGCTCAGGTTAGCTGGATTTACTTGGACGACTTTGGCGGAAGACATCGCATCGGTCTTTACCATGGCGACCGCAGTGGCCATTTGCTCATCCACTGCGACGCTCGCATTATGCAGATAGACTTTTCGGTCAAAGAGTCGCGCACATACTCCTTCTTCATTGAGGACGAGCTGTGTGAGGTGAGCGTACACAAGGAGGCAGAGGGCTTTTCCTATGAGTTTCGCATCAATAAGCAAGTGGACACGCCGCGCAACCGGTTGCGCTGGGCCGAGAATCGCCGCAACAGGTGGTATATCCTCGGCGTGCTGGGCATCTTAGTCGGTATGGTATGCACAGCGGTTTTTGTTCTGCTGCGTTGGGATGCTCGCCAGAAGCAAGAGCGTTGGGCCAATGCCTTCGTTTTTCCTCTTTCAACCAAGGACAAGCACCGTCTGACTACAGAAGGGCGCACCTCAGTAGCCCGTCTCTCTTTAGCCTATGAGAACGGGCAACGCCTGGTATACTACGATTTTACGACGCAAGAAAACCGGCAGATCATGGGCCGTTTCTGGGTACCCGACTCAGGTCTGGTTATACTGCCTAACGGCTTTCCTGTGCACGACCGCGACGCATTCATCGTGCAATACCTCCCTGAAGCGCCACGCACCCATCGCCTGCTGTTCGAAGAACCTACTCCCGAGACTATCGCCGGCTATCTGGAGCGCGCCACGCGTGCACAACAAGAGGCCAACCCAGACAACAGTGCGGACCGGAATCGCTGCATTGCCCTCCTTACCCTACAAGAGAAGGGTTGGCCTTCGCTAGCCGACCTTATCTTCCAAACGGCATCGGCTAGCCAAAACCCACGCCATAACCGCAACTCCTACCTCCGGCTGGTACGCGAGCCTATCATGGCTCAAAAAATCCAACAAAATTGCTGGGATAAATAATTGGGTTGTTCAAAGAGGCAAGGCACTGCACATCGCCGATTAAAACCCTGCCCGTTTAGCTACTTCTCGAATGGTCTCCGCATCGCCCATAGTATAGTAATGTATACAGGGCACTCCGGCCGCTTTAAGTTCGAGGGACTGCTGAGCACACCACTCAATGCCCACCTGACGCACGGCCTCATCGTTGGGAGCCTCCATCACGGCCTTCACCAAATCGTGGGGAAAGTTGACGAAGAATTTGCGCGGGATGCTGGTCAACTGGTAGCGCTTGGTAATGGGCTTCAGCCCCGGCACGATAGGCACTTCAATACCGGCGCGGCGGCAGGTGTCCACGTAGTCGAAGTATTTCTTGTTATCGAAAAACATCTGAGTAACGATGTAGTGGGCGCCAGCTTCCACTTTCTTCCTGGTGAACAGGAGGTCGCTCTCCAGGTTGGGAGCCTCGAAATGTTTTTCAGGATATCCGGCCACACCGATGCAGAAATCGGTTTTTTCACCGTTGACAATGTCCGGATCGAGATAAAGCCCTTGGTTCATGTTGGCAATCTGGCGCACGAGGTCGAGGGCGTAGGTATGGCCATTTTCGTGCGGGACAAAGCGCTCCTCAAACCGACGAGCATCGCCGCGCAAGGCAAGCACGTTATTGATACCTAGAAAGTTGAGATCAATGAGCGCGTTTTCTGTCTCTTCCCTAGTGAAGCCACCGCAAATGAGGTGAGGCACGGCATCCACCTTGTAGCGGTGCATGATGGCCGCGCAAATTCCTACTGTGCCTGGGCGCTTTCGAATAGCTGTCTTTTCGTAGTAGCCCGAAGGACGTACTTTGTAGATGTACTCCTCACGGTGATAGGTAACGTCAATAAATGGCGGATTAAATTCCATGAGGCTATCCAACGTATCGAAGATAGCCTGCATACTTCCTCCCTTAAGTGGCGGGAGTACTTCAAAGGAAATCAAGGTTTTGCCTTTGGCCTTGGCAAAATGTTCAATAACTTTCATGAGTTGATCTTGACCACATCAGCAACAGCATTCTTGCCAAAAATGGCAGCTTCCCGGCGGCGCTGTTCTCGTCGGGCCACCAGAATACTTACTTCGTACAACCCATACAGTGGGAGTGTAACAATAGTCTGCGAGACCACATCCGGCGGCGTGATGATAGCCGCCACAATGAGTATGGCCACAAATGCATAACGCCGGTACATCTGAAGAGCGCGGTAACCCAATAGCCCTATCTTGGTTAAAAAATAGATAACTACTGGCATTTCAAAAAACAGGCCAATGGGTATAGTAAACATCGTCATGTAAGTCACATACGAATCCAAGGTGGGTGCAACTTCCACCCCTTCCACCGTGTAGCCCACTAGAAAGTTGATAGAAAATGGCGCAATAACGAAGTAGCCAAACCCGATGCCCACCAAAAAGAGCAGGGAGCAAACGCCCACAATGCCGCGAATAGCTTTCTGCTCCGCTTCTATCAGGCCGGGTTTTAAGAAAAGCCAAAATTGCCACAGCACGTAGGGAAAAGCGAGAATGAGCCCTAACCAAAACGACACGTATAAATGCTGCATCAATGTCTCGCCCATTTGGCGAGTAATAAGTTTGAACTCCACTGGGGAGAAGCACATCTTATCTTCCAAGCCCACAGCGTGCGACAGGTTGCACAGCAAGCGGTAAGTGAGAAAATCTGGATGTCGGGGCCCGAACATCAATTTGTCGAAGACGATTTCCTTGTTAAGGAAGCAAACAACGCCCATGACACCAATAGCTAAGGCTGAGCGCAGAATGCGGCGGCGTAGTTCGTCGATGTGGTCAAAGAAGCTCATCTCACTAGCGTCGCGGCGCTGCTTTTCTTCTTCGTGTAGCTGATCTAATGGCATGGCGCAGGCGGTAATAAGTTAGAGTCAGTGGCTTTTATCAGTTGCGGTTTTGAAGGCTGCGAAAGGCAGGCGGTCTTCTCGGCCAAGAGTGGTGCAAAGGTAGTCGTTAAGCACGCCCTCTTCGGAGGCCACCCTTTCACCATGGGGCGGGCGCTATCAGCGCTGTATGAGAAGAAATCCTGCTCTCGGTTTACTTTCTCCCGGCAATTTAACCACAAAAAAGTATGTTCCTGCGGGCAAAGGCTGGCCATTGTACGTGCCTTCCCAGTCGTTGTTATACGGATTCGCGTGAAACACTTGGTCACCCCATTGGTTGAAAATGGTAACCTCATTTTCAGGGCCGCCCTCTCCGCCCGACAGGCAGTGGAAAGGAATGACAAAGGCGTCGTTGACCCCGTCGTTGTTGGGCGTAATGATGGTGGGAATGCGGCAGCTATCGGCGGCTTCTACATCGAAAAAGAGGGTTGCCATGGCACAAGGACAGGCCGGGTTGAGGTTGCACAGCTCGTAGATAAGTTTGTCCCTGCCTGTGAAAGTCAGGTCGGGTAAATAGGAGAACACGCCTTTGCTTGGCTCCGACCACCGCCCGTGTTTAGGGGGGTCCAGTACGCGCACGGTAAACTGCGGGGGCAAGACGTCGTTTTGCAACACATTAACCATGACCTGTTGGCCATAAGCTACCACCACATTATCCTCATTGGCGGTAGGCTCCAGGTCGTAGAAGATCACCATCGTGTCGCGCGAGCGATCACCACACAAGCCGCCATTCGTTTCCCATACGAAGCGGTTGGAGCCAATGCGCAAGCCACAAGCAAAGGTGCTCGATGCATTGGGCGCATTCATGCTCAACTTAGGATTGATGTCGGCGTCCAGGTAAGTCCAGCGGCCTGTCTCGAAGGGGTCGAGCGGCGCTGCCTGCAGTAGGGTGCACGAATCGGTGATACACAGGCTCTGGTCTTGCCCTGCAAAGGGCTTTTTGTTGATCGTGTATACCGTTACAACAGCCGTATCGGCAGGGCAACCCACCACATTGATTATCCAATAAAAAAAGAATGTGTTGGCATTTGGCGGCAAGTTGCGCACCATCGTAGTTGGGCTTTGGGGGTCGTCGAGAACGATGGGGGGCTGGAAAAGCGTCTGCCCTAACGGCTGCCTCCAAACACCCGAAGCGCTCTGCCCTTGAATGGCCTGAATTTGCACTGTATCCGCAAAGCAAGTGGTGTACAAATCTTTAACCACCTTAGCCTTTTCAAAAGCATTAACCGCCACCTGCACTGTATCTCGGCTGAAATCCTTGCAGGCGCCATTGGTCAGTACCCACTCAAAACGATAAGTATTGCCTGCCGTGGCACCTAAAACGGCAGTATTAGGCAATGGCTGGTTAACGATAGTGACGGGCGGACCGCCGACCTGTTGCCACTTACCCACTATGGGCATCGGCGGCGCAGCAGCACTTAGCTGCAGTGGTGTTACATCGCAGGCATTAAAGTCCTGGCCAGCAAAAGCATGGATACCGAGAGGGATGGTATCCAGCTGTACTACCACAAACGATGAGGGTGCCGATGTGCAGCCGTTGAGCAGCGAGCGTACGTAAAAGATATTAAGGCCGGGGTTCAACTCGGTTAAGTCGGCCAAGGTAAACGTCAGGGCAAACGTAGGCGGCCCTATCGAGTCTTGTGTCGTAGCGTTGTACCAGATATACTGAGCACCTGGCGTAGCAGTAGCTGGAGCAACGCGAAAAGTTAGCGAAGCACCCGGCTGGCTCAAACAGGCTGGCTCCATAGGTAATGGCGTCGGCGCATTGGGCCGCGTCCGAATGACTACACAAGCCCCTTGGCTCTGTGGAGAGGTGCAGCCATTAACCGAAACTGTGGCATAGTAGCAGCCTTCATGCAGGGTCTTGTTCACTTGAGCAATAAAAGGATCGCGCGTGCTAGCAGTAAAACCGCCTGGACCAATCCAACTATACTGGCCGCCAGGCACCTGTTCCGCCAGGAGCTGCAGAACGTCGCCCTCACAGATGGGTGAGTTGCTGCTGACTACAGGCGCCGGCGGGATGGGGTGTACCTGGACAAAGAGCTCCTCGGAAGGCGCCGAGGCGCAATTACCGATGCGAGCCACCACGCGATAGGAACCATTATGCTGCAGCCCTACCGCCGAGACTACCAAATTGGCCTGCGATTGGCTAACCGTGCCATATGGGGTAATCCAATCGAACACCACGTTGGTCCCGTAGGCATTGGCGTTTTGCACCGCAATTGCCATCGGGCTGCCCACGCACAGCGAGGAGACACCCGCCAGTACGGGCCTTTCGGGTTGCTTTAACACACTTACCACGGTGGAGGCCGGAGTTGATGGACAATTGGCCGAGTCGCGCACGACGAGGGTGTAGGTGCCATTGTCAATCGTGCAGACATTGGGCAACACTGGCTGAGGTAGAGACGAGGAAAAACCATTAGGCCCCGTCCATTGATACGTCAGCGGTGGGTTTTGGGTAAATACTGTCGCCTGCAAAACAGCGGGGGTACTGCAATCCACACAAGGTGGTGCTGTGTGAGTAACCGAGGTTATGAGCGGCGGCACAATAACATTGACAGGTACCTCTACCGAATTAGTGCAACCGTTTGATGTACTGATTACCACATTATAAGTGCCCGTCGCTGGGCTGTTTGTGCTAACCTGAGCACCTATGGCAAAAAAGCCGTTAGGGCCCGTCCACGTATAAGAGACTCCTTGGGAAGTAGAGTTAGCACTCAATACCAACGCATTACCCTGACACACTGGCGAGTTGGAAGTGGCCGATAAATCGGGGAAATTTTCTACTTGCACGAGGAAAGCATCCGAAAGATCTGATAAACAGCCGTTTTGCACTACTTGAAGCCGCCACTCGCCACTGTGGGCGGCTACCGATACCGCCGGAATCATTAAGGTATTGATGGAGGTGGTGGTCATTACTGCCTGTGGAGAGAACCAATGATACTCCGAAGCGTTGGGTACATTGTTGCACAATAGGGTTAAAGTAGTGCCAGCACAAACAGCTCCATTACCTCCAATTTGTGGTTTGCTGGGTTTAGGGCGCACCTCTACCGTGGCTGTAGCGGGTAGGGAGGCGCAGCCATTGGCCGACACCACTAAGGTGTATGTTCCGGCATTGAAACTCTGAGCACAGGAAGTTACTAATGGAGACTGCTGGCCACTGGAGAAGCTCCCAGGACCACTCCAACTGTATGTAACTCCTGGACCTTGTAAGGGAGTGTGCAGCGTGATCGCGTCGCAGACGCATACTGACATGGTCGAAGGCACTATCTGCGCTACCGGACGAGCCTGTACAACCACTTCTTTCACCTCGGAAGGGAGCGACAGACACCCGTCAGCCGTCACTTGCACATAGTACTGGTACACACCTGGAGGCGGATTAGGTACCTGAAATACCGGCACCGTCGTTGTACCAACTAACACTGCATTGCCCGGTGTGCCGCGATACCAAGAGTAAACCACCGTACTACCAGTAAAAGGCTGGGTCTGTAGGGTCAGCATTGCGCCTTCGCAAATAAGCGCCGGCATTTGCAACACTGGCCGAGTGGGTAAGTTGGTCAGTTCTAAAAACACACTGCCCGTAACCTTGCAGCCCGTCGGGCCTGTTATCTCCACCACGTAAGTGCCCTGATTGGCACTCGTGGTGGAAGGTATGATGGGATTGGGTTGCATAGACATAAAACCCGCCGGTCCTGTCCATCGATATGTGTAGCCTGTTGTGGGCGCCGGTGGGTTAGCAAACAACTGCACTGGACCGCCTTCACAGACGCTCTGAGTAGCTGTAGGCTGTGGTGCTACCATCTCCACGCGCACCGACGCCGTACACGTCGCGCTGTTACCCGCAGTATCGGTCACAGTTAACACAACGGGATACACGTTGCCGGCCATATTACAGGTAAATGTTGACGGCGACACCGACAGAGAGAGGTCACTTCCTGAGCAGTTGTCTGTGCTGCCGTTGTTCACCTCTTGAGGCTGCAACGTATAAGTGACCGAGCCATGTGGGTTGGTAAAAATAGTAATTGGCTGGCAGAGCGCTACCGGTCGCACCGTATCGCGCACGGCGATAGCAAAACTAGCCGAGGCCGCATTTCCATTGAG
>JBEQAD010000014.1:0-23413 GCA_041640515.1 Saprospiraceae bacterium | reverse complement strand
GCTCTGGCTTTTTATCCTTCTTCTTTTGCTGTGGGTCGCCTGTAAGAGTCCTAAGCCCATTCGACCCGAAGCACCGCTGCGTTCCGCTCAGCCACCGACGGCAGCAAAGTCTACTGGCAACGTTCAGTTGGACTATGTGCAGCGCTACAAGGACATCGCTATCATGGAAATGCAGCGTACGGGCATTCCTGCCTCCATTAAGCTGGCACAGGGCATTTTGGAGAGTGGCTCCGGGCGCAGTGAGCTGGCCGTGAATGCCAACAACCACTTTGGCATCAAATGCGGTGGCAATTGGACGGGCCGCACATACTATAAGAAAGATGACGACCGCGACGCGAGTGGCAACCCTATCGAGTCGTGTTTTCGAAAATATGAGCGCCCGGAAGAAAGCTTCTTTGATCACAGTGAATTTATTCGCGACCCGCGTAAAGCCGCACGCTACAGCTTTCTTTTCAACCTAGATCCCACCGACTACCGAGCGTGGGCCCGCGGACTGCAGGTGGCAGGCTACGCCACTTCACCCACGTACGCCGATAGGCTTATTGAGCTCATTGAACGCCTGCGCCTTTATGAGTATGACCAGCCCGGCACCCCACCGCCCAGCCCAGGAACAGTAGTGCCGGAGCGTATACCACCGCGAGAGCGTATTCAATATGTCAACGATGTTAAGCTGGTGCAAGCGCAGCCAGGCGAGACCATCGCCGATATTGCACGCATCTACCAGCTGAATCCTAGCGAAGTGGCGGACTATAACGACCGCGCCTATGCACCCGGCGATCGGCTCCCTGCAGGCACGCGCATTTTCATCCAACCTAAACGGCGTAGTTGGCGTGGGCGAACCACTCACCACTTCGTACGGGAAGGACAGACGATGCTCGATATTGCCCAGCAGTATGGCATCCAACTGGATGCTCTGCTTGAGCGTAATGGTATGACCTATGGTCAGGAGCCTTTAGCCAATGAAAAAATCCGCCTGCGTGGTAGGCGCCAGCCCGGAGAGGTCGTTCGCTTGCGTGGAAAAGAGGTAACACCGTCACCCCGTCCTACACCGCCGCCACCACTGGTGCCTGACGAGAGGCCGCCATTTGTCGACACCGCCGCCACACCGCCCACCCCGATACCGCCGCTGTTGTCGGATCGGCCGGTCATTACGGGCGTACCCTACCCGACGGATCCTGTGCCCGAGCCGACGCCACAGCCTAAACCTCCCGGTGTTCCTTCGCCTACGCCCGCTCCGCCTGCGCCGTGGCCACAGCCAGCTCCCCCATCACCATCGCCCCCACCGCCAACGTCCGTCTTTCACCGCGTCGAGCGAGGTGACACGCTCTTTAGCCTCTCGCGCCGATACGGTATCTCAGTGGATGAGCTCAAGCGTATGAACCAGCTGACCTCCGACCAGATTCAGGTTGGTCAGGTATTGCGCATTCAATAGGTCTGTACCCAGAAACAATCACCCCATCTGTGTCCTGCATCAGAAGCTATCTGTTCGCCTTCGCCTTGCTCGCCGCAGCCCTGCCTGCGCAGACGCAAGTTGAACTTTCCGACCAAGCAACCATCAGCCTCATGACAGTGGCGCCAGGCTCTATGTTGTATAGTCTCTTCGGCCATAGCGCCCTGCGAGTGCGCGACCCAGTGCTACGCTTCGATCGCTGCTATAACTACGGTACGTTCGACTTTGAAGATCCCAACTTCCTGCTTAACTTTTGCCGCGGACGCCTGCGTTATTATCTCGATACAGAACCCTACGCCTACTTTGAATATGGCAACTTACAGGAAGGGCGGCTCATGAAGGAGCAAGTGCTCCTCTTGACTCCAGCGCAACAGCAGCTGTTGTTCAATTTGTTAGAAGAAAATGCGAGGGAAGAGAATAAATATTACCTCTACGATTTTTTCTACGACAACTGCGCTACACGTATCCGCGATGTAGTAGAGAAAGCACTTTTTTACCAGGTAACCTTCGACACGACGATGTTGCCTTTGGGCAGCACCATGCGCCAGCTGCTGCACCCCTATCTGGAGCACTACCCTTGGACGCGTTTTGGCATTGATCTGGCCTTAGGTCAGCCTGCCGACCGTGTGGCCTTGGGGCGCGATTTTATGTTCTTGCCAGACCATATGCACGACCTCTTCGCACGGGCTACGGTGGCAGACTCGGTGCCCTTAGTGGCTGAGGAGCGCCTTTTTCCCAATGGGTTAACGCCCTCGCCGCTGGGCGCTTCTGGCTTTTGGGGCGATCCACTTTGGGTTATGTGTCTGGTGGCTGCCCTGGGTATTGCCTCCATGTTCAGCCGCCGTGCAGAGGTGGTCTTTGACCTCGTCTTTTGGTTCGTGCTGGGTGTAGCGGGGCTAATTTTGTTTCTGTTGTGGTTCGCCACAGACCACACCACTACAAAGTACAACTGGAACCTATTGTGGGCCTTGCCCACGCATCTGCTTTTCTTTTGGCGCACTAAGCGTACGGAGCTGACGGAGACGTACTTTACCGTTGTGGGGGCGATTGCCTTAGCAGTATTGGTCATGTGGGGATTCATTCCTCAAAACTTACCTGAAACGGCGCTGCCTCTCGTTGTGCTGATTGTGCTAAAAGGGCTACTGCGCCGATACCGGCGGGATGATTGAAGTGCTGAAAAAGCCCAGCGCCTGGCTAACTCCAGAAGGCCAGGCGCTGGTGTAGAGTAGCAGGCTTATTCATCAGCCTCTATCGGCGTAGGGTTGCTCTTCCAAAGGAGGTAGGCTTTCAAAAAGCCATTGAGGTCGCCATCGAGCACGGCATCGGGGTTGTGCACCTTATAGCCCGTACGCAGGTCTTTGACCCAGCGGTCATCGAGCACATAGGAACGTATTTGGCTACCCCATTCGATTTTGGACTTGCTGGCCTCGATTTTTTCCTTTTCCTCCTGGCGTTTGCGCATTTCTAGCTCATACAGACGGCTTTTGAGCATCTGCATGGCGCGGTCGCGGTTTTGGTGTTGGCTGCGTTCCGCTTGGCACTCTACCACGATGCCACTGGGCAGGTGGCGCAGGCGAACGGCTGACTCGGTACGGTTAACGTGTTGACCGCCAGCCCCAGAGGCGCGGAAGACGTCCATTTCGATATCGTCGGGTCGGATGACGATTTCGATGTTATCATCTTCTACCAAAGGGTAAACGAACACGGAGGCAAAGGAGGTCTGGCGCTTGCCTTGGGCGTTGAACGGGCTGACGCGTACTAATCGGTGCACGCCGTTCTCGCCTTTGAGCCATCCGTAAGCGTAAGGACCGCGGATTTCGATGCTGGCAGACTTGATGCCCGCCGCTTCGCCCGGTTGCTCGAAGATGTCGTTAACGGTGAACCCCGTTTTTTCGGCCCACATGCGGTACATACGCAGTAGCATGGACGCCCAATCACAAGCTTCAGTGCCACCAGCCCCCGCGTTGATGGTGAGCACGGCGTTCATGGCATCTTCCTTCTGGTTGAGCGTACTTCTAAACTCTGCATCGGCCAACATCTCATTGGCTTTGTGGTATTGCGCATCCACTTCTTCTTCAGAGCTAAGGCCTTCCTGACGGAATTCGTACAGGACTTCCAGGTCGTCTACTTCGCGCGCCAGGCGATTGTATTCGTCTACCCAATTTTTGTGCATCCCCAAGGTGCGCTGGATCTGTTCGGCGCGCTTGGGTTCGTTCCAAAAATTCGGGTCGTAGGTTTGGCTGGTCAGGTCTTCTATTTCGCGCAGACGATTGTCTATGTCAAAGATACCTCCTTAAGACCGCCAGCCTGTCTTTCAGGTCTTTCAACTGTTCTACAGTCATGGCCAAAAGTTTTTTAGTTTAAAAAACTTCTACGTAAAACACCAATTCTGAGTTGGGTGGAATGGGGCCAGCGCCCTGGGCGCCGTAGCCTAATTTGGAAGGAATGAACAGGATTGCCTTACCGCCGCGGTTGAGCAACATCACCCCTTCGTCGAAGCCTGGTATCATCTGTCCGACATTGGCCGGAAAGGCATACGGCTCGCCGCGTTGATAGGAGTTGTCGAACATGTTGCCGTCAGCAAGGCAACCGTAGTAGTGCACTCGCACCTGTTCGCCAGTTTTAATGGGTGAGCCGTTTCCTTTGTCTTCAATGAGTAATTTAAGCCCGGAGCTGGTGGTAGTCAGGCCGGCCAGTTTGCCCGCTTTGTAGTCCTTCAGTGCTGCTTGTGTTCTGGCCTGCACAGAGTTGAAGCGAGCCTCTACTTCAGCACGGGCTTTTTCTTTTTCCTCCTTCGTAACAACATCAATCAGCACCAGCTCGTGGCGCACTTCCTTAGCGTCTTTCAGCGTCGGAGGGATGAACTTTTGCAGGAATGTATCAATTTTTTCGTAGATAGTGGCGCTGTCGCCCTCGCTCATAAGCAGGAGACCATCGTAAATAGCCGGCACGCGCACGGGCAGATTTTCCTTGGTGTACATTTCGTACTCGCGTGGGCCGCCGAAGTTGCGCACCGTGCTCGACATCATGGAGTCGCCTACCCAAACGTAGTGCTGCACCAGCACAAAGTCGCCTGGTTGGGGTTTAATGCCCGTTTTTTTGGTGTGGTTAATGACGCGGTAGCCGTGTTCCGTTTTGATACCTTCGCCTTGGCAAGCGGCCAACAGGATCATCAGAGAAAGGAGTGTTAGAAGATGATAAAAACGCATAGTGTGGTAATAATTGACGGTGATGAAAAGGCTTGTCGTGTCCACGCGGCGCTTTACCGCGTCAGCACGTCTTTATACAAAGGGAGGATAGAGAGAAATTTTTCAATAGTGGCTTTCAGGCTCATATGTGAGTATGCGCCCGCAGCGTTTTTGTGGCCGCCGCCGTTGAAGTGTGTGCGGCAAATTTCTTGTACGTCAATGTCGCCTTTAGAACGCAGGCTAAGTTTGACGATGTTCGGTTGATTGTGGATAAAAGCGGCCAGTCGCACATCGCGGATAGTAAGCAGGTAATTAACTATGCCCTCCGTGTCGCCCCGCTGGATATCGAAGGTCTCATAGTCCTTTCGCGACAGCCAAATGTAGGCTGTGCGATAGTCGGGGAGGTATTCCATGCGGTTAATCAGGCAATGCCCTAGTAAACGCAGGTTTTTGACTTTGTTAGAATTGAAGATTTTGTCTTGCACGTCCGTGTCGTTCATCCCGCGCTCAATGAGGTCAGCCGTGATGCGGAAGATACGGCTGTTCGTAGCGTGTTTGAACGAGCCTGTGTCGGTTACAATGCCCGTGTAGATGCAGCAGCCTACTGTAGGGTTTATCTTTTGTTGGTCGCCAATGGCCTCAATGAAGCGGTACACCAATTCGCAGGTACTGCTGGCTTCTGGCTCTGAGAACATGTAGTCAGCAATCGGGTCTGGATAGAGGTGGTGGTCGATGAGGACGCGTGTTCCAGGGAGGTCCTTGATATACTCGCCCATCTTATCAATTCGGCTTAAGGAGTTGAAATCCAGAAAGATAAAAACATTTTTCCGGCTCAGCACGTGTCGACATTCTTCTGTGTGAATATCCCAGATAAGGATGTCTTCGGAAGCAGGCAAAAAGTCAAACTCCGCTGGGTATTCGGAGGGGAAAAGCACATGTACGGTATGGCCGTATTGTTCCAGGTAATGCTGAACGGCCAAAGCGCTGCCAATGGCATCGCCGTCAGGGTTTCGATGCGATATGACCGCAGTGTTCTGCGGATAGCGGAGCAACTCCTTTAGTGCCGATGGAACAGTCATGTGCAATGGGCCGAAGATAAGCGCTCCCGTATTTGCCCTTGTTTTTTTCCAGGACTTAGCCGATAAAAAGGCAATAGCGCTCACCAAAAGGCTGGCAAAGATATGCCAAGTCGGCAGCCGCACGAAATGGCTCAGGATTTTATTTTTTAAAACGATAAAAGCTCGCCTCCGTTTAAAATAAAATCTTGCTCTAAATTTGCGCCGTTTGTGTTCTTTTGGCAGGTCGAGTACCAGAACACGTCAATTATTCAGCACACATAATCTGTTTTTTATGGGCAACCGAACTTTTACCATGATCAAGCCTGACGCTGTGCGTGCGGGTAACATTGGCAACATCTTACAGATGATTAATGCTGCCGGCTTCCGCATTGTCGCTATGAAGCTAACGCAGATGACTAAAGAGCGCGCTGGTCAGTTCTACGCCGTGCATCGTGAGCGGCCCTTTTACGACGAGTTGTGTACATTCATGAGCAGTGGCCCTATTGTAGCGGCTATTCTAGAAAAAGAGAACGCTGTGGAGGATTTCCGCCAACTCATTGGCGCTACCGACCCAGCCAAGGCGGCTCCGGGCACCGTGCGTGCGCTGTACGGCACCAATGTCGGAGAGAACGCAGTGCATGGCTCCGATAGCGACGAAAACGCCGCTATAGAGAGCGCTTTCCACTTTAGCGGTATGGAACTCTACTGAGCTACGCCAGCTCGCACGAGGTTGCCATGACGAAAATCACCGCTTTTAGGCGAACGTATCGCACTAACTTTGTCTTGCCGTTTCGCCCATTTTAAAAAGCGGTGGTTTTTTATTTGTGCCAAATAAAACGCTCCTCTTATGGATACTCTGACTCATTTAGCACCACAAATGACGCTGGAAAAAACAGACGACTTTTTCCCCATCAAAGGCACTGACCATATAGAGTTTTACGTAGGCAATGCCAAGCAAAGTGCTCTGTACTATCAGGCGGCCTTTGGCTTCGAGTGGGTGGCCTATATGGGACCAGAAACGGGCGTGCGCGACCGCGTCAGTTACGTCCTCCAGCAAGGCAAAATCCGACTCGTGCTGACAGCAGCCCTGACACCAGAGCACGACATCGCTCGCCACGTGGCGCTGCACGGCGATGGTGTTAAAGTGTTGGCTTTGTGGGTGGACGACGCCGAGAAGCTTTACTATACGGCACTCGAGCGCGGTGCAGAAAGCGCCTTCCCGCCTAAAGTCCTCCGCGATGAACACGGTGAAGTCGTCCTGGCGGCCATTAAAACCTATGGAGAAACCATTCACACGCTGGTAGATCGCAGCCGCTACCAGGGGCCCTTCCTGCCGGGCTATGAGGCCCGTCGGAGCGTCTATCCGGTAAAGTCTGCAGGCTTAACATATGTAGATCACTGCGTAGGCAACGTCGAACTGGGCGCCATGAACAGATGGGTCAAATTCTACCAGGACGTTATGGGCTTTAAATTGCTCATCACTTTCGACGACAAAGACATCAGTACGGAATACAGCGCCCTGATGTCGAAAGTGGTCTCCAACGGCAACGGCTACATCAAATTCCCCATCAATGAGCCCGCTAAAGGTCTGAAAAAGAGCCAAATTGAGGAGTATCTGGACTTCTATCGCTCCGCAGGCGTGCAGCACATCGCCATGGCTACCGATGACATCATCGCCACTGTAACTCAGTTGCGTGCCAACGGCGTAGATTTCCTCTATGTGCCCGAGACCTACTACGACGACGTTCTGGAGCGCGTAGGCAAGATTGAAGAGAATATTGAAGACCTCAAGCGCCTAAATATCCTGGTAGACCGCGATGAAGACGGCTACCTGCTGCAGCTGTTCACCAAACCGGTGCAGGATAGGCCAACGGTGTTCTATGAAATTATCCAACGCCGCGGCGCTAAGTCGTTTGGCAAGGGCAATTTCAAAGCCTTATTCGAGGCCATCGAGCGGGAACAGGCCTTGCGGGGCACCCTCTAAGAAACCGCACTAATACCCTATTGATGCACGAAGCCGGCCCTGCATTGGGGACGGCTTCGCTTTTTGGAGCGCTCAAGCAGGGCGTGTTTTTTGCATTGAAAGCGACTTAAATAGGTCGCTTCGGATCGAATTGCTCTAAGTAGTCAGCCACGCGGCGCAGGAAAGAACCACCCACCATACCGTCCACGATGCGATGATCGTAAGAGAGGGACAAGAACATCATATGGCGAATAGCAATGACATCACCGTATTCGGTCTCCAACACAGCGGGCTTTTTGCGGATGGCGCCCGTAGCCATAATGGCCACTTGAGGTTGGTTGATGATGGGTGTGCCCATGACGTTACCAAACGTGCCTACGTTGGTCAGGGTGAAGGTGCCACCCTGGATTTCCTCGGGCTTGAGTTGGTTTTGACGGGCGCGATTTGCCAAATCATTGACGGCCTTAGTCAAGCCCACCAAGTTGAGCCGGTCAGCGTTCCGTATGACTGGCACAATAAGGTTGCCGTTGGGCAAAGCAGCAGCCATACCAATGTGAATATCTTTTTTGATGAGAATGCGGGTGCCGTCTACAGATGAGTTGATGAGCGGGAAGTCGCGAATAGCGCGCACAATAGCCTCGATAAAGATGGGCGTAAAAGTGATGTTTTCGCCATATTTCTTGCGGAATTCGTCTTTCACCCGTTGGCGCCACAGGAAGAGGTGGGTAACGTCGGCTTCTACAAAAGAGGTAACGTGCGGGCTGGTGTGCTTGCTCATGACCATATGCTCGGCGATGAGCCGGCGCATGCGATCCATTTCTACGATTTCCACATCGCCCGACAGCGGGGTAGCTGCTGTAGGAGCGGCAGCTGCTGCGGGCGTAGCAGCAGCTGGTGCGATGGAGCTTGCAGGTGGCAGTGTGGACGTAGCAGCGGGTGATGTGGTGCTTGCCTTTCGCTGTTGCACGTAGGCGAGGATGTCTTTTTTAGTCACGCGCCCGTCCTGGCCTGTACCTGGTATACGGTCGAGTTCAGCCTGGCTGATGCCTTCTTCCCGTGCGATAGTGCGTACCAGCGGCGAATAGAAACGCCCGCTAAATGATGCGGCGGTAGGCGCGGCCTCTGGGGGGGCTGGTACATACGGCACCGAGACAGCGGCAGGCTCTGCACTGGCGCTCTGTCCGTAGTCATTCGTAGAGGCGCTTACTGCCGGCGAGGCTACCGGCATAGCGGCGGCGGCCTCTGTTTCGATGACAGCAATAACGGTATTGATGGGTACCACGTCGTTCTCTTGGAAGAAAACCTCTGCCAGCACCCCTTCCACGGGCGAAGGCACCTCGCTGTCGACTTTGTCGGTAGCAATATCTAGTACAGGCTCGTCCAGTTCCACGCGGTCACCGGGCTTTTTCCGCCACTTGAGGATGGTGGCTTCCATAATACTTTCGCCCATCTTGGGCATGAGAAGTTCTACGCGCGCCATGGGTATGAAGGTCTTTTTTTCGAATCTCCAGAAAGAGAGGCTTTTGTGTTTTATTGAGTAATAAGCGGCGCAAAGGTAGGCATTCAGCCGGCGAAACGCGTTCTTGCCCTTGGCCAAGACCCGAATTTGCGCGGCAGCTCTGCCGTTGTACTCCCTCTTCAAGGGCTGCACGCAAGGACAGAGGTTCTTTCACCCCGAGCATTGTATTTTTGACAACAAATTGAAAACCACGCACAGGCTGCCGAAAGAGGCAAGCTTTGTTTTTTCGCTGCTTTTTAACATCTCGGCAACGCGCCTGCCAAGCCATCTGGGCGTCAAGGGTGTTATTGTGTCAAACCTGCTTTGAGATACATCAAACTTAGATCTTATGCGATATGCTTATTTGCTTTTGTTCGCTCTGGGGTTGCTGCGGACTACATCGGCAGAAGCCCAGTATTTCGGCCGAAATAAACCCCGCTACCAGAAGCACGATTTTCAGGTGCACGAAACGGCGCATTTCCGCATTTACGATTATTTGAAAAATCCGGACAAACTGCGTGAACTGGCCGCTTCGGCAGAGCTGTGGTATCGCATGCATCAGGCTGTGTTACTGGACACCTTTACCCAAAAAAATCCCCTCATTATTTACAACGACCACGCGGGCTTTCAACAGACCAACACCATCATGGGTGACATTGGCGTAGGTACAGGGGGCGTAACGGAAGCCCTGCGCAACCGCGTGGTGTTCCCCGTGGCCATGACTAACCAGCAAACACATCATGTGTTGGGCCATGAGTTGGTGCACGCTTTCCAGTACAAGCTCATTTTGGAAGGCGACTCGACGACCATGCAGAATCTGGGCAATCTGCCGCTGTGGATGGTCGAAGGTCTAGCCGAGTACTTATCCATTGGCCGCATTGACCCGCACACTGCTATGTGGATGCGCGATGCAGTAAAGAATGAGGCCCTGCCAAAAAATTTCCGCGATCTTAGTGTGGGCAACTTCTTCCCGTATCGCTGGGGGCAAGCGTTCTGGGCTTATGTAACCGGCGTATATGGCGATGCTGTCATCCAACCGCTATTTGTCAACACAGCCCGCTTTGGGCTGGAAGGCGCCATCCAACTGGTGCTGGGCACGACGGCTGACTCCTTGTCGGCGGCCTGGACGAGTACGCTGCGCAATCACTACAGCCAATGGGTGAGCAAAGGCAAAAAAGAGCGCCTACCAGGGAAGCGCCTCCTATCGGAGGAGAATTTTGGCTCGATGAACATCTCGCCCTCTATCAGCCCTGACGGCAAGTATTTTATCTTTTTGTCAGAGCGCAACTTGTTTTCCATCGACTTGTATCTGGCCGATGCGCGCACTGGTAAAGTGCTGCGCAAGGTAGCCAGTAGCGCACAAGATGGGCACATTGACCAGTTCGACTTTATCGAAAGCGCCGGCACTTGGTCGCCCGACAGCAAGCGCTTCGCTTTCGATGTGTACGAGCAAGGGCGCAGTGTGCTTATCGTCAAAGATGCGTTTTCAGGAAAAACAGTGGACCGTATCGCTATACCCGATGTGCCTGAATTTAGCCATCCTGCCTGGAGCCCCGATGGCAGGACCATTGTCGTGTGCGGCTTGGTCAACGGTCAGACCGACCTGTATGCCTACGATTTAAAGACCAAAAAAACCCGTCGGCTGACCAACGACCGCTACTCCGAAATACACCCCAGCTGGAATCGCGATGGTTCTGTTTTGGCCTTTGCTACAGACCAACTAAGCGTAGAGCGAGGCCGCAACGATGGGGCCTGGCGCATGAACCTCGCCATTATGGACATGGCAAATGGCTATGCGGAAATGCTGGACATCTTCCCTGGCGCGGACAACCTCAATCCGCAGTTCGATGGGCAAGGCAATCTCTACTTCCTGAGCAACCGAGACGGCTTGCGAAATCTATACTATTACGACCGCACCACCAAGCAAGTGCTTCAAGCGACCACGCTCGAGACGGGCATTAGCGGCATTACGCACTACGCGCCGGCCATCGCGGTGTCGGGCGACCGCATTTTATATACCTATTATGCTGGCGGCAGTTACGCCATCTATCAAACCCGTGCTGAAAATTTGGAGAAGAAAGAGGTCAATGCGTTGTTGGTGGACATGGCACCCGCTGCCTTACCGCCCTTTTCGCCAGGGAAGCGCGATGTGGTGAACACCAACCTGCGCCTGATGGACGCCAACTTAAAGGAAGTGTTGGACACGGTGATCTTGCGCCAAGTGCCCTATAGAGCTAACTTCTCCCTTTCCTATATGGGCGGTGGAGGGGGCATCGGTGTGGCCACTGGGAACACCTCTTTTGGCGCTACCAATAGCCTAGCCGGTGGGGTGGATATGCTATTTGATGACATCCTCGGCAACAATCAGTTGTATGTTGGGCTGGCTGTTAATGGTGAAATTCAGGATGCCGCTGGTATATTTTCTTATATCAACAACAAAAGCCGCTGGGCGTGGGGTGGGGCTTTTTCGCATATCCCATTTCGCACAGTGAGCTATTTTGGCTACCGCCTGACGCCGCTGGAGATCCGACCAGGTGTGGTGGACACTTTTTTAGAGGAAGTGTTAGGGCTGGAGCGGCTATTTCAGGAGCGCCTCAGCACGTTTATTATGTACCCCTTTTCCTCGACACGGCGCATAGAGTTTGGCGGCGCTTTCGAGTTTTTCAGTACGCGCATAACGGAGTATTCCACCTTTTACGATCGCTTCACTTTCTTTCCCATAGGTACGCGCCGTCAGCGAGTGCCTGGCTCAGCTCAACTATCGCTGGGTAACTTGAATGCGGCATTGGTGGGCGACAACGCTTTCTTCGGTTTTACGGCACCGCTGCAAGGCTGGCGTTATCGCGTTGGAGTGGAACAGTTCTTTGGCGATTACAGCTTTTCTACGCTGCTTATTGACGGGCGGCGCTATTTCCGCTTTCGCCCGTTCACGCTGGCTGTGCGAAGCATGTCGTATGGCCGATTTGGAGGCAACTCTGAGCAAATTTTTCCTTTATTTCTCAGCAACCCGTGGTTTGTGCGAGGATATGGCTCCCGCGATCTCTATACGGCGGATCCTCAGTTGGCCAATCGCATGATAGGTAGCAAAATGTCGGTGGTCAATGCCGAGATACGTCTACCCTTTTTAGGACGTAAACCGCTCAGTTTAGCCAACTTTTTTTTGCCAGTGGATTTGGGTGTGTTTGCTGACGGCGGAGTGGCTTTCTACGATTTCAAAGATTTGGAGGAACCCTCGCCCCGAACGGGAGCCATACACCAGCCCGTCTTTAGTGTGGGCACCTCCATCCGGGTAAACCTGCTGGGCGCCCTGATCTTGGAGCCGTACTATGCGCTGCCGCTGTCGGTCAAGCCCGAAGTGCGGCAATGGCGCTGGGGGCTCAACATTCTGCCGGGCTGGTGATGCCATTGCCTACTTTTGCAGCTGTTTCGCATGAGGAGTTACCTTATTCTTTTGGCAGGAGCGCTCTTGTTGTGGGCATGCGCTCGCCCGATAGCGCCTGAGGGTGGCCCAAAAGATACCACACCTCCACGAGTAGTGGTGGCTAAGAGTACTCCCAATGGGGCCCTATTCTTTCGCGAACGCTCCATCTTCCTGACGTTTGATGAATGGATAACCTTACAAGAGGTCAACAGCCAGGTGTTTGTGTCTCCGCCGTTGGCTCACCGGCCAGAGATTGCGCTTAAAGGCCGTACCGTCATCGTTCGCTTTCATGAAGATGAAGTGCTGCGGCCTAACACCACTTACACCATCTATTTTGGCTCGGCGGTGCGCGACTTGCACGAGGGCAACGCAGCGCAGGATCTCCGCTTCGTCTTTTCCACAGGCGACCACATAGATAGCGCGGCTGTGACTGGCATCGTTGTGGATGCTTTCCATGGCGATCCACTGGAAAACATCGCTGTGATGTTGTACGACAACCTGGCCGACCGTGCTCCTCTTGTAGAGCGCCGTTATTATCTGGCGCGTACCGACAAAAGTGGTCAGTTTCGAATACCTAATGTACGCCCGGGGATCTATCGCTGCTTGGCCATAGAAGATGCCGATCAGAACCTGCGCTGGAAGGCTGACGTCGAGCGATTTGGCTTCTTGGATTCCTTTGTAGTAGTGCGTCCGGCGGATACCTTGGTGTCGGCACTCGTCTTGCGTGTGAGCGCACCGGCGCCTGTGGGGCGGTTGATGATGCGTCGCGTTAACCAGTACGGAGCTGTGCGCCTGGGTTATGGGCGCCTGCCACAGGCACTCGATGTGCGGGTGGAGCCACCGACGCTGCGCTGGATAACCTCGCGGGAGCAGGATACACTGGTGGTGTGGTACGACAATCCCGACTCATTGGCCTGGAGTATTCTTGTTGGATCCGACACAGTACCTGTGCGCCCATTGTCGAAAGGCAACTTTCTGAAGCAGCACCGCCTGTTTTTTGGCGATGAGCGCCTTAGCCCACCGCCCTCCCGCCGCCCCAACCAGCCGGCATCGCCGGTGGTATTGCCGCCGCCGCGCACGATCTCAGTGCGCGCAGGGCGGCCAGTGCTTGTGCCCCTGAATACGCCGATCGTTGCTGTAGATACGGCTTTGGTCGTTCTGCTGGCCGATAGTGTGCCATGGCGTGACTTCTCCCTGACCATAGACCCGTCCAATCCGCTGGCTTTACGCCTGGACTTGCCCTGGGAGCGCGGGCGCCGCTACACACTGACGATGTTGCCCGGTGCATTGACAGACCTCTGGGGAGCTACTCATGCCGATACGTTGACGCGTCTCTTCGCTCCGCCCAGTGAGAAGCAGGTGAGCACCTTAGCGCTGATAATGGAAAAACTAACCCCTGGAGGCGCTTATGTTCTGCGATTGCTGAGCGGAAACACACTAGAGGAAGAGCGCTTTTTTATTGCAGCGGCTGCGAAGCAGCGCGAAGTGTTTGTTGACCTACTACCGGTAGCATATTCGGTACAACTTATCGAAGACATCAACCGCAACGGCCGTTGGGATGAAGGAAATTACTTCACCCGCCAGCAGCCAGAGCGTGTTTTTTTTAAAAAATTAGAGGCTCTTCGCCCTAACTGGGAGATGGAGTTTTCACTCTCAGCCTCCTCCGAAGCACCTCGACAGAGAGAATGAGCCAGCCTTAACGCTGGCGGCCTTTGGACTTAGTAGGTTGCGGGCGCCCCAGCAAGTCGCGCCGGTTCTTTTCATCCAGCACAGGGTAGGGGCGCGGAGCCTCCTCCTGCGTGTCGCGGAAAACTTTTTCTACGAATACCCAGCGGCCCTTCTCGTAGCGGAAGCCGTCGTAGCTGCCATCAGGCACGTAAACGGTCTGACCCGAATGAGGCGAGGCTATCGGGATGAGGTGGTCAAAAATAACCATCTTGTAGTAATCGTCCCAATTGAGGCGCACTTTGGCTTCTGCAAAGTATTGCAAAATAAGACGTTGCTCGCCGCGCTGGCCGTTGCGCTCGAAGACGGGAGCCCCCAACACCGGCTCACCTGCGGTGTTGAAAGAGAGCACGTCCATGACTTTGCGCTTTTCCAAAAACGTGTGACCATCAAACCCAAACAGCAAATACATCTGTCCCTGCCGCGTTTCAAACGGGAGGAGGTTGTAGTAAACGGCGCCGTACCATCGGTTGGGCGGCAGCGTCTCGTGGGTAGGCATGTCGGCCAGTTCAAAACGCCGGTCAATGAGAGGGAAAAGCTTCAAGTCGGGCTGATTCATTTGAATGGCACCGTAGTGGCGATAAGTGGAATCATCCACAAACAGCTGCCACGTGAACACGCGAAACGAGCTGTCCGGCGGAATTAGGATGGATACGCTGCTTAGCCGACTAAAGGGATACCGGAAGGAATTCTCCGTTTTTAGCGCACGCACTAAACCGGTGATAAGACTCTTGCAGGCTAAAAAGCGCGTTTCTGCAGAGGTATCGTTTGTGATAGCAAACGCAAAAACGGCCAGGGTGTCTTCTGCGCGGCGCAACTGTTGGAATGCTTCAGGCGAAAGCGGCCCGGCGCGTTCTTTTTTTTGGGAAAAGGCCAACGGCGCGCCTGCTAACGTCAGCAGTAAAAAAAGAAAGGGAAGCGGGCTCCGTGCAGCAGAAAGCAAGGCAAAAGCGGAGCTAAAAACAGCAAAGTAGGGCATCTGGACAAAGATTTCAATCCTGAAAGGTGCACCTAAACGCAGGCCTGTTTGGGCAAATTGCAACAGCTAAACCAGCCAGTTCACTCCCAAGAAGAGCACCAGATAAATCCAGAGAAGATCCAGAAAGTGCCAGTAGATGGTCAGCAGGCGCAGCTTGAGCCGCTTTTCTGGGTCTGAAAAGTAAATGAGCACCGTAATGGGGTCTACCATCCGCTTCTGCGCAGTGCGGTAAAAGGCTACGAGAAAAGGCAGGCCCGCCACCACGTGTACGAAGTGAGCCATAGAGAGCACGTACAAAAAACCCGCTGTTGTGGAGCTTTGCATGCTGACCTGATTGAGGTGGAACAGCCACAACCACGCAATGCCCTGCATAACTAAGAACAAAACGGACAGCCAGATGGTGCGCTTGAGTTGCCGCTGGTAACCCATGGTATCATCGTTTTGATAGGCTCTTTTGGCCTGTATAAGCGTGTAGCTGCTGCCCAGGAGAATGGTTGTATTAAATAAAAACAGCCATGGCAGTCGGACTGGCGGCACGTTCATGGTCACACGGATGTACAGATAGCTAGCAGTGAGAGCCAAAAACAGGAATGTCAGGCCAAACAGGAGCAAGAATAGCATGACATTGTGCGGATGGAACGTGAGGTCTTCTTCCAAAGCGCGCGGTTTCTTTTCCATAGCATTTAAGTGGAAATAATCGTAATAGCCACCACGGCCAGCGCAATACCCCAGCGCTGGGGTGTGCTCAAACGCTCGCTAAACAGCCACACGGCGCCAATGGTTGTTGCCAGAATAGTGCCGATATTCATTAAGGGAAAAACTAACGAAGACTCTAACCCGCTATCCAAGGCGCGGAGCAAAAACCACATGCTGGCATAGTTGGGCACCCCCAACACGACACCACCAACCACGTTGCGCCAAGAGAAACGCAGCCTGCCCAGGGCGAGCCCTACTATGGCCACCATGGCGCCCAAAAGCCCGGCGGTGCCAAACACAGTAGTGAGGAAAATAGGGTTGCTGGTGTCCGTCAGCCGCTCGTACTGAACGGTTATCAGTACCATTTCAATGACACCCGCCAGCACCCACGTTAGCAGCGGCACCCACAGCAAGCCTATGCCTAAGGTTGAGGGCACTTCCTGGCGCTTAGGACGCCAGTTGACCAACACAATAGCCGCTAGAGCGAGCGCAAAGCCCAGCCATTTGGTCGCTTCCGACGACTCGTGGTACACCCAAATGGCAAAAGGGACCGATAACAGGATGGACATCTTCTGCATCACCTGGCTAACGGTTACTCCAAAATAGCGCACCGTCTGGGCTGCTGCGTTGAAGCCTGAAACAAACACCAGCCCCAACAGGAGGGCGTAAGGCATCCACGGCGCCGAGCGCTCCGCCGCCCCAAAGGGCAACACCCCAGCGTGCAGCCAGCCGCAGGCCACACAGGTGAAGTAGTTAACCACAATGGCCTGGAAAGTATGCACGCCGAAGCGCTCGAATCCTTTGAAAAGGAAGCCCAGCAACACCGAGCAGACAACAGCGGAAAATAGGTATAGCACGCAGGGGTAGTTTGAATGAAAAATTTCAACAGCCCAATAGGGCGCCGCTTTTCGTAACCATCGGCGCAAAGATGAGCCTGCCCTGGGCAGCGGGCAAAGGTCGGTAGCAGCGGCAAGACCTGAGGCAAGCCCTTTCTGCACTTAGTGAGCTTTCCGACCTGCAGGGCTATCACGCTCACTGAGGTGGCCAGTAGCGATAGGCTGAGGTGTCTTGCGGCCGGAAATAGCGCGCAGGCAGTTCGTCGAAAGGGTAGTTGCCGAATTCGCCCAAAAACAGCCGCGGTTGGGTGCGCAGCGAGTCGAAGCGCTCTGGCGTTTCGTCCACAAGCAGGCAACGGGCACTGTCGGGATGTTCTAAAGCAGACAAAACAAGAAACTCGTACGCCGTGCCCCACGATAGGATGAGCGTGTCCATGGGCACTTGCGCTTCGGACAACAGCCATTTGCGGTGCTCTAATGAGGCGGTTTTTTGCAGGAAAGTGCGCTCCCACTGCAAACGCGCCGACCAGGAACGATGCGCCCAACCCATACGCAGCAGTCCCGCTATGACTAATATGGCCACCGGCAGCCATAAGCGCTCCAGCGGAAGCCAGCCAGGCAACACGCCGAATACTAACGGCACTGCGGCCATCATAGCCAGCGGCAAGTATAGATTTTCCATGTAAAATTGAGGCGCACCATAGTGGTGAGGTACATTAACCATCATCGCAAAAACGACAGGCCCCAACCCGGACAGCGCCGCCAACCACCAACGCCGCTGCCACAGCAAGTAGCCGGCATTTAACCCTACCGCAAGCCCAAGCAAGTAGTAGTCGCTCCATAGCCAGCTGAGAAAATCGCGCTGACTCCTCAAGTTGAACCAGTTAGGCCATAGCTCTGCAAAGGCGCGTGAGCGCTCCAGCGTCATGGCATCGTACCAATCCAACGGCAAGACAACGTATTTGAGCACAAAACAGGCAGCAAAGAACGCCATTAGCAGGGCGTAGTTCCTCTTTAGGTGGCGCGGTGCTCGACGGTCGAGCCAAAAATAGGCTGCGCAAAAAAGGAACGCCTGCAGCACCAGCGGGTGAAAATAGAACGCCGTAGCGACAGCACCCATCAAGGGCAGGTACGCCCATGCGCGAGCACGGGAGGGAAACGTGTCCGCATGTGCCCACGCCAGCAGCACCGTCAGAAAGGCTAACCCTTGCGGCATTTCCGACAGCCAGTAGAAGGTGTGAGTGGTCATGAGAGTGCCAACGAGGAGAAGCACCAGCGCCCAGCGCCATTGCCGAAGGCCCCAACCGATGAGGGCAAAAAGAGCGCTGAAATAGAGCACATGGCCCAACGAATACGCCAACATCACCCCGCGAAGTGGCCACCCGAGTGCTTGTGCCATCCAAGGGAATACCTGTGTGGCGGCAGCCCCAAAGCGCCCGCTCTGGATTTGGAGCGCCCCCGTGCGCAAGATGTGGAAGCCCTGAAAGGCCATGTCCAGCGTAGCCATTCGCTCAACGTAAAAAACGGCGGCCAGCACGAGCAGCACAGTACAGGCGCCCACCCCCAACCATAGGGTGTGACGCCACGCGTTAGAGTCGGATGCAACTCGGTCAGGCATTCGCAAATGGTAGTCTGTAATTCGCAATTAATAACTGCAAAGCGTCATTCCTCTTCAGGGCAACCCGAAGGAACAACAAAGCTAACCCGGCCCGTGCTAATTTCGCCGCGCCATCTGCGTTTTTTCCTGCCATACCAAAAAATGAAGTGGCCGGCGTTGGCGTTCGCTGGGCATTCCTGCGAAGCAGATTTTCTTAAAAAACTAACCTTCTCATATGGCATCTGTTTGGAAAAACACCCTCACCCTGGTTTTGCTGGGGTTGCCGCTGCTCTTGAGCGCCCAGCAAACCACTATTTACACCGAAGCCAACGCTGCCTACAAGCGCGGGCTGGACTTGTACCAACAGCGCCTCTATGGTCTGGCACAGAAGGAGTTTCGCGAAGCCGTAGAGTTCCTGCGCCCAGTGAATGAGCCAGAATGGGCGGCTATCAAAGCCGATGCGGAGCTCCACTATGCCAAATGCGCCGTTCGCATGGAGCACCCCGAAGCCGAGAAATTAGTGTTCGACATCCTGCGCAGCCAGGCGCCCTCGCCAGAGGCCAGCCAGGCGGCGTTGGAAATCGGTAACTACTACTTCGACAGCAAGAAGTACGACCAGGCCATCGCCTACTACGACATGGCGCCTAAAGAGTCGGCGCCCGGCCCTTTGCGCGACGAAATTCGCTTCAAACAAGGGTACAGTTATTTCGTAACAAAGCGCTTTTCTCAGGCGAAAGCCGCCTTCGCCTCGCTGCGCGAAAACCAGCGCGGCGCCTGGTATTACGCCGCCAACTACTACTACGGCAGCTGCGCTTACTTGGAAGGCCGCTACGACGAGGCGGCCAGCGCCTTTCGGCGGTGCGAAGACTCGCCAGAGTATGGCTCCAACGTACCTTTCCACCTGACGCAGATCTTTTTTGCCCAAAAAAAATACGACCAGGTCATCTCCTACGGCAGCGCCAAAGCCCAGGACGACAAAGTGCGCAACCGCGCTGAACTCAACCAATTGGTTGGACGCGCCTATTTTGAAAAGGGCGATTACAAGCGCGCGCTGCCTTACTTGGAATACGCAGCAAAAGAAGGAGCGCCAATGAACTCCGCCGACTTCTACCAACTGGCCTACGCCCAATACCAGGCGGGCTTCTACCAACAGGCCATTGCTAATTTCGAAGCGCAAACGAAATACGATCGCAACAATGCCATGGGGCAAAGCGGCCTTTACCACCTGGCAGATAGCTACTTGCGCACTAATAACAAGTTTGCCGCGCGAACAGCCTTCGGGCAAGCGGCAGCCCTGGACTTCAACCCGGCTATCAAAGAGGATGCGCAAATCAACTATGCTAAGCTAAGTATCGAACTGAAGTTTGACCGCGATGCGCTGGTGGCATTGCAAAGCATTCCGCCCACCTCGCGCCACTACGAGGACGCGCAAGCGCTGTTGGGTGAAATGTTCTTAAGCACGCGCGACTATGAGCGGGCCATCACCACACTGGAAAAAATTCCCAACCGAACCGCACGGCTCAACGAAATTTACCAGCAAGTAACCTACCTGCGCGGGCTGCAGCTGTACCAAAACAACCAGCCTGAAGAAGCGCGCCGGATGTTCAATAAGTCCCTGGAAAATCCCATCAATAAGCGAACGGCTGCGCTGTGCTCTTTCTGGTTAGGCTCCATCGCTAACGAAAAGGGCGAGTACAACTTTAGCAAGAACCACATAGCTTCCTTCCTGGCACAGGCAAAAAACTACAACGACCTGCCTGAGGAAAGCAGCTTATATATGGGCAACTACATTCAGGGCTACAACCTGATGAAGATGAACGATTTCGCAGGTGCTCTGACGCACTTTAAAGCAGCAGTGGACGGCATCAAGCGCGACCTTCGGAGCATTCAGTCCGACCAGATTAAATCGGGGGTGCTAGGCGATGCCATCCTGCGTGCCGGCGACTGCCATTTTAGGCGCAACCAGTACCGCGAGGCGCTGGCCTATTACAACGAAGCCATTGAGCGCAAAAACGACGGTTTCGAATACGCGCTGTACCAAAAAGCCATCATCAAGGGCCTGACCGGTGCGCCTCTGGATAAAATTCTTAACCTGGAAGACTTGGTCTCCAAATATCCCAATAGCCGCTTTGCCGACGATGCTCTGTTCCACATCGGCGATACCTACATCGACTTAGGACGCTACGATCAGGCCATTTCGGCTTTTCGGCGCATTGTAACGGACTACCGCAACCGCTCTGCGTTGGTTAACCGCGCGCTGCTCAAGCTGGGTCTTATCTCCTACAACCAAGGCAACAGCACGGCTGCCATCAATTACTACAAGCAGGTGATGGGTAACAATCCCGACGCCATAGAGGCTAAAGATGCGCTGGCTGCCTTGGAAGAAATCTACGTGCGCGACCTTAACCGCCCCGACGAGTACTTCGCTTTCTTGGCTACGGTACCGGGATACAACGTAACTACGGCAGCTAAGGATAGCGTCACCTTCCAGGCAGCGGAAATCCAGTACCAGAATGGCCGCTACCAACAGGCCATTGACGGCTTTACGAATTATCTGGCCCAATACCCTAATGGTCGCTATGCCCTGCAGGCGTATTTCCTTCGCGCGGAGAGTTACGCGCATCGCAGTATCGCTAAATATGACCTGGCACGCAAGGATTACGCCTACGTCGTGAATAAGGGGCCAAGCCGCTACTACAGCAAAGCCGCCGAAAAGGCCGCCTTACTGGCCTATCAGGCGCAGAGCTACGCAGAGGCACTTGAGTTTGCTCGGAAATGGGAGGAGTCGTCTACCTCGGAGCCTTCACGCTTCGAAGCCCAGGTGCTCCTCATGCGCACCGCCTACGCTACGAAGAACTACTCGACACTCAACGAGTATGCGCAAAAGGTCGTCAGTGCTACGATGGCCTCCGCCGAGCAGGTGGCCACAGCAAACTACTACTTAGGCAAGATGGCCTACGACAACGGCGACCTGATGCGGGCTAAGCCTTACTTAGAGCAGGTAGTGAAAAACTCTACCACGGAAACAATGGCGGAGGCCCACCACTTGCTGGCGCAAATCCTGTATAAGCAACGCCAATACCGGCAGGCAGAGGATTATATCGCTACGGCCAACCAGGCCAGCGCTGGCTACGATGACTGGATTGCGCGCAACCTCATTTTGTTGTCCGACGTGTATTTGGCGCTCAACGACAAGAGCAGCGCTGCCGCGGCGCTGGAGGCTGTCCTGGACAATTACAAAGGCGACCCACAGATCCTCAAAGAGGCGCGCGAAAAACACAGCCAAATCAATTTTCGGCCTAATCTTCAGCCGCGCGGCGTCAACCCTCCAGATGTGATTGACCTGGGCGGAGGCAACTGACCCGCTCTTTTTTCCCTCTGGTGTCGCCGCTTATCTCGCCCATTCATCACTTCTACATGGAATTTCTCATCATGAAAAAGCATATTTCCCTTGTTATCTGCCTTTTTGCTTTGACCACTATTGCTCAGGCGCAAAGAGACTTGCCCTCAGAGCAGGCAATCATTATCAAGGACTTTGAGGCCCGGCTGCTGGAGTCAAACAAAATCAACGTGCCGCCTCTGCTGCCGCCGTTGGATACTTCTTCCAAACGCTTTGACTATCTGGTGCCTTCTCGCCCGCAGGCCATCACCTACGAGCCGCCCGTCCTGCGCCCGTTGAGTATGCGCACAGTGAAGCCCGAAAAGCCCTTCAATGGCTTCGCTAAACTCGGCGCTGGTGCCCCAAACGCCTGGTATGGCGAGGGTGGCTATGCTTTCAAAGTCAAAAATCGCTTCGACGGCAAGGCATGGTTTCGCCATCATCAGGCCAACAATAAACGTTTAGAAAACCAGCGGTTTGCCAACAACGACGCCCGTCTCAATTTCAACTATTACCTGGAAAACGACCTCGCCGTTGAGGGCAATGTCGGCTATTCTGCCGACCGTGTCTTCTTTTATGGCTACGACCACGACTCCTTGCAATTGACCTCCGACCAAGTGCGGCAGGAGTTCAACCTGCTCGATATCGGCGGTCGCTTCTACAACAGCCAGCGCAACGACCTGGACATCAACTTCGGCATTGCGCCGCGGCTGTACCTACTCAAAGACTATTACGCCAACAGCGAGACGGGCTTTGCTCTCGATATGCACGTCACTAAGTGGTTTGCTGGAAAACATGCCTTGCGCTTGGGCGTACGCCCCGACCTGACCACTTACAAGGATACGGCTGATCAGCGGCTAAACAACATCTACCTGCAGCCCAGCTTTACGCTGCACTTCTCCATTCTCCGGCTCAAGCTGGGCGGCAATTTTGTCAACAACCGCGACGAGTTCTCGATCTTCCCTGATGCTGAGCTGCTGCTGCGCCTGTGGGGCGATGGGCTGCAGGTGTTTGGTGGCGCCACCGGTGACCTGCGCAAAAACACCTACCGCTCTATGAGCGAATACAACCCCTTCCTTCAAATACGCGCTTCGCGCTTGCGCAACACTGTCTGGCGCGAATTCTACGGCGGCGTCAAAGGAAACACCGGCTGGCTCAACTACGAAGGGCGCATCTCTTATGGAAAAGCTGCCGACTTGGCTCTTTTCCAGACCCAGTACGACTCCATCGGAAGACCTGGTATTACGCGTTTCCGCACCGTTTACGACACAGCCCAGGTCTTTGGCGTTTCCGCTACCGTGAATGTCCAGGTAAGCGATATGCTGACCGTTGGCGGTACGGCTAGCTATCGTACTTTTAGCCTGAGCAACGAAAATGAACCTTGGGGGCTGCCCAACTTGGAACTCAACGGCCGCATCCTGTATCGGCCCTATGACGGCAAAATCACCCTCAAAGGCGAGCTGTATGTGGCCGACGACATTCCTTTTCGCAACCAGGAAAACCAACCTAATTTCACTGAAGGGCTGTTTGACCTCAACGCAGGCGCTGCCATGCAAATCACGAATAACATCGGTATTTTCCTCGATGTCAACAACATCTTAAACAACCGCCGGCAGCAGATCG
>JBEQAD010000013.1:0-23519 GCA_041640515.1 Saprospiraceae bacterium | reverse complement strand
TTTATTACCACCCTGGGTGCCATTGCCGTGCCGCTAACGAATGGATTTGTTGGGGAGTTCCTTTTACTCCATGGGGTGTGGAACTACCATTACGGCCTGGGAGCGGCAGCCGGTCTGACCATCATTTTGGGCGCAGCCTACATGCTGCGGGCATATGGGTTAGCCATGTTTGGACGACCTGGAGCGTATACAGAGGCCGTCACTGACGTAGACCGCCGGGAGCTCATTGTATTAGGGCTGGTGGCGGCAGGGGTGTTACTGCTTGGCTTTTTCCCTAATTGGGTACTGGCTTTAACCGATAGTAGCGTGAACCGTATTCTAAGCGCGGTACAGCTGTAAAGCTCATCTGTCTTTCTCCTCTTCTTCTTCCCAGCGGGCGAAAAGGTCGGTCTGTTCGCTGTATATTGGGGTGAGCATAGGCAATTTTATCCAGACATTTTCTTCTGGGCTAATAGCGCCCATGCGCAGAAAGCCTCCAGAGGCTCGGGCTACTTCTTCGGCTAGTCGAAGATAGCTCTTGTAGAGAGTTGCGGCAAAAGGAGGGTCTAATTTGGCCAGAATAGGATTAGCGGCGGCAATTTTATCCGCCAATAACCGGCTGCGGCTGGCAACGTCTGCTGGGAGGTTTTGCCATTCCTGCTCTAAACGCGCAGCAAACCCCTGGGCTACTAAGCGATAGTAATCGTCAAAGCTTCCTTCCTTAGCATAGGTACGAATACGCACGATGTGCTCTGACCATTCCCGCTCTGTGTGGTCCAGGTTGCCATCGGCGCCGCCTACCAAGGCCGTTATCCATACGGGCACTTGGGTAAGCAACTCAACTTCGTCAGTAGTTAGGACGGAAAAGGCTTCTACAGGTGCGGACATGAGAAGAAGATTTTAGCAAGGATAGGTTAAAGTGTGGTCGGCCTGTATTGACTTAGCAAAGATAGAGGGAATCACTCACCACTCAGGAAGGATTTGCCCAGTGTGGTTGCGGTTTGCTCGTGTACCTTTGCCGCATGAATACAACACAGCGCACTTTAAAAATTTACAACAGCCTGAGCGGCAGAAAGGAGGTATTCACGCCGCTGCACGAAGGTTTTGTGGGCATGTATGTATGCGGCCCAACAGTGTACAGTAATGTGCACTTGGGTAATTGCCGCACGTTTACCAGCTTTGATATCATCTACCGCTATCTGCAGCATCGAGGCTACAGGGTGCGCTACGTGCGCAACATCACCGACGTAGGCCACTTAACTGACGACGGCGAAGACCGCATGGCCAGGGGCGTTCGCGCCAATAAAATCGAGCCAATGGAAGTTGCCCAGAAGTACACCCTGGACTTTCACGAAATGATGCGCACGCTGAACAATTTGCCGCCCAGCATAGAACCGCGCGCTACAGGGCATATCATAGAGCAAATAGAAATGGTGCAGCACATTCTAGCGCGCGGCTATGCTTACGAGCGCAATGGCTCAGTATATTTTAATGTCCGCAAATTCGCTCAAGAAAACCCCGGCGTCTATGGTCAGCTCTCGGGCCGCGTTTTGGAAGAGCTAATCGCTGAGAGCCGCGACAACCTCAAGAGCCAGGACGAAAAAGACCACCCAGCCGATTTCGCTCTGTGGATGAAAGCCCGCCCCGGCGACCTGATGGTGTGGAAAAGCCCTTGGTCGGTGGGTTTCCCCGGCTGGCATCTGGAGTGCTCGGCCATGAGTACCAAGTACTTAGGCACAACCTTCGACATTCACGGCGGCGGTGGCGATTTGAAGTTTCCTCACCACGAAAACGAAATTGCCCAAAACCACGGCGCTTGTGGTTGCTCTCCAGCTCGCTACTGGATTCATACCAATATGCTCCAGCTCAACGGCGCCAAAATGAGCAAGTCGGAAGGCAACTACATCACGCCGGAACAGCTGTTCACTGGCGATAGCCCGCTGCTGAGTAAAGCCTACTCGCCTATGGTGTTGCGCTATTATTTCCTGCAAGCGCACTATGGGAGCGTGCTCGATATGACCGACGAAGGGCTGCTAGCTGCCGAAAAGGCCTATCGCCGCCTTATGGAAGCCAACAAAGTGCTACAGGCGCTGCCCAGCGATACCACGGTTTACGATGGCTCAGAGAGTACCTACGACCGCGCTATCTTGCAACACATTGAGGAAGCCTATCAGGGTATGGACGACGACTTCAATACTGCCATTGCCCTGGCGCAGTTGAGCGAACTGAGCAGCTACGTGCACAAGATGGCCAACCATCAAATACCGCTCAACGACGTGGCGCCGTGGGTGATTGAGCGCATGAAAACCGTCTTCCGCGCTTTCATCTTCGATATCTTTGGCTTGCTCGACGAAACAGAGACCTCTTCGGGCAGTGATTTGGTTGAGGGGCTCATGGCGCTCATTCTTGACATTCGCGCCGCCGCCCGTACTCAAAAGGACTGGGCTACCAGTGATAAAATTCGGGATGCCTTGGCCGCTTTAGGCATTGCTGTTAAAGATGGCAAAGACGGCACCTCCTGGACGCGTCTGTAACTTTTTCACCTCTTCTAGTCCCTACGCTCATGGCTTCTTCGCTTTTTCGAAATAAGCGCCTGTGGATAGTAGCGTTGTTGGTAGTCGCTTTGGCCGTGCCTTACATCCTGTACTTACGGCCCGCCTCCAGGATGCCAAAGCCTGCGCCTGTGGAGCCGCCACCACGAGTAGTGGTGAACGTGCCGCCGTTCAATGCCGATACGGCCTTTTACTTCGTAGGAAAACAAGTGTCGTTTGGTCCGCGCGTGCCTGGCACACCCGCACATAAAAAATGTGCTGCTTGGTTGGTGAGCGAGTTTAAGCGTTTTGGCTTGGACGTAGTCGAGCAACCATTCGTAGCTAAAACTTACTTTGGCCCACGCGATGCCGTTAACATTATTGCTCAGTATCACCCCGAACGCACTAACCGAGTGCTTCTGTGTGCTCACTGGGACTCGCGCCACATTGCCGACAAGGATACCAAAGACACAGACAAACCCATCCTGGGTGCCGATGATGGTGCCAGTGGTGTGGCGGTGCTGCTCGAGATAGCTCGCATCTTGCAACAGCATCCTATCGAAATAGGAGTGGATTTCGTCTTGTTCGACGCTGAAGACTTAGGCGACGACCGCACAGAGGCCGGCCAGTCGGTGATGGCGCAGGCCAGCAACGATCAAAAAACACTGACATGGTGTCTGGGCTCTCAATACTGGGCGCGCACACCACACCGCCCCGGCTACACAGCGCAGTTTGGCATTCTCCTCGATATGGTCGGAGCTCGAGGCGCGCTCTTCCCGCGCGAGGGCTATTCCGCCCAGAATGCGCCTGGTTTACAAAATCGTATCTGGGAAATTGCCCAGGAACTGGGTTATGCAGGCTATTTCATCAACCGCCCGGGCGGATACATCACTGACGACCACGTCTTCGTCATGCGAGGTCTTCGCATTCCAGTGGTTAATATCATCAGTATCCCCAACCCACCGCCATCGGCTTTTGGCGCATACCACCACACCCACCAGGACAACCTGGACATCATTGACCGCAACGTCTTGGGCATGGTAGGCCACGTGGTTACCACGGTGCTCTTCCGCACAGCGGCTGGAGTGCTCATGTAGAGGGGCTCCTCTTCACTTGACACTCATAACCATCACGTCACCTTCGCCAATTCCGGCGGCTTCTAGTTGGCGTTGGAGTTCTCGCCCTTGTGCTCTGGCCTCGCTTTCTCGGGCGTGTGTTCTGCCTATTTTTACAAGGAAGCCTCTGCCCATATTCAAGCACTCTTCGGGTACTACTTCGCAGCTGATGCCAGCCTTTCGGATTTTCTCGGCGCGGCTTTCGGCCAGTTGGCGGTTGGCAAATTGATTATCGGCAATAATCCAGCCTCGCAAGTTGCGGTACGGGTAGCAAGGCTGGCTGGCGGGGTCTGCCTCGCCTTCAATGCCAGAGATGTCTATCGTCGGTATATCGGCTGATGCCGTAGATGCATGCCCAATGGTAGGAGGTGGAGGCGTGGTCTCAGGGTGGGTTGTTAATGTGGCCGCTGGCGCTGGCTCGGGGTATTGTTTAGGAACACCGCACGGTTTGGAGTCTTCGCCTTCATACAGGTAGCCCGGTTGGTCTTCCGGGTTGCCGCCGCTCAGGTCGGCGATTTCTTCTACGCGCACCTCGTGATAAGAAAACACGCGATAGACCAGCACGGTGATAAACAAGCTGGCAACAAAAACTAACTGTTTTTGAATAGGCTGACTACTCATGAAGCGTTCCCAAGTAGCTTCTGCTGTCTGGCGCGAAGTGGATGCTACTTGCCTTACCGTCTTGCTTAGGGGGGCTAAAAGTAGGTGCTGCACGGGACGTTTAGTTTTGTTCCAAGTGCGCGTCAATGGGCTGGGTAGTTTAGGGCGATATTGGGCAATTACGTTTACGTTGTGCACCATGGTTTTGTACCAGTTCCGCTGAGTTATCCATTGCACTGGATGGCGATCTTTTCCATAAAGCCCTAATCGCGAAGGCGCTACAACAACGCGCACAGCACCGTTCGCCGACACAATGGCCAGACCAAAACCGTGATAAATGCACTGTTCTCTGAGCACTTCCAGATAAGGATCTTGGGGCGCAGGGAAAACATCGTCTGCCAGCGCGATCCACTGTTCGTCCGCGTAGTAGCGCTTAAATTGCTCTATGGCATAGATGTAGCGGTATTTCCGCCAACCGCGCATGGTGAAGAACCAGCTTAGAAAACCGATCAGCCAGAAGCCCATCAGATAGCCTGCATTGCCCGCGACGCCTAATTGTACCAACCATGTGAAGCGGCTGAAATAGGCCACGGCGTAGGCAATGGCTGCTGTTAGTGTGCCGAAGGCTACACAGTCCCAGAGGAAATACACCATATTCAGCGTGTATTTCACCTCGCCCGCTTTGTCGGCGGAGGTAGCCTCAAATGTGCTGACGAAATGCTGTCCCTCTGGAGTAAAAAAGGAAAACTGCCCGTCGGCGACAATACCCCCCTGGGCAATGTTATCCGTGGTGATGGACTCAGTGCCAGGCACGTATTCGTAGCGATTCAGATAAAAGCCCTTCAAATATTTCGGGAAGATGCGCTTGATGTCGTCTTCAGTGAGCATGTAGAGGTGCTGTTAGTAGATAAGACAAAGATACCCGCCCGGCAAGGACATCTGACTGGGCGAAAATTAGCACAATTGTGTCGAACACATTGTTTTGCCTTGAGATCGAATTCAAACAATCTGTCTAAAAAAATTACCTTTGCCGCACAAGCTACACCCTAAAGCCTGTTCAGTACTATGGACAATACAATACTCCTCTTGATTGGCGCTATTATTCTCGTGGCGGTGTTGTTGCTCCTGCTACGCCGCGCGTCGGGCGGCGAGGGTATTTCCGCTGAAATATATCGCGACCTTCAACAACAGAACGAAGCACTGCGACGTGCTTTAGCTGAAAAAGAGCAAGAGCTACGCGACGCTACTGCCACGATTGCCGCACAAGAGCGGTCACTAATCCATCAGGGCGAGATGCTGACACAGCTACCAGAGAAGTTTGAGCAAATGGCCAACCATCTACTGGAGACTAAATCGCAGCGGTTCACTGAGCAAAGTGCGCAGCATCTCCACCAGCTGCTAACGCCCCTGCGCGAAAAAATCCGCGACTTTGAAGAAAGCCTCGAGCGAAAGTTTTCAGAAGAAATGCGCGACAAGGCGAGTTTGAAAAAGGAAGTCGAGCAGTTGTTGTCGCTTAACCAGCAACTCAGCCAGGACGCCCGCAACCTGACCAATGCGCTCAAAGGCGACACCAGAGTACAGGGCAACTGGGGGGAAATGCAATTAGAAGTTCTCTTGGAGAGAGCTGGTTTGCAAAAAGGCGAGCATTTTGAAGCCCAGATTACGCTCACCAGCGACGATGGGCAGCTCAAGCGCCCAGATTTCGTAGTGCGTTTGCCTAACCAGAGGCACTTAGTCATTGATGCTAAAGTCTCCCTGACCGCCTTCGAGCGCTACTTCAACGCCGAAGACGACTCCGCACGCGAGCAGCATCTAAGAGCCCACGTGGATAGTTTGCGACGCCATGTGCAGGCACTGAGCAGCAAGAGCTATTCTATGCTCCCTAAGCTCAAGGCGCCCGATTTTGTTATCCTCTTTGTGCCCATCGAGGGCGCCCTTTCAGCGGCGATACAGGCCGACACGAATCTGCTCAGCGATGCTTTCAATAAAAACGTCGTCATTGCCACCAACACTACGTTGGCAGCAATTGTGCGCATCGTCTCCCATTTGTGGCGACAAGAAAAGCAGAACCGCTCGGCCGAGGAAATTGCTCGACAAAGCGGACTGCTTTACGACAAACTTGTCGCTTTCCTGGAAGACCTGCGTTCCATAGGCACGCGCTTAGACCAAGCCCACCAGGCCTATAGCGACGCCATGCGCAAACTCTCCACAGGCACTCGTCCCGGCGACACGCTTATCGGCCGCGCTGAGCGCATCCGCGAATTAGGTGCCAAGACTACGCGCCAAATCCCTCCCGATTTCGTCGAGGACGTACCTAACGAGGAGGCCGACTCGGCGGCAGGTAACACTACTTGATATCTTCCGGCTTTTTGCCTGCAGCCTTTACTACAAAAAACAACGCTGTACCTACGAGGAGGAAGTTGATTACCGCATTGATGAAATTCCCTATCTTAATGCTGCCAAGCATAACATCGGAGAAGTCAGGGTTGCCGGTAATCATTCCTAAGATAGGGGAAATGACATCGTCCACCATGGAAGCAATCACTTTCCCAAAAGCGCCGCCAATGATGACCGCAACAGCCAGAGCCACTACGTCGCCCCGAAGCAAGAATGCTTTAAGTTCTCTTAACATAAGTCTTTCGTTTTTTATGTTGGTAAAAGCGATGATAGAGCAAATGTAGGGTGACTCTGACTTCTGGGACCACAAGGCGAAGAAAATGTAGTAGCATCAAGGCGCCCAAAACAGCGCTGAAGCAAGACGGTCAGCCAGCAAACGGCCCGAACGGGTAAGACAGTAGCACGCGCCGTTCATCTCCACCCAGCCTTCCGCTATAAAGTGTTGGATTTCTTGCTCAAAATAGTCAGCATAGGGTGCACCAAAAGCCCTTATTTCCTCGCGCGCGCAGCCCCACGTAGTGCGCAGGCGGGCCATAACGTACTCGTTGTAGCGCTGCGCTGGTGTGAGCGTCTCGCTTTCACAGGGTACATATCCCTCATTTATCGCCTTGATGTACAGAGCGTTATTTGCAATGTTCCATTGTCGGCTAACGCCATTGTATGAATGCGCTGACGGACCAATGCCAAGATAAGGCTTGCCCATCCAGTAGCTGCTGTTGTGTACGGCATAGCGGCCTGGCAGGGCAAAATTGGAAATTTCATAGTGCTCATAGCCGTGTTTTTGCGTCTCATCGATGAGATATTCCCATTGGCTGACAGCCTTTTCTTCGTCCACGGCTTGGGTTTTGCCTTTGCGCACAAAATGCGCTAAAGCAGTACCTTCTTCCACTGTCAGGCAATAGCAAGACAAGTGTGGGATACCAAAAGATAGTGCCAAGCGGACGTTCTGCTGCCAGTGCTCATCTGGCGCTTCGGGCAGGCCGTAGATGAGGTCAATGGTCAAGTTTTCGAAACCGGCAGCCATAGCCATCGGCACACAGTGGAGGGCCTGTTGGGCGTCGTGGGCGCGGTTCATCCAGCGCAGGTCAGCGTCAAAAAAGGATTGAATGCCAATGCTCAAACGATTCACTGGAGAATAGCGGCGCAAGTCGTGCAGTTTATCCGCCGTCAAATCGTCAGGATTGGCCTCTAAGGTTATTTCGGCCTCGGAAGCTACTTCAAACAGCGCATAGATGCGCTCAAAGAGCGCCACTAACTCATCTACGTCGAGCAAAGAGGGCGTGCCTCCGCCCAGATAAATGGAGGACAAGGGCGCACCGCCCAGATAGTAGCGTTGCAAATCCATTTCCCCTTGCATCGCTTTTAACAGTTCGGGCTTCAGGCGCAGCACCGTAGAAAAGTGGAAGTTACAATAGTGGCATGCCTGTTTGCAGAAAGGGATATGGAGGTAGAGTCCGGCCATAGCTTATACGGCTTCGCACTGAAGCACGAAGGCAGCTGACCAATCCGCGGAAGGAGCGAGCGAGATCAGCCCTTCGCCATTTTCGAAAGCATTGACAAGGCAGCTCATTGGCTCTATGGCGATGCTTTGGCGGTGAGGGGGGATAAAGAGCTGGAAAAACGGAAAGAGCACTCGGCTGAGCGAGAGCGTTATCGCATGGCGCGGGCCCTTGAGCCGAAGGTCGTATAGCGTCAGGTGTTCATTCACCCGGAAGCAGTCGTCGAGCTCAGTCGCGCCTATGGCTTGGGCTTGTTCGAAGGCCGTGTAGCGCTCGCGCTGGTGGACAGGCAGCCCTCGTTCATCAAGAACTTCATGCTCACAGGGCGGGCACTTCAGTCGGCAAACGTCGACGCACTCACCCAGGCGGAAGTATGGATGCCAGCCTAATCCGATGGGAATGGCTGCCGTGTGGCGGTTTTTTACCCATACACTCAGGCCAAACAAACCCCGATAGGTCAGGCTGTAGGTTACTTCCATCGTCAGCGGAAAGGGATAGCCCGCATGATGGCCAAGATAGTCAAGCCGGCAAGTAATCTCTGCGTGCTCTTCGGTTAATTCGATGCGCGTAACGGCGAACGGCTCCTGGCTCGCAAAGCCGTGAATAGCCGTGTTCGTTTTTGGCTCGTTTATGGGAAACTGGTACTCTTGACCACCCCATTGGTAGCGACCGTCGCGCAGGCGGTTAGGAAATGGGAAAAGCAGCGCACTTTTGGCCCACTCGCCCGCCTCCAGCGCTTCTGGTGTGGCATAACCATCCAACAGGCTTTCTCCTTGATAGCGCAGGTCAATAACAGTGGCACCTCGGGCGGGCACTATGCTGAAACTGTGTCCTGTTGTTGGAAGAGAAAAATCGTACCGTCTCAATCGGCCAAAGGCCGAGGTGTGCAATTCGAACATGGGCGAGTGGGTAAAAAACAACGCTTTGGGTCCCGACAAAGGTAACGGCTCGACGCTCGAATTCTTTCCTATGTTTGCCCCATGCGGATAGTTTTCATGGGCACACCTGAATTTGCAGTGCCATCTCTTCAAGTGTTGTGCGACAACGGCTACAACATTCCCGCCGTCATCACAGCGCCCGACAAGCCCGGCGGCCGTTTGGGGCTAATACAGTCGCCCGTCAAGGTGTTTGCTCTCCAACACTACCTACGAGTGCTCCAGCCAGAGAAACTGAAAAACCCGGAATTTTTGGAAGCCTTGCGCGCCTGTCGCGCCGACCTGCAAGTTGTAGTGGCTTTTCGTATGTTGCCCGAAATAGTGTGGTCTATGCCACCCTTGGGAACGCTCAACCTGCACGCTTCCCTCTTGCCCAAATACCGAGGCGCCGCTCCTATTAACTGGGCTATCATCCGCGGCGAGACAGAGACCGGACTGACCACTTTTCTGCTGCGCCACGAAATTGACACAGGCGACATCCTCTTTCAGGAGCGGCTCTCTATCGGCGAAAACGAAACAGCAGGCGAGTTGCACGACCGTATGATGCACCTCGGCGCCCAGTTGGTGCTTCGCACAGTCCGCGCTATAGAGCGTGGAGAGGCACATCCTACTCCTCAAGTCGAAGCTGAGGCTAGTCATGCTCCTAAAATTTTCACAGATACGTGCCACTTGCGCTTCGACCAGTCTACCACTCAGGTACACAACTTTGTGCGCGGACTAAGCCCGCACCCCGGGGCCTGGGCTCGCTTTGAAGGCAAGGTCTTCAAGATTCTTCGAACCTTAAAGGAGGCAACTCCGCCAACTGTGCCTCCCGGATGCTTCGTTTTGCCTAAAAGCGGCGGTGTTTGGGTAAGCACGGCCGATGGTCACGTCCAATTGCTCGAGGTGCAGCCCGAGGGAAAGCGCCGCATGTCAGGGGAGGATTTTCGCAACGGCTACGGCTCACGATTAGTGGGTGCTGCCCTAACATGAACCCTTTTGTTTTTGGCTTGTTTCGCTGTATAATTACAGCCCGATTTCACCTGAACCATTCCGCTTACTGTGGCTACCGTACGTTTTCTTTTTGAAGATAAATCCATCCCTGAAAAAACAATCACTGGCGACTTAAAGGGGCGTTCTATTCTGGAAATAACGGAGGAGTTTGACATTCATCTTAACCACAATTGCGGTGGAGTATGTGCATGCTCTACCTGTCACGTGTATATTGAAAAAGGAGAAGAATTCCTCGAGGAAATTTCGGAAAAAGAAGAAGATTTCATTGACCGAGCCATTAATCCCAGGTTGGAAAGCCGCCTAGGATGCCAGTGCGTTATTTTAGACAACGACGCCGACATCGTTGTAACCATCCCTGATCAGCGGCGCATTATTGGTCATGAACATTGATCGACTCCTCATATAGGGCAACGGCCAAAAGGGCGAGAGCAAACTCAGACCACCGCCGCCAACCTCGATGCCGTCGGCTGACGGTGGCAAAAATCTGGGTAGCACGCGTGCGCCAATCGGGAATAGTGGCCAGCAATTGCTGCAAAATGTTCGACTCCTCTTTGGCCTTGCGTTGGGCCCAACGCTGGATAAGTCCTTGTATCAACGGCCGTACGACAAATAGCCATGCTCCCAATACTGCCAGCGTGCGTACAACAGCGTAAATGGCCTTTTGCATTCCACCGCCCCCTTCGACCCCTGTCAGGAGAAAGGTGGCGACGATAAACAGCAGTACCCCTACTAAAAAGGCTATCTTTTTAGGGAAGGACGGCTTTTTCCCCTTCATCTCGACCTCCAGTGCGGCCTCCTCAGCGCTGAGGTATTGCTGCGAACGCTGCAACAACAGGCCGGGTAAGCGCGGTATCCAATAACCTAACACTGCGCCCCAAAGTGCGTAGAGACCCACGTACGTCCAGGCAATAGACCAAGCCCACGCTCCGTGGCTTGGCAAGCCAAACTTTTTAAGCACATCGGCTACGAATAAGTCAGCTGCCTCGAAGAGCGATTTTCCAAAAAATAGATACAACATCAGCAGTTTTTGCAGCGCCGACTCGGCGATAGCTACGAAGCCATAGAGAATGCTCATCAATAGGCTTGGCCGAAGATAGCCTAGCAACAGTGCGCCTAATACCCCTTGAAAGCCCACGGCCACGTACGCTTGCGGCGGTGAATGTGGACTAACGGCGGCCTTGACCAGCATCACTAGCACTGTGGCACGCATAATAGTGGAAGCTGCTGGCCGCTCTACGTAGGCCAAGAGGCCTACGCAGAGCACGGCAAAACCGCCGACAAATAAGCCTGTGAAGGGCAGTTTGAAAGCGTGCATCAGCCCGCCTAAGGCGCATTCTGAAAAGGCCCACAAGGCCGTAATGCGAAAAGCAGTGTCCTTCATACGCTCCCAAAGGTATCGTATCCGATGGATTGGTGACTCGCGTTAGTAGCACTTTCCTTGTCGGCGTTTCCACCGGCTAAGGACCACCACCGCTAACCCGGGTAGGCCAATCCAGAAAGCCTCGCTAGCCAGAATGCGCAGGCCATTCTTGCTAAAAAATTCACCTACTTCTAAAGGAGACACTCGGATGACCCGCCAAGGTAAAAAGAAACGCTCCTCGCTAAAGGGCCATCCTAATGCACACCCTAAGCCACCCGTAGTGGCCATGTCTAACAGCGGATGTGAGACCGTCGCCGAGATAAACCACAGCGCCATGGGCAGCCATCTGCGCTGGCGTCTGTAGAAGAGCCAGCTAACGGTCAATCCCAACCCTGCGGCAAAAGCTATTGAGTGCGTCCAGCCGCGATGCCCCCAAATGCTTTCGTAAGGTATGCCCCACGAAAAAGCAATGACATCAGCATCGGGAGCCATCGCACACAGAGCCGCTAAGGCCAAGCCTTGCATTCGCGCTTGCTGAGGAAAGAAAGCGTAACCCAGGGCAGAGGAAGCCATGGCATGACCAAATATCGAAGGCATAAGGAGCCAACCGAATTTATGGAAGAAAGAAGGGAGCAGTCAGGCAGTCGTTGGCGTATTCGCAATGCAGCAGTCGTTGGGTAAAGGCACCGTCCTCGTCGTCCAAGAGATGCCGCAACAACTGAGCGTAGGTTAGTGAAAAATCAAAAAGCGCCTTGTCGGTCAACCGATGCGTCCCGAAAGCGACGAAAGGCGGCAGATAAACCAGGCCACATAGGCGCGCTGTTTGTTCAAAGGGTAATAAAAACTGTCGCAGCGTGTGCCGGTGAAAGCCCTCCAACTGATAGGCATGCCGCCCCCCGCCTGTGGAGACGGCCTGCAACAGCCGCTTTCCTTTGAGTGCATCGCCCCCCGGCCCATAAGCCCAGCCAAATGCCAGTACCAGATCTATCCATTGTTTGAGCAGTGGCGGGCAACTGTACCAGTAGACAGGATGTTGCCATATCACCACATCGTGTTCCTGAAGGAGTGCTTGCTCGCGGGCGACATCAACAAAAAAATCGGGGTACTGCTCATAGAGGTCGTGAAAGGTAAGTCGCGGGTCGTTGGGCAAATTTTGGAGCAAGAGTCGGTGTGCGCGTGAATGCTCAAAGGCTGGATGGGCAAAAAGTAGCAAGGCGCGAGGCATAAGACAGGGCAGCGTGTCGTTGGCGTTAGCGATGAATAACCAGAGGAAAGGTTTCGGCAAAACGGCCCGATTGCACCTTCAACCAGTAAAGACCAGATTGAAGCGCCGGAATATCTACCTGAAGCGAAGGAGAGTGCTCTTGCAAGTGTTGCTGCCACAGAAGGCGACCCGCAGTATCAAAAAGGTAGAGGTGCTCAACAGGGGCCGTGTCCTTGTCCGATTGCAGCCGTAGGATGCTAGAACCAAGCACTATCGAGGCTCGCCAACCGCTGGCGTCGGAGCGCTCGCGCAAAATGGGCGAATAGGTTATCGCTTCGTTCCAGTCCACTATGCGCAGGCGATAGAAGTTGTCTACAAGTAAGGGGTGGTCGTCGTCAAAGGTGTACTCGGAGGGAAAGTTATTGGCAGCCATGCTACCTAAGGCTTCAAAGCGCTGCCCATCGGCGCTTCTTTCTACCACAAACTGCGCTGCTTGATGCTCGGAGCCAGTGCGCCACTCCAGACGAATAGTGCCTTTGCGCGGCTTTCGCAACCGGAAGGAGATAAGTTCAACGGGCAGTGGAGCACAAGCAATGGAGCCGGTAACCTTACCCGCGGTTTCATATTGCGCAAAACGAGCCGTGAAAAGAGGCCCGGAGGCATAGTCATTTTTCAAAAAACGGGCTAACCATGGGCGCACAAAGTAGAGAGTAATAGCGCGCTGGGTATCTGCGGGCATAGGCGGCCCGGCAGGGTTGCACGTGAATTCGCCAAAAGAGCAGTTGAAATTGTTAGTAGCAAAATTGCAATGACCGCCGCCTACCAACGAGATATAGGCTTTGCAGTCGGGTAATGCATTATACATGGGCACCTGGTGTTGGGCAGGCGGCGTAACACAATCGACAGAACCACTGAACACCAGGCTTGGGCAGTTCACGTTGGCTGCCGCGGCAATAGCCGAAGGGTTAGTCTCCGCAGCTGCAAAAGTGATGGTTGCCGACACGTTGGCATTATTTTGAGCCGCCAGATAGGTACATCCCCCACCCATAGAGTGACCCATGATACAGGCATCGGCTTGTACATGCTGATAAAAAGGCGAATTGCCATTGTTATTTTCCGAATAAAGCTTCTCCACCAGAAAGGCCATATCGGCGGCTAGGGCCGAATGGCTAGGAGAAAAACCTGTTTCAGTGTTGGGAATCGCCACGATGTAGCCCTCTTGGGCCAGATTGTTGCCCCAAAAGGCATACGGCGCATAGTTCATCGTGAAGCCGTGTCCAATCACTACGACCGGAAACTGCCCACTGGCTACCGGCTGGTTAGCACCGGGAGCCGTAGCTGGATAATACAGGTATGTCTGGATGCTGCGGTTGTTGCGCGCAGGGTCCTGGTACGTGGTAACACGAGTACCGATGGGATAGGGCTGTGCTTGCACCGATATCGCCAGCCCTCCTCCAGTAGAAAGATCAATCGCTATGGCGAATAGTAACAGCGAAGGATTGCTCCTCCCAAAGCGTTTTTGCAAAAAGGCTAAGGCCATCATGGACGAAAATATGCAACAGAAGAAAAAACAAATTTACTCCAAAGTATGCAGTCGCTTTGCCCATAACAGCCAGTTCGGCATTCTGTTGCTGGTTGCTCTACCTCAAACGATGCGCCACTGGCCAGTGTAGTTATGAGGAGTCAACGCCAGGAGTTCCTCTTTTACCTCTTCCCGCACGTCCAAGCGGCGGATGAAAGCGTGTAGGTCGGCCGAAGTAATCGTTGGGCGCCCGCGGGTTAGCTCTTTCAGTGCCTCATAGGGACGCGGATAGCCCTCACGCCGCAGAATAGCTTGAATAGCCTCAGCCACGACGGCCCAATTGTCTTCCAAATCGTCGTACAACTGGCCTTCATTAAGCGTGAGCTTGCCCAGACCCTTCAAAATCGCCTTCAGGGCAATGACTGTATGCGCCACAGGCACGCCCAAATTGCGCAGTACGGTGCTGTCCGTCAGGTCACGCTGAAGTCGGCTGATGGGCAATTTTTCGGCGAAATGCTGAAAAAGTGCATTGGCCACGCCTAAGTTACCTTCGGCATTCTCAAAATCAATAGGGTTGACTTTGTGCGGCATGGCCGAAGAGCCCACCTCGTCCTTGACGGTTTTTTGCCGGAAATACTCCAGCGAAACATAAGTCCATACATCGCGGCAGAGATTGATGAGCACCGTATTGATACGGCTCATGGCGTGGCATTGGGCTGCTAGGCAATCGTAATGTTCGATTTGGGTAGTCGGATTAGAGCGCTCTAAGCCTAAGAACTCATGCACAAAGTCATCGGCGAACTGGTGCCAATCGTAGTCTGGATAAGCTGCATAGTGCGCGTTGAAGTTGCCCGTGGCTCCTCCAAATTTTGCGCGATGCGGGATGGTCTTTAATTGCCTTACTTGCTCGTCTATGCGCGCTACAAAGACAGCTAGCTCTTTACCTAGGAATGTTGGCGAGGCAGGTTGGCCATGGGTTCTAGCCAACATAGGCACGTGCGCCCATTCCTGCGACAAATGGTGCAGATGGTTGCGTGTGCGCTCCACCAGCGGATAGTACACCTCTTCTAGTGCGCTTTTCAGCAGCAGCGGTATGGCCGTGTTGTTGATGTCCTGCGAAGTCAGACCGAAGTGGACAAATTCGCGCAAGTGCCCCAATTCCAGCGCATCGAAGCGCTCCTTTAAAAAGTACTCCACTGCCTTGACATCGTGGTTAGTGGTGCGCTCTATGGTTTTGATGTACTCAGCATCGGCTATGCTGAAACGCTCGAAGATGGCGTTCAGCTCGTCTATTTTGGCTTCATCGAAGCTGGCCAATTGAGGCAGGCCATACTGGCATAAGGCTATGAAATATTGAATCTCAACGAAAACCCGATGGCGAATCAGCGCATATTCGCTGAAATAGTCCGACAGTTCGCGCGTGGCATGCGCATATCGGCCGTCAATTGGAGAAATAGCGTGCAGCATAGCAAGAGGGGGCAAGGGTTTATACGGAAACGGCGTTGCGGTATTCGCACACAGGGCTCTGACACCGATACACTTACCGAAAATCTATTTCCGTATCGTCACCGATGTTCAAGGCCAGGTTAAGACCTCGCACCGAGGAGCCAATGCCGATAACGGAGTGGCGCAGGACTACGTCTTCCAGTGAGGCTTGACTGCCGATGATGCTGTCTTTGATGATACTGTCCTTAATAGACACGCCATTGCCTATAGTGACGTTTGGCCCGATGATGCTGTTGGTAATCTGGCAGCCGTTGCCAATGGATACGGGGTAGATGATGATGGTGTTATCGAACACCGGCAGCGTGAGGGCATCATCAGCATAGCCGCGCTGACTTAGCAACATAGCATTGGTCTCCAGCAGCACTTCTTTTCGACCACAATCAAACCAGTTCCGCACGGGGACAGCTTTAAACCGCTCGCCTTGCTCAATCATGAACTGCAGCGCGTCAGTCAGTTGGATTTCGCCGAAAGTGCGCACATTCTGGCTCATCAGGTATTCTACACTCCGCAGTAGAAGGGGCACATTCCTAATTTTATATAGCCCTACGATGGCCATGTTTGTCTTCGGAATGCGGGGCTTTTCCACGACGCGCACCACAAAGTCGTTGCTGTCTAACTCGGCCACGCCAAACTCACGAGGAGTATCCACTTTTTTCACACCTAAGCAAGAATAGGGACACTCGAGCATCTGGTTGAGGTCAGCATCGAAGATGGTGTCGCCAAAGGCAATAAAGATTTCTTCTTCATCCTCGATGGCTTCATGAGCCGTCCAGACGGCATGACCAGAACCCTCGCGGCTTTCCTGGTACACAAATTCCGTTTTTAAATGGGGGTACCGCTCCTCGATAAAACTGCGCACCTTTTCGCCTAAGTAACCAATAACAAAAACAAACTCGCTTAGCCCAGCTTCGGCTAATTTGTCCACGATGAAGCAAATGATGGGCTTACCCGCCACCGGCATAAGTGGCTTAGGCTGAGTATACGTGTGCGGTCGCAGGCGGGTGCCGGCACCGGCTACAGGAATGACGACTTTCACAGTTCAGCTTTGTTGCAAGGCAAAGGTAGCGGCTATGCAAGCAACCCCATAGCGCGTTTTTTACCCAAGCCAATAGTTAAAAGAATTCTATACTGTCACTCTAATTTTTCAAGACATTGCTGCGTTCGTGCCGAGTAAAACCGCTATTCACTCCTCTCCAGACATCTCTTCGGTGCTATGCAAAACTCCACATCGTGGAAAGGAAAGACTCTGGGCATCAGACAGTTAACTGTACGCGATGACCGGGCCTGTCAACAAATGGTACAAAGGCGAACGGAGGGTTCGTTTCGCAGGTTAACCGTACAGAACATAACGGCCCCCTTGTTTTGTTGAAGGTGGAAACCAAGACCGAGTAGCCGCTGGCGTGGCGCTTCTATGCCTACATAACGCCTGCAGCCCAACGGTGCGAAATAAAGTTTACGCGGTTGAGCAAAGCACCGTTTAGGAAGCGGTAGCCCAGGTAACTCAGGCCAATCAAGCCGAAACATCTACGCAGACCTACGCGGCCACCGGCAGTGAAGACGGCACCAAAACTAAACGGCGGCAATAGATGGGAAGCAATTTAATCTCACGCCCAGTGCAGTTGACTTCGTTGCTGTGAGCAATAACAGGGTGGTTAGTGTCTAAGTCTTTTGCGAGCCTGGCCTTTTCGTTCTTCGCTTGTACCCTTTATTAGAGAACTTAACCGTGGAAGCAATATCCGGTAGCATTTCGGAACATGATCGAGCCATTAATCCTAAAGCTGCCTTTCGTCTGGTAGCTGCTCAGGCTAACTCTAAGACCTCGACCGTACCGCAGGCGGGTAAAACTACTTACCTTGGAGCACGTGGAAGCACCTTTACAGCAAATGTTACGTGGTGGTTGAGGCAGACTACTCTTGTAGCCCGCGGCCTTCCTTAACGATTCGGTTTTCCCGCTGGAGGCGCTTCATCAGACGGTCTAAGACGCCGTTAATAAATTCCCGGCTGTTTTCTGTAGAGTACATCTTAGAGATTTCTACGAACTCGTTGAGGGTGACTTTCACTGGGATAGTAGGGAAGTGCAGCAACTCACACAGGGCCATTTTGAGCATGATCATGTCTAGAATAGCTACCCTGTCGGGGTCCCAGTTTTTGAGCATAGGAGCAATAAGGTCGAAGAGCACCTGGTCTTCCTGGCAAGTCTTGCGGAGCAGTTGTTCTCCAAACTCCCGGACTGTCTCATCGGATGGCTGGAACTCCTGGTAAAACTCGCCTTCTAAAGGCATAGCTTTAATGGTTTTCTTTATGGCTCCCACAACCAGTGATTCATCGTCATCCCAATTGCTGTACCGGTCTTCTACGATCTCGGTAAACAACTCATTGTTAACTAGAAAGCGATACAACTCGAGCAGGATTTTGATGTGCTCTTCTTTTGTAGGTTCATCTGAGGCCAGGTATTGCTTGCAAACCTCTGTGGCGTTAAATGCCTGGTATATCTGTCGAATCTGTTCAGGGTCAATGTGCTCATGGGCGTTGTACTTGGCCACCAGTTGCAGGAATCCCACATTATTAGCGAGGCTTTGCGTACAGGGGTTTTTATACAAGCGCGCAGTGAAATTCTTGTCTTCTTCGGTGGGCATCATTTTAGCCGCCCTGATTGCTGCGTCCTTTTCGGCGTATTGCGCAACCCGCAAAAGCAAGTAGAGTTGGAAAATATACAGCTCAAAGGTTTTCCAGATACCTTCGTTGTACAGCTGCACTACATCGGAATAAGTTAATTGTTCATCCCGGTTCAGCATGTACAACAGCTGCATGACTTTTACGCGGACGCTGCGGCGACTGATCATAGCCTTTTCAAATAACTAATAAGAAACAAGGTGGCGCTTGGAGGGCAGAATACTATTTCCAAAGCTGCCGCAAAGGAACACAAAAGCGCTCACAAGCACAAGAAAGTTTTTTGTATATAGACTTCGTACGAATGAGAAAGGAAAAGAGCGCAATAGCCGCTTTTGGGCGCTTCTATCGTTAGTATCGTACTATTCGGATGCTTTCGACAGCATGCTCGGCAACAATTGCCACCACATACGTGCCCGATGGCAAAGCGCTCATGTCGAGCCAAAGGCTGTCGGTAGGTTGGCCTGAAAGGGACTGCACGCTCACCGCTCGCCCTGTGGCATCAGTAATCTGTACTCGCACGGGGCGAATTATTTCCGAAAAGAAAAGCCGCGTAGCGTCGCGCGCAGGATTAGGAAGCACCCGTAGCCTCAAGGTCGGGCGGTATTGTTCCGGTGCATACAGCCCAACACCTTGTACGACGGCAATGTCATCTAGCTGAAGGATGTTATCGTCTTGCGAGTCGTGCACAAAAGCGATGTAGATCCTCTTACCTGCGTAGGGCGTTAAACTCACCGCATGAGGCTCCATTAGACCGCGGTTGTTAGGGTAATTGCTATCAGCAGGTATGAAGTAAGTGGTGTCTCGGAAACCGCTGGCATGTATGTAGCCAGCAGAAAAGACGTAGTCCTTGGGGTCAAGCGAGAACGGCACCAGCGCAGCTATCATTTCCGCCGCTACGAAAAGCGTATCCTGGAAAGTGCCATCGTAAGCAGCATTGCTCGTCGTAGAAATCAACACCTTGTACCCATCTAAAAAGGCAGGGCCTTCGAAGGACAGCGAGCGCCAGCTGAGGATGGTTTGTGTATCTGAGATGAATATTGGTGGAGTGATGAGCCAGTTCTCGTTGCGCTTTTGGGCATCTTTCAAGTAAGAGCAGCTTGTGAATGCCGAATTAGTGCTATCGCCTAAGTCACTATCCCAGAACCAGTTGCCCGGTACTCTGCCGAAATCACAAGCAGGGGGCACTTGGTCGGCATCCCAATTTACCCATTGCAGGTCGTTGCCCGAAGGAAAAAGCAGCATGGTGTCCGTAGGGTCCACCTCGAAGCGCTGAATAAGCAACGTATCTGGAGCGTAACGCACCTGTGCGTTTGTCGAGCAAACACCTGTTAGCAAAGTCAAAATAAGCCTCCATCTCATGCATATCCAGAGTTTTGTGTGAGCCAATGCGCCAATTCTTTCTCCAGAAGATTCACTTGTACAGGCACGACGCCCGGAAATTCACATACCTGGCCTCCCGCCAAATTAGATAGCGCAGCAACGATTGGATGCTCTAAACCTGCCACTAGCCCTAGTGTAGCTATGCTGATCACTGTGTCGCCTGCGCCACTGACGTCAGCCACCTTTCGTGGTGATGTCGGATAGAGCTGTGCGCTTCTTTTATTGTCCAAAAATAAGCCTTTTTCTGACAGCGTGATCATGACAGTAGAGCAACCCAGTTTTTCCCGCAGCAAGGCCGCTGCGGTACGCAGCGACTCTAAGGTGGCTTCTACGTTGAAAGGCAGGCTATCGCGCACCTCTTTAAGATTGGGTTTAAACAGTTCGACGCCTTGATAGGCGAAGAAGTTTGCCTTTTTTGGGTCAACAGCAGTGAATATGCCTCGGGCTTTGGCCCGCTGGACCAGGGTGCTGATGATTAAAGGGGTCAAAACGCCTTTGTTGTAATCTTGGAAGATTAGTGCCCGTACAGGATGGGCATCCAACAGCTTCTGCACGTGCTCGATAAAGAGGTGCTCTTCAGCAGGGCTTAGGTCGTGTACATCTTCTCGGTCAATGCGCAGCATCTGTTGGTTGTTGCCCAGTATGCGCATCTTAACGGTTGTTTTTCGGCCAGGTAGCGACAATAAACCTTCAGAAGTTAGGTCGGCAGCGGGCAATAGTGCGCGAAAAGCATCACCCTCAGCATCGTCGCCTATAACACTGCAGAGAATGGCCTGGGCTCCCAAAGCTTGTAAGTTTAGCGCCACGTTGGCCGCACCGCCCAGGCGGTCTTCTGTGTGGTGGTGCAAGACCACCGGCACGGGCGCTTCTGGTGAAATACGGCTCACTGTTCCCATCAGATAACGGTCAAGCATGCTATCGCCCACCACCACGACACACTGATGCCGAAGGCGAGCCAGGATTTCAGATGCGTTCATGCAGAGAGTTTTTTCTTCCAATAGCGCAACAGCCCCGCTACCGACATGAAAGCTGGATTAGCGGCTTCGTAGCGGGCGGCAGTAACGGTGTCTACCCTCGCAAAGGCCATCTCTTCACGTACGAAAGTTACAAAATAAGGCACAATGTCTTCGGAATGAACTTGCTGCTCGGCGTAGGGCTTCATCCATTGTGCCCAGGCAATGAGGCGCTTCTCCAGATCGCTCAAATGCCTATCCTTGTCCTTTATCACGCCGTAATGCGTCAGGTAAAGCATCTGTGCTGGCAGAGAGCGCAACAGAGCGAGAGATGTCTGCCAATCTTCCACATGAATGTCTGGTGGCGGGCATGGAGGCGCCACGTAGCGCCCATCTATGCACACGCCAGCTACATCGCCCGCGAACACAACCGGTAGCTCATTGGGGCCGCTGACCTCCCAGGCAATATGGTGCACAGCATGACCTGGTGTATGCCAGGCTTTGAAGGTTAGCCCTACCGAATGGATAACTTCTCCATGGGCTGGCGCATACAATTGCGTTTCCGGAATGGGCTCCATGGCGCCCCAGAGACGTTCCATATCGTCACCGTAGATGCGCTTGGCCGATTGATACAGTTTTTCTGGCGCGGCCAGATGGGGTAAGCCCGTCGGATGTACGTACACGCGGACACCCTCGCGCGCCCAAGCCCAAGCCGCACCGGCGTGGTCAAAATGAATATGCGACAGGAAGAGGCTTCGAAAATCCGACAGCCGCCAGCCACGCTGCTTCAGTACATCAATAAGATAGGGAAATGTAGAATACGGCCCGCTCTCCACTAAGGCCAGCCCTTCTGGCCCTTCCACGACGAATACTGCAATAGTATGCTCCAGGTTAAGGAACTTCAGGTCTATGGTATGGACCGTCATGTCTTCTACTGCTTTTCGCGCAGTAACTCGCGCGCTATGACCAACTTTTGAATTTCAGAAGTACCCTCACCGATGGTGCACAGCTTAGAATCGCGATAATACTTTTCTACAGGGAAGTCTTTGGTGTAGCCGTAACCGCCGTGGATTTGGACAGCGTCGGTACTGATTTGCACCGAGATTTCCGAGGCGTAATACTTGGCCATAGCCGCTTGGCGCGTGCACTTTAGGCCGGCGTTTTTCAAGTCTGCCGCATGGCGGGTGAGTAACTCCGCTGCACTGATTTTTGTGGCCATATCAGCTAATTTGAAGCTAATAGCCTGAAAATCAGCAATAGGTTGTCCAAATTGATGGCGTTCTTTAGCGTATTTGACCGACGCTTCATAGGCGCCCTTAGCAATGCCTAAGGCTAAGGCGGCAATCGAGATACGCCCGCCGTCCAGAATTTTCATAGCCTGAATAAAACCTTCTCCTTCTTGACCGAGCACCTGGCTTTTGTGAATGCGGCAGTTGTCGAAAATAAGCTCAGCCGTTTCGCTAGCGCGCATGCCCAGTTTGTTTTCTTTTTTACCGCTGCGAAAGCCCGGTGTGCCTCGCTCAACGATGAAAGCCGTCATGCCTCGGCTATCCAGCAATTCGCCCGTGCGGGCAATGACCACAGCTACCTGACCGCTAATGCCGTGGGTTATCCAGCATTTGGTGCCGTTCAGCACATAATAATCGCCGTCGCGCTGTGCCACACATTGCATGCGACCCGCATCGCTGCCTGTGTTAGGCTCCGTCAGCGCCCAGGCGCCAATCCATTGGCCAGTGGCTAATAGGGGCAGGTACTTGCGGCGCTGTTCTTCGTTTCCAAAAGTATATATATGATTTGTGCACAGGGAATTGTGCGCAGCCACGCTCAGGCCGATAGAGCCGCATACTTTGGCTATTTCCTCAATAATGGTGATATATTCCTGGTAGCCTAATCCTGCGCCTCCATATTCTTCCGGAATAAGTACGCCCAAGAATCCTTGTTCACCCATGCGGTGAAAAAGATCTATAGGAAAGTGCTGTGCCTCGTCCCATTCCATAACGTGAGGGCGAATGTACATTTCGGCAAAAGCGCTGGCGCTTTGCCGAATGATGGAGAGGTTATCTGCTTGGTGTTGTTGCGCTGCGGTCATATGCAAGAAGAGAACTTAATCTTGTCCTTTGGGATGCGCCTGCTCATAGACTTCAATCAGCCGGCTGATGCTATTGTGGGTGTATATCTGTGTTGCGGCCAAGCTACTGTGCCCAAGCAATTCTTTGATCGCGTTCAAGTCGGCGCCTCGATTTGATAAATGGGTGGCGAATGTATGGCGTAGCACGTGCGGGCTGCGCTGCTCAGCAGAACTTACGGCAGTCAAGTACTTGTGAACAACGCGATAAACAAAGCCAGGTTTAAGAGGTTCGCCTTTTCGGCTCAAAAAAAGCCAAGGAGCGCTGGTTCCCGGGAATGTCTCCGCGCGCAGGGCTAGAAAATGCTCGAGCGCTTCCACCAGATAGCGCGCTAGGGGTACCGCTCGCTCTCGACCGCCTTTCCCCAATACGCGCAGCACTGTGCGGCTCAAGTCCACGTCGCATACTCGAAGCCGGATGAGTTCGCTGCACCGAAGCCCAGTTCCATAGAACACCTCTAAAAGGAGGCGCTCTAAATGCCCCAAATAGCCCGATGCGAAGGCTACCTGAGTAAACAGCATCTCTATTTCCTGCTCCGGAATGAATACCGGAAGCCGTCGTCCTGCTCTCGGACCCAGTACTTTGCGCATCGGGTCTTGGTCTATCCACCCGCGCGACCTGAGGTATTTAAAATATGTTTTCAAGCACGACAGCCGACGGTTGACGCTGCGCGCATCTATTCCGCGCTGCAACTGGCTGGCTGCCCAGTTCCTAATATGCCAATGCCTCACTTCACTAACAGAAGT